>JAGHCW010000088.1 GCA_021160245.1 bacterium | reverse complement strand
TCGTATGTATAGAGCTTGGAGTAATAGGGCGTGACCCCGGCGACTGTCGTCGCAATTGTCGTTCCCTCCGGCGCGTGTTTGCGAAGCCATTCTCCGACCAGCATCTTCTGCCGCTCGTAGCCAAGAACCGCTTCATGCGCCGGCGTTTTCCCCCGAATAAACGCCCAGCTGAGGGTGGGGCGATTGCCCCCAGAGAAATAAATGAAGGTCGGGAAGTAATACGTGTACCCAAGCAGCAAGGCAATAAAAGCGGCAAAGACAACTCCAGCGAGAGGCCGGACTCGCCCGGCGAGATCATTCCTCAAGACGAGGCGAGAGATTCCGTAAAGCGATTGGCCGACAAGGATGTAAAGTATGGGCAGATACGGCATCAGGAGCCTGAAAAAGTGCTTAGAATCCCCTCCCACGTGCAGGGAATAGAGGATGGGAATGACGCAGAAAAGGGAGAGAAAGGCCATTGGGCTGCGCCTCGACGGGCGATATGCCAGCCAGAGAAGAGCTATCAGAATGACGACAGCCGCCCCACTGCCTTGCACAATGAAATCAAAGATATATCTCGCGCCTCGCACCCATTGGTCCATGTATGCGGAGAATGATCCGGCCATCCGTACATAATATGTGTTGGGGAATGGATATCCGTAATACGCATATCGCCACACGTAGTAGGCGCCATAGATGAGCACAAATGGCATGATTAGCTGTGCAAAGCGCAGCGGCAGCCGGCGAATGAGCACACTCGTGGCGAGGTCCTCATTAGCCACGCTTTCCCGAGCCGATCTGGCTCTCTTTGATGTCGCTGCGCGCCACACTAGAAGTAGGTAATAGGAAAAGCAGATGATGAAGAAGATGACGCCCTCCGGCCTCGTGAGCGCGGCGCAGGCGAAACTCAATGAGGCGAGCGCAAGCGTCTTTTGCTCACTTATACCTCGCAGAAACAGAAAGACTCCGAGCAAGGCGAAGAACGTGAACATGCCGCCCTCGAGGCCCCATTGCGCCCATGCGACGAACGGCCCCGAACAAGCTAAAAAAAGCACCGGCAGAGCGTTTTGCCAACTGTTCCGTCCCGTCAGCCAAGCGGAGAGGCGAAACGTCAGGAGCATTGTGGCAATGGCGAAGAGGATGCCCAAGGCCTTTGCGAAGACGATTGGGTCAGTGCCGAGCCTGATAGCTCCGGCGAGAAGGAGCGTCCAAAGGAAGTTCGTGTAGCCTTCAACCCGCTCCCCAATGTTGTAAACTAAACCGTGGCCGTTGGCGAGATTCTCGGCATAACGACAGGAAATGAACGCATCGTCATAAGCGTATTCAATCAGCGATGAGCTGTGAAACGCGTAAATGCAGAACGCCAGCACAAGCATCGCCAATGTTAATTTTCGTTCTGATAACATCTTCAAACTTCCCACCTATTACTACTCAATCCCAAGAGCGGCTCTGGACGCCTCAAGCACTGTATCAACAGATATGCCCTCCATGCAATACGGCTCGGCACAGCCCGGAAATCGCTCATTAGAATAGCAGGGGCTGCACGGCGCCTCGCTCGCTACAATATGGCTCGTGCTGGCGTTCGGGGCAACTGCGTGCGGATTCGATGGCCCATAAATCGCAACACAGGGCACGGACAACGCGGCCGCGATATGCACCGGCGCAGAATCGTTGCTGATAATGAGATCGCATGATGAGATGAGGCAGGCGAGCTCTCGCAACGAGGTCCCAACTGGCCTGATGGCGTTATGCGAAAGATGAGATGCCACGGCGTCCAGCACGTCCACATCGGCACGCCCCCCAAGAAGCAGAATCCGCGCGCCGGTCTCTCTTGCCAGAACCTCAGCGACATGGGCGAATCGCTCCGCCGGCCAGAGCTTCTGTGGCACGCTGTCGCGCGGGTTATTGCCGCCTCCGGGGCAGACCGCCACGATCTTGTCGTCCTGAGTAAGACTTGGTGCGAGATATTTGTGAGACGCGGCGGCTCGCTCCTCGTCTGCAAGGGCAAGCACGCTATGAGGCGCATCGCCAGTAAAGCCAAGTGCTCTGGGTATATCCATATAGTAGTCGCCGATGAATCGTTCGGAGTTTGGCGACCACGCGAGTGCTCGCGTCAATGAGGCGCCCGAGCCGTTCAAATCAAAACCGATACGCTCCGGCACACCCGCAAGCGCGATGAGCATCTGCACGGGCGCGGAAGGCTGGAATATGGTTGCAAGGTCAAATCGCAGCGCTCGCAATCCCCTGGAAAGCCGCGACAGCGCCCCAATCTTATGCCCAAACAGCGCCTCGTCCGGAAATTCAAGCAGCTCATCTATATCCGGATTGCCAACTAGAATAGGAGCCGACCATTTGCCCGTCAGCGCCGAGATGTGCGCGTCTGGAAACAGCAGCCGGATCGCCCTAATACTCGGCGTTACCATTAAAAGATCGCCAATCGCGTGCGTCTTGACGACGAGGATTCTCTTCGGAGCCTGATCTGCCGTTCGCCTTTTCCTGCGACCAAGAACGATCGCCGCTGCCCTCACTGCGCTGCCAAGAAGTCGATTCATAGCCCGTATTTATCCGGTTTCGCCCCGACATTACAAGGCTTATGTGCGAGGTGATTCCATAAACGGGCAACCGGATGGAGGCCAATGTCGTTTCCGGAAGCTAAGCTCAACCCAGCCAGCCAAGTGGGAATCAAACTCTAGATTGCACCTACGCCATCAGAAGTGGGGCGGTTTGCCCATTCCGAGCTCAGTCATTGCCCACTCCAGCTCTTCTTGCAGCGGCTCCTTAAGGGACTCGTCGCACACCCCGGCAAGCATCTCATCGTTCATCTCTGGAAGCCAGAGCAGCCGATCGCGCAGGCGTCGATGGGATTTGCGGATGTTCGATTTGAGAATGTCATCAATCGTCTGCTTGTAGCCCTCGGCAGCCTGTTTCAGAGAGTGCTGGCTATTGATATACATCTTGGCCTCTTTCCCTATCTCGTCACCCATCTTGGGATTCGACCAGAGCGACTCGAGGCGCAACGCAAGCTCGTCCGCCTCGTCCGTCGAATGCTCGACCCAAAGGCAGACACCATCGGGCAGGTGCATATTCTGAAGCAGTCTGGTCGATACTACGGGCTTTGACAGGGACATCGCGCGGAGCATTGTCCCGGACGTCTCGCGCAGCGTATTTGTCCTGAGGTTCAAGACCACATCCGCTGCCGCTACATATTCGTCAAAGCGGTCGTCCGATACATAGCCTGTAATTGAGGCGAGGTCTGAAAGCGCCATCTCGTCAATTCGCCTTTGAAGGTCAAGGCGCTTGTCGGGCTTGCCCACGAATAGGAGCAGGGCGTTTGAGTGCTTCTTAAGGAACTTGGCAAACGCGTCAAGGGCAACGTTAGGTTTCTTGTGCTCGCCAACGAAACCGGGCGCGACTACGATGAACTTACCGAGCGGGAGGTTCAGGGCTCGCCTCGCGTTCGCCTTTTTCAAGAGCCGCTTTCTCTTCGGGATGCCCATATTCACAAAGCGAACGATCGCATCCGGGGATTTTTGCTCTATAAGTTGGGCCACATAAGGATTATGGGCGATGACGCCAACGCTGCTTTTCAAGACCTTCTCGTTCATCGGAAAGGAGTTCAAAAGCGCGTGGTATTGCTCCCCAGAACAAATAAGCCGCGCTATTTCCCTGCCCTTTTCGCCGAGGCATTCCTGGAGCTCCCAGAGATATGTTGACTCGTCGCCGGATGAACGGAGCATGCTCGCCCTGGACGGGTGGAGATTGTAGTCGTGCATCACGACAATCCCAGGGAAGTTGAACATATAATGATACATGAACCCGTGGCAGGGGTCGTTGCCCATCTGGTAGATGATCGCGTCATAATCGCCAGCATTGAAGCGTCGCTCAAAATTGAGGTAGTGCAGGACCTCAAACTGGGACAAGATCGCCTCGTCATCCACTTTATAGTCGTCGATAAAAACGTCGATATCCGTCAGCTTCTTGAGCTCCGGCAGAAGATGATGGCAGTAGTCCGAAATGCCGGAAGGACAGGGCGATAAAACGGCGAAGAATGCGACTTTCATTTCTTTGTGCTTCTCTCATTTATGAGGTTCATCGATAGTCTCATCATGTATTTTACCGAACGTTCTCCTGCTCCGTCTCCTGACGTAGGATGCGTTTTGAATGTAATGATAGCCTCGGATTGATGCGTAATAGCTTTGATACGTTGTTTGGAGACCGAGAAGATCATCTTGCCCTTGCCGCTGCCATAAACTGCTATCTCCTCATTATCCGTGAGCAATGAAGAGGTCTTCGAGGATAGATCAAGGACAGCATCGCTGGAAAAAAGCCACGGGACCTTCTCTGCTTCGCATTCAAATCGCTCAAGAACTCTCGTCGGACCAGTGTCGGACATCAAGAGTAGAGGAGACACAACTTCCTGTTCCGCCCAAGTATCACCCTCACTCACCGGGCCAGCCGGCAGTCTCGGGAGAGTCTGAATAACCGCCTTCAAAACGAGCATCACTGGATGGCTGGCCGGATAATCCGCTTCCGGCTTGAAGATGAGTTCCTTGCCTCGTTCGGTCATTGTGACCTGAGCCGACACACTCGTTGCGGGTGCGGCCATCTTCTCAGGCAGTCCGCCCTCAGAGATTCTCGACAAATTGATGTCCTCAAGTCTAAGCTCGAGTCGATATTTGCCGCCGTCTTTCTCCAGACAATTCCAAATGAGATTGGCCTTCACGATGAATCTGACCTTCGAGGCCATTGACGCCTCGGCATACAAGTCGTATTGGAGGGCTCCATCCTGCGGGAACGCATAGCACAGCTCACAGGAAGCTGCTCTGCAGGGCTTTGACATGGGTCCGCAAAAAAGAAGGGCAAAAGCTAAGAATATGAGCAAAAATGCCCATCTGCGCGAGAATATATGTTTCATTATCGTAGTTCCTAAACTGTTTATTAGCTGTGGCGGATGTTAAGCCATTTGAGACCACATCGTAAAGCATCAATAGACGAGGAGTCTTTGCGGAGCGAAAATGGGCGATGAAGACAATATGATGTCCAAACTCCGGCTGTGGCGGGGAATTGACGGGCGCATGAATGAGCGGGAGAATACGCAAACAAGATGATCTCTAGCATCGAGCAAATTGACCTTGCCATCAAAAAGCTGAATGAGCATCTGCGCGCATGTCGCCTCTGCCCGCGAGAGTGCGGCGTGGACAGAATGGCCGGCGAGCTGGGATTCTGTCGCGCGGGTTTTTGCGCAAAGGTATTTCGGTATGGCCCTCACTTTGGCGAAGAGCCGCCCCTGAGTGGGAGCAGAGGTTCGGGCACAGTATTCTTTTCGCATTGCACGATGAGATGCGCATATTGCCAGAATCATCAATTCAGCCAAGATGGTCATGGCAAGAACATTCAGACGGAGCAGCTGGGCGAGATGATGCTCTCGCTGCAGAATGCCGGCTGTCATAATGTCAATTTGGTTACGGCCACCCATTTTCTGCCTGATGTTCTGAATGCCCTGCGAGAGGCTTATCAGAGGGGCCTCAATCTACCAATCGTCTATAACACCAGCTCTTATGAATCGCGGGAAACGCTAGAGTTGCTTGATGGAATAGTTGATATTTATCTTGCAGACGCGCGGTATTCCGATGACAAGACGGCAGCGGAACTCTCCGAGGCGCCCGATTACGTCTCCGTGTCGCGCGAGGCGTTGAGACAGATGTGGCGTCAGGTTGGCCCCCTGAGGCTGGACGACGACGGGCTGGCGATGTCAGGAATGATCATCCGATTACTCCTTCTTCCCGGATATGAGGCCCAAACGCTTCGGAACCTGGAGTGGATCGCAAAGAGCCTTTCGACAGAGGTTGCGGTTAGCGTCATGGGTCAGTTTCGACCGACGCGCCCGGTCGCCGATCATCCCATACTAGGCAAGCGAATTGCGGAGGATGAATACAAACATATAGCCGACTTCGCTCGATCACTGAATTTCGAGACGCTCTTCATCCAAGAGCCCGACTCCGAATTCCCGGACAATCTATTCGGCCAGAAGATGCGTGGCAATCTCTGAGTGCCCTGAAAAATGAGATAGCCTCGGCGAAGACGGATGGATGAGCTTCCCAACCTGTCTATCTTAAAAATCGCTTGTGGAAAATCCCGCAGCCCGCAAGTAGCATACAATTGATTATATGCACCAGATGGGAGCTAATGTGAGTCCAAAGAAAGGCCTTTTTGCCGACACCAAGTCAGCCCCAAGATTCCGCCTCGATGAGCCCCAGACGGAGGTCTATGTCGGCGATTGCCGGGAGGTGCTGGCCGGTCTGCCCGAAGAGAGCATCGACCTCGTCTTCGCCGATCCGCCCTTTAATTGGAACGTCAAATATGCGGACTGGAAGGACGATATGAGGCGCGAGGACTACTTGGATTTCACGTACCAATGGCTCGACGCCTGCATCCGCGTCCTTGCGCCTCACGGCGCATTATGGGTCAACATTCCTGACGACTGGGCCGCCGAGATCGTGGTGCACCTGAAGAGCCGAGGACTTCACATGGTCAATTGGTGTATCTGGCACTTCAGGTTCGGCCAATGCCGCGACTCGAACTTCATCGTGTCGAAGGCCCATGTGCTCTACTTCGCGAAGGATCGCAAGAGGCGAATCTGGAACCCCGACGCGATACTAGTGCCCTCCGACCGCGCGTCGCTCTACAATGACAAAAGGACCCGCAAAACGCGCCGACCCGGGCTGCGTGTGCCGCTCGACGTTTGGTATGGCCCATACTTAGGCCGCATTCAGGGCACAAATAAGGAGCGCCGGCCCGGGCACCGCAACCAAATCCCGGAGACCTACATGAGTCGCGTGATTTCGGCCTGCTCCAACGAGGGCGACCTCGTCCTCGACCCGTTCCTCGGCAGCGGCACGACCTGCACAGTCGCAAGAGCATTGAATCGCCGGTCGGTCGGCATCGAGTTCAGCGAGCCGACCGCCGAGTCGGCATTTGAGCGCATCAAGAATGGCGCGATCAGGATTGATGCCGAGTTCAGAAGGGAATTGCGTCAATTGGCGACCGAGGTATTTCTCGAGATATATAGAGGGGAATACAGCGAAGATGACGTCGTGATTTGTGATGAACTGAATAGAAGATATATTGAGGCATGCAGGAATCGGATGCCGGGCGCCAGTGAGGAGGATCTGAATCTGGCTTTGTTCGCTGAGCGAAAATCGGGAAGATTGCGGCATAAGCTGAAGCCGCGGAGACCCATAAAGCATGCAAGATATATCGAGGCATCAGAAGCTGCCAAAGAGGAAGCCAAGCGAAAACTCGGCAAGACACTTGACCAAATTATGTGCAATCCAACCTACAAGGCAGTATTTGATGAAATAGCTCAGAAACAAGCACCAGGAGAACGCCGCTATCGCCTCCGTAAGGCGGCTTTAAGCATTCGTAAAAGAGGAAAATCTCACTCAAGACCATCGAAAGACTGAATGCGGAAGACCAGAATAAATGAACTGCCACCAAACTGGTTGTGAAGAGAGACAATTACTGGCAGTCGTTGAGCGAGCATTTAGACTAGCACATGACGGCTACAGCGTTGATGAGGTTCTGATTTGCAATCGACTCAACAGACGGTTCATTCAGTGTTGTTTGAATGAGCTTCCCGATGCCGCGCCGGTCGAACTCAACTGGGCGCTTCTGAATCTTAGAAAGACCGGTCAACTCGGCGCTGTCGCCACCAGAAGAATCCGTGTTTGCTATAGCGAAATTCTACATGTGGCAGAGATTGCGGCCCGCCACATGCAGGACAGATATGATCTGAATGTGGACAGAATTCTATGTGACCCCGATCATTTAGCCGAATTCGATCGGATCGCGATGGGCGTCGCTCCCGGTGTGAGCAGTTACATAGTCCGGAAGGCAGCTCTGAAATTACGCAAGACTAGAAAGCTCCGTCCGGAACTCGTTCCGCGCCTTACTGATTCATGGGGGAGACGTGTGTTTTACCTACATGGGGGGGATCTTGTGGAAGCTTCTAATACTGTACCAAGATGTCCTGGCATATACATTTTCATTGATCCATCTGGCTATCTATATATAGGAGAGGCCAGCAATCTCCGACGGAGAATCAGGAAACATCTGGACCATTCTGACAGCAAAAGCCTAGCAAGGCACCTATGGCGACATGGATATAGAGACATCCAGATAGAAATCCATGCATTCAGCCCAGAATCAGATGCGCGCCTGGTCAAGAATCGAAGAGCCTATGAGTCTGACCTTATCGCCAGCCGCAATCCGCGCTTCAACATCAAACCATAGTCTTATGCAAGAGGCCCAATCCGCGGGTCATTCATCTCAAATGTAGATTCTAAAAGCCTTGAGCATTGAGGCGCGTAAGGCTTATTTGTGATTTCGCCTGTGATTTTTTGGCTTGAACCATCAATGAGTTTGCTATAGTTTTGTTTTATACCCGATTAGCTGAAATTAAGTTAGGTCAAAAAGATAGGATGAACATATTGATGGATACCGAAGCTCAGGGCTCGGATATACCCGGTAGAATCGCCGACTTTAAGGTCTTGCACAAGCGAGCCAAGGAACTTGCAGTGCGAATTGGTCCAAAGAGACTCACCGTGGCCGAGGCGGCGGATGAGCACGTACTAGAAGCGGTTCAAGATGCCACAGAGGCAGGACTAATTCGCGCTATCTTGACCGGCAAGCGGGAGAAGATACTGGCGCTGATGGCGAGTTTGGACATGGCCGAGAGCGATTACACTGTCCTTGACGTGCGCGACCCCAACGCGGCGGCCAGGGAGGCCGTTCGGCTCGCCTCCATTGACGAGGCGGACATGGTGTTGAAGGGCAAGGCGCAGACCTCGGCGGTGCTTCGGGCCGTCTTGGACAAGAAGATCGGCCTGAGAACCAAGCGGATTCTGAGCCATGTAGGAGTCTATGACATCGCGACGCATCCGCAGCTATTGATCATGTCTGACCCTGGCATGAACATAGCGCCGACTCTCGAGGAGAAGGTTCAGATAGTCGCCAATGCCGTCATTGTGGCCAACGCAATCGGCATAAAGAGGCCGAAAGTCGCGATTCTGTCTGCAGCCGACACGGTCAATCCTGCGATGCCGATGTCCATTGAGGCGGCAGTCTTGTCCAAGATGTCGCAACGCGGGCAGATACGGGGCTGCACCGTTGATGGGCCTTTGACACTTGATGCGGCGGTTACACACGAATCGGGGGAGCTGCTCGGCGCCCATAGCGATCTGGCCGGCGATGCTGACATCCTAATCGTTAACTCGATTGAGGAGGGCAATCTTCTGAGCAAGTCGCTGTCGATGTTTGCAGGGGCGGGCTTTGCGGGCCTAATTGTGGGGGCAAGAAAGCCCGTACTCATCGTCTCGAGGGCGGATTCCCGCAAGAGCAAGCTCGACTCGATAGCACTCGGCGTCCTGCTCGCTGAGCATCTCGAGACAGTAATTCAACGTCCCCCAGCACTAGAACGTATTCTGACTTCCGATATAAGCTTTGATTCATAAATCATCTGAGGCGTACATGGGAAATCTATTTCTTTCAGGCAACGAGGCCATCGCCCGGGGCGCTTGGGAAGCTGGTGTTCATGTTGCAACTGCCTATCCGGGCACACCCAGCACCGAGATACTCGAGGCGATAAGACATTACAAAGAGATATATTGCGAGTGGTCATCCAATGAGAAGGTCGCCGTGGAGGTTGCGCAGGGCGCCTCAATGGCGGGGGCAAGAGCACTTTCAGCCATGAAGCACGTTGGCGTCAACGTAGCGATGGACCCACTGTCAACTTTCTCATACACAGGCGTAAATGGGGGCTTTGTCTTCGTCTCGGCCGACGAGCCGGGGATGCACAGCTCTCAGAATGAACAGGACAACCGCTATCTTGCCCGGTTCATGCTGATTCCTATGTTGGAGCCGTGCGATTCGGCCGAGGCGAGGGAGATGACGATTGCGGCTTTTGACATCAGCGAGCGGTTCTGCACGCCGCTAATGCTTCGGACGACGACGCGTGTGTCGCATTCGAAGGGGATTGTCCCGATCGGCGAGCGCAAGGAGCATGAGATAAAGGGCTTTGAGCACGATTGGACGAAGTGGGTCGTGATTCCGGCGAACGCTCGGAAGCGACGGACGGTGGTGCTCAATCGGATGAAGCAACTTGAGGAGTTCAGCAATGAAACTCCGCTGAATTACATTGAGCAAGGCTCGGGGCCGGACGCCAGGATTGGCATCATTACGGCCAGCATTGCTTACTCGTACGCAAAAGACGTCATTCCGAGCGCCTCATTCCTGAAACTGGGATTCACAAATCCCCTTCCATTCAAGTTGGTTGAGAAGTTCTCCAAGACGGTCGATCAGCTGATCGTGCTTGAGGAGCTGGAGCCTTTCATGGAGGAGCAGCTTCTGGCCGCGGGCTTTGATGTCTTGGGCAAGGAGATTTTCACCCGCGAGGGCGAGCTTTTACCCGACGTTTTGCGCGAGAGCTTGCGAGAGGCGGCGAGGAAGAAGCTGGTCGCGATTCCGAGCGATCATTCGATCTTCACGCAGGATGCGCCCGCAACGGGTGGCGGGGCTCTCGATCTGCCTCGGCCACCGACGCTTTGTCCGGGTTGCCCCCACAGGGGCTCGTTCTACGTGCTCAAGAAGTATAAGCCTATAGTAACCGGCGACATTGGCTGCTATACACTTGGCGTTCTGCCGCCACTCTCGATGATGGACAGCTGCATTTGCATGGGCGCCAGCATCACGAACGCTATGGGCGCGAACAAGGCTTTAAAGGGGACGGACAAGTTTGAGCCGGTAGTTGCGGTGATTGGTGATTCTACGTTCGTTCATTCGGGCATCACGGGGCTTATCGACGTTGTCTATAACAAGGGCAATGTTACGGTCATTATCATGGACAACCGCACGACGGCCATGACAGGGGGCCAGCAGAATCCGGCAATGGGCAAGACGATCCGCAATGAGCCAACGCACGAGCTCGACCTCGAGGCTCTGTGCAAATCTATCGGCGTCAAGCGAGTCACAACGCTCGATCCTTATGACCTTAAGAATCTGGATACGGTGATAAAAGAGGAGATCGAGGCAAACGAGCCATCAGTCATCATCACGAGGCGCGCGTGTATCCTTGATAGGCTGCGTTTCGGGCCGAAAGTCGTGCCCTTTGTTGTCGATGAGGAGAAGTGTATCGGCTGCAAGAAATGCCTCGGGCTTGGGTGTCCGGCGATTATCACGGTACAGGTTGAGGTTGATGGCAAGATGCGGCAGAAGGCGAGGATAGAGCGGCCAATGTGCATAGGATGCTCGATGTGTGCCCAGGTCTGTCCCGTTTCCGCAATTCATATTGAGGGAGAATAAAAGATGAACGAAGCAAAAAACGTTCTGCTCGTCGGCGTCGGTGGCCAAGGCATACTGCTCGCCTCGGAGGTCATCTCCCAGGCCGCAATGAATATGGGCTTTGACGTCAAAAAAAGCGAAATACATGGCATGTCTCAACGAGGCGGCATCGTCTCAAGCCACGTGCGCTATGCGGAGCGGATTTACTCGCCGCTCATTATGAAGGGCACTGCCAATGTCCTGCTCTCGTTCGAGAAAGCGGAGAGCGAGAGGTGGATAGAATACTTAAAGCCTGGCGGACAGGTTATCACCAACACGACTGAGATCGTCCCACCAGTCCTAAATATATTGGGCAAAGAGTATCCCCACGACGTTCTTGATAGGATGAAAGAGCAGGGCACAAAGGTCATCGCAGTTGACGCCACCTCGGTCGCCAAGAAGCTCGGCAATACCCGGGCGATGAACGTGGTGCTCCTGGGCGTCCTGTCTCAGAATCTGGACTTCTCCGAGGATACCTGGCTCAAGGCGCTCAAGGCCCGCGTGCCCAAAAAGCACATCGATCTCAACCTGAAGGCCTTTGCGGAGGGCCGCGCGCTGGCGAACGGGAGGGGCTAGCCGGGGAGGGTGCTCGGGCTTTGATCCGTATCCTCCGAATTACCGTATTTTAATGCGGTAATTTAGATAGTTCTCATTATCCTAACACCCGAATTCATTCGGGTGACTGAAGATGCGAGTCGCTCCCCTCCAACCTCCTGAACTCTCTCCGGAATCCCCATCTGAAGGGCATATAGGGAGGTGTCGGCCACGCTACATCCCCCGAATGAATTCGGGGGTTAGGACCATGATAGCCTTCTGCATCGCCTCGGCTGAAGCCGGGCGATAGGGCGCGGTGATAGATATGCTTTCATTGTAGGATCGTCCCGTTCTTTTGCCTTGCCAAAGTCCGCCGCTCACGATAGATTCTACGCCGAGGCTATGATAGATATTAGAATGTGCGAGAATGCGTTAGATGAAGGCGACGAGGCCGAAGGAGGTAGCAGGAGCAATGAAGGCAAGGTTAATATCCGTCATATTACTTATCGCGCTGCTTGCGCTTTCGGCGCTTTCCTTCTGTGGCTGCAGCAGCACAAAAGCGATGCTAAAAGCTGCGCAACGAGGCGACACCCAGAAAATCGAGGCTTTACTTAAGAAAGGCGCAGCTATTGACGGAGTCGGGGGCAATAGGTCCACCCCTCTGCACTATGCCGTATCCAAAGATCAGCTTGCGGCTGCCAAGCTGCTGATTGCAAGAGGCGCGAGTGTTAATGCTGTAAATGCGAAGCAATATACGCCGTTGGACTATGCAGTAGCTCGCGGAAATCTTGAAATGGCCAAGTTGTTGGTAGAAAAAGGCGCCAACCTGGAGATTAGAGATAGGAATAGGCAGACGATTCTATTCAAAGCAATCGCAAAGAAACGCGCGGACATAGTCGAGCTTCTCATCAAGAATGGCGCGAACGTTAATGCCAAAGATAGAAGAGGAAAGACAGCGCTCGATCTGCTCCATAAGACCGGGCTCTATGATGAGCTCAAACATCTGGCGTCCGCAGGGGAAAAACGGCCACAACCCGAAGCCCAAGCAGCCGATGAGCGAGGTTCTCAAGAAGAGGAGCGGCTGGCGTTGGAGCGAGAGAAGTTGGACCTTGAGCGCCAGAAGCTGAAGCTGGAAAAAGAACGCATGGAGATGGACAAGAAGAACCAGGAGCAGGCGCCTGTCGAAGCGCCTCCCCAGCGACGACGATCGGGACATGTTCGCGATAAATACGCCATCATCGTCGGGCTTTCGAGATATGAGCATGGGGGTGAACATGGCCTAACAAATCTCAAATTCGCCGACAGCGACGCGAAGGCCTTTGCAAAATCGCTTGAGAATAAGGGCTGGAGCAACAGCCGCATAACTCTATTGGTGAACGAACGGGCGTCGAAGGTCGATGTGGAGAACTCCATCAGATATGGCCCGGACCTGGAAGATTCGCTGTTGGTCCTCTATTGGTCGGGTCATGGCTATCCTGATCCGCTCGACAAGCGGAAGCTCTTTCTTGCCTGCTACGATTCGGATATGAACAAACCGGGCTCCGGCCTCAGGATGAGCGACGTTCGTTTCTGGCTGAAAGAGCGCAAGCCCCACAACGTCGTGATCATCGCGGATGCCTGCCACGCCGGCGGACTTGCCGGAGGAAGGGGGCTTTCGATGAACCGGAAGTTCAAGCCGAGGGACGTGCCCGAAGGTTGGCTTTATCTTCTAGGAGCAACGATCGATGAGAAGGCGATGGAGCATCCCGCGTTGCGCGGTGGCCTCTTCACCACCTCGCTAGTTGAGGCGATCGATGGCGCGGCCGACGGCTATGGCATCATAGGCGTGAAAGATGGCGTTGTAACGATGGGTGAGATCAGGGAATTCGTCCGGGATAGTATTAGGGATAAGGCAGCCCAGCTCCACCTCACCGGCTCGTTTGACATCGAGGCGCAAGCTAACTCGGAGGATAAGACCATCTGGGAGCTCGATCTTGAGGCCGATTAGGCTCGTGGGGCCGATTTATCTGAACACATCCGACTTGCCGCGACTATAGCCATAGAAAAGCACTCTCACCATTACAGACAACCTCGGAAAGTCGCGTCCTACACTTTCCCGTGGATGGGCTACCTGGAGAAATAACGGTAGTAGATGAATAGTAGAACGCCCGTTGCAGACGCGATGACTATATAGGCGTAAAAAACGGCGTAGCTCGGCTCAAGTATGGTCAAGACGTACATACCCATAATCGCCAGTATCCCGACGGCGAAGATAGTAACAAAGACCTTTATCTCGCGGGGCCGCAGTTTTAGTACGAAAACAAGAACAAAGACGCCCGCGCAAACCGCACCAGCGATAAGAAGGAACTCAAGAGTAGCGAGTGAACTAAGAACTTCGAGCATCTTGCCGCCCACCTAAGTCCAAATGACCTCTCGGCAGATTCAACCGTCCAATTGTCAACCAATTAAACATTACGTACTGACCGGCAAAGTCAAGCAATTGAGAGCTTGGGGAGCATTCATAAAATGGAAGCCCTTCCTAGCTAAGGCTACGGCGGACAAAGAATGATAGGCCAAGCTGATATATCATGGTGTATCCTCGTGGACTTCATTGTCTGAGGGTCTAATCCGATCGCGGCCTAGCGGAGAAGGCCGCGGTTAAAAGGAGGGCAGCTTGCACAACTAATCTCGCGGCAAGGGATTTATGCTTGCGGTAGTAGAGCAACATACTGGTTCTCTTTGCCCTCTGTGCGGCGGCAGGATCGGAACGGACGCTTCCTCCTATATCGTGGCAAGCCTCGGCTTCGGGCACAAAGAGTGTCGAGTAGCCCGCCTCGGCCGCCCGCTTGCAGAAGTCCTTCTCCTCGTAAAAGAGGAAGAAGTCCTCGTCAAGCCCGCCCAGCGCCTCCCAGACCTCGCGTTTCACCATCATGCACGCGCCCAGAACCGATTGGACAACCTCTCTGCGATCATGCGGGGAGTATTGCGCAAATCGCTTTGCGAGCAGTTTCCCAAAAAGCATCTTCATTGGATATGATGTGAGCGCTCGCTTCAGGCGGAAGAGGTGCGCAAGCTCCTGAAAAACAGTCGGCAGCCGGTAGGCAGATGGTAACGTCTCGCCCCGGGAATCCATTAGTCTTGGACCCGCGATACCTATGCGTTCGTCCGCCTCAATCGCCGAGCGAAGCTCTTCCGCTGCGGAAGAGATGAGGCGCGCGTCCGGATTCAAGAGCATGATGTTCTCCTCGCTACTCGCCTCGGCGCCCTGGTTGCAGGCTGCCGCAAAGCCACGATTGCTCTCATTCTTAATCAGGAGCGCCTCGATGCCCGATTGGTGAATGGCCTTAATGGTGCCGTCTTGGGACGCGTTATCAACGACGACAATCCGAGTGCCCGGGACGCCCTCGCCCGTGATCGACTTGAGGCAGGCGCCTATCTCATTCTCGGAATTGAACGTTACGATGATGAAGACGATGCCCTTCACGCGATCGTGGCCTCCGGTTTTTTATTATTGACTTGCGACTACACAACCAGCCTGAAGCATTGTATCTCATTTAAGGTATGAGTGATCAAGCAACCGAGGCGGCGAAGTCTTGAGGTCCCGTCGAGTTTGTTCTTCTGTGTGGGCTTTTCGAACATCATAATCGAGGTCCAGTAGTCTGCGTCAATGCGATTATTGGGCGGATTCGGTGGTATTGACTCTTTAGGAGGGGATTGGGATACTCCTGCACGCTAGTTTAGTATTGGCCGTTGAATGCGCAACGAACCCAAAAAAAGGAGGGGAAGAACATGCGCGGAACATTTGTGAGCTTGAGCGCCAGTTTGCTGGCGGTCTGCTTGATAGCGGGCCTTGCCTACGCCCAGGACATGGGCATCACCGTATATACCGACAAGGCGATATACGTGATTGGCGAGGATACGCTTGTTATGTCCGTTTCCGGCTTCAACACCGGCCCGGACACAGTAATTGATGCCCACATAGCGATACTCGCGCCGGGTGGGGCTATCTACGAGATACCGGACTGGAACACTGAGTTTAGGCCGTTCCTGCCAAACGCATTCCTGCCGAGCGGATTCGACTTCCCGCAGACGGACCTTGGTTCGTATTCGGTCGGTGACTTCCCGATGAATGTGCCGGGCAATTACTACTTTTGCGCGGCGTTCACAGCTCCCGGAACGTTGGAGTTCGTGTCTGACGTCTATTGCGCGCTTTTTGAGGTGCAAGAGGGCGCAGCTGACGGCTGGACGGCCGGTGGCTGCCAGATAATGTGGGACCACTGGTACGATTATGATGATGATCTTGAGTGGGAGACGGACGTCTCGGCTGGTGGGACGTTCGTGAAGTATCCAGAGAGGCCGGACTTCTATATCGACTATTCCGCGCTGCCGATTGATACGTGCGAGTATGTTATTTACGAGCCGCTTGCGGATATTCCTCCTGAGTTCCAGGATGCCGGCGACTACATCGATATGCGTGGTGGCCCCTTGGGCTCCTACAGGATGGACAAGGAGGAGGAGACAAACGACTTTGGCATCACGGAGATCAGCTACGGTCCTGGCCTCGGCGATGAGCTCAGCGAGTCGGATTACGTGGTCGGCTCAACGTACACATTCCAGGGCTACGGCGGCCCGGATGTCGGTGCATTCGAGGTCTCCGTTGTGGCGCCAGAAACGCTTGAGGTCTATACACCGGACATCACTTCCAAGCCTACAATTAACAGAAGTCAGCCGCTGAATCTCAGCTGGAATGGCGTCGGTGAAGGCTACATACAATTCGTTCTGGGATATGTGACCATTGACATCTGGACACAGAACGTCGCCTATCACACCTGCTACTGCAGATTCTCCGATGATGGCGAGGCGACTGTCCCAGTCTCGGTTCTCGGTCAGATGCCTGCATTCAGCGATCCATTTGGCCTGCTAGACCCGCCGGAGATGGGCATCTATCGGATGAATATCACCGATTACACAGCAACGGGACTGCAGCACGGCTATGGGGTTGCGCTTGCTGGCATTACGAGAGATGTAACCATAGAGTAACTTAGACTTTCTGTTTGGATTTTTTTGGGCTGGGTTAAGTCAATCGGGTTCGCGTGAACATGACGAGGCCCAGCCCAATTATGTATATAGACATAAGGAGTAACTGGATGAAGAACATCATGGTGATTGGCGCCGTCGGTCAGATTGGTTCTGAGCTGACTATGGCGCTGAGAGAGAAGCATGGTAGCAACAACGTAGTTGCAGTGGGAAGAAGAACCAAGCCAAGCGCGGAGCTGCGAGATTCGGGGCCTTTCGAGTTCGGCAACATCCTTGATAAGGATGAACTGAAGGCCCTGCTCACAAAGTACAAGACCGACACGATCTATCTCATGGCAGCGATTCTCTCCGCTACTGGGGAGCAGAATCCGTTGCTAGCCTATCGTGTGAATAACGATGGTCTGATGAACGTGCTGGAGCTTAGCCGCGAGCTGAAGCTCGAGAAGGTCCTGATTCCCAGTTCGATAGCGGTATTTGGGCCGGAGACCCCGAGGGATAACACTCCCAACGAGACTATTCTCAAGCCAAAGACGATGTATGGTATCTCAAAGGTCCACGGCGAGCTTTTATGCGACTACTACTTCAACAAGTATGGTCTGGACGTGCGCGGACTTAGGTATCCGGGCATCATCAGCTACAAAACGCCTCCGGGTGGAGGAACCACGGACTACACCGTGGAGATGTATCGCGCGGCGGCCGAGGGCAAGCCATATACTTGCTTTGTGAAGGAAAGCACCACGCTTCCGATGATGTACATGCCTGATGCCCTCAAGTCGATCATGGACCTGGCCGAGGCGCCTCTTGCAAACCTGAAGCACCATGCGGACTTCAACGTTACGGCGATGAGCTTCTCAGCTGGCGAAATGGCGGCGTCGATCCGCAAGTACAAGCCCGATTTCAAAATCACTTATGAGCCTGATTTCAGGCAGGCTATAGCGGACACTTGGCCGATGTCGCTTGATGATTCGGTCGCGACCGAGGAGTGGGGCTGGAAGCCGGACTTCGATCTCGACGCGATGACGAAGGACATGCTCGAGAACCTGCCCAAGGTGCTCGGTCTGTAGCCAATAGGCGAGGAAGACACATTCTTGAATACGTGCGAAAGGCCCTCAATGTGAGGGCCTTTTTGCGTTTTTGCGGCTATCTTCTCGACCGCGTTTCAACGAGGTCGTGTAGATAGAACTCACTATCCTGACAACCGAATTCATTCGGGCAACCTGAGGGTAGCGAGTCGCAAACCTCCTCCCTCCTAATGATCCCGTAAACTCCCTATCCAAAGAGCATATAGAGTATGCATCGACAGGTACCATTATCATTGCGCCAGGATTTCTCTCGCATCTGAAAAGCCCGCCTGCTATTCTATTACATCTATTGCATTTGAGCTTAGATGATGGAGGGCGAGCGGATAGATACGGCAGCATTCGTTGACAGATTTTTGGCCAGCAAGAAGGAGATCGTCCATAAAGTCAAGGTCCCCCGGTCGCCTGCGACATATCGCGCCCCGTCGGAGCCGTTGCATCCAGAGCTTGAAGCCGCCCTGAAACAGATGGGCATCGAGGGCCTATATTCGCATCAGGCCGAGGCGATAGACAATATCCGCCGGGTTCAGTCAGTCGTCATCGTAACCTCGACGGCGAGTGGGAAGACTTTTTGCTACACGCTCCCGATAATTGATCGGATACTCAATGACCATCGGGCCAAGGCGCTTCTTGTCTTCCCGACTAAAGCCCTTTCACAGGACCAGTTGAAGGCCCTGATGAGATTCAAGGAGGCGAATCCAAAACTCTCGTTCGAAGCGGGTTGTTACGATGGCGACACGCCCCCCGATTTGAGGCGAAAGATCCGTGATGAGGCGAACATCATCCTGACGAATCCGGACATGCTTCACCAGGGCATTCTGCCCAATCACTCTCGCTGGAGCAATTTCTTTACCAACCTCGCGTTCGTTGTAATCGACGAGATTCACTCCTATCGTGGCGTTTTTGGCTCAAACGTGGCGAACGTGATGAGGCGCTTGCGAAGGATCACGCGACATTATGGCTCGTCTCCGAAGTTCATATCGTGCAGCGCGACGATAGCCAATCCCAAAGAACATGCTGAGGGCATAACGGGCGAGTTGACGGTTGAGATCAAGAAGGACGGCTCCCCGCATGGCGAGAAGCAGTTCATGCTCTTCAATCCCGACTTCATTGACGCGGAGAAATTGGTTCGGCGAGGGCCATTCGGCGTTGCCAGGAAACTCATGGCGAACCTCATCAAACAGAGCATCCAGACGATAACATTTGTCAGAAGCCGATATGCGACGGAGCTCATCTATCGATATTGTCAACAGACGCTTGAGAAGAAGAATCCGTCGCTTGCGAAATCGGTTAAGGCGTATCGCAGCGGCTATCTCCCGGTTGAGCGGCGCGAAATCGAGCGAGGCCTCGCGGAGGGCACGCTGCTCGGGGTTGTCAGCACAAACGCGCTGGAGCTCGGCATCGACATCGGGGGCCTCGACGCCTCCATAATCGTCTCCTACCCCGGCACGATCGCAAGTTTCTGGCAACAGGCCGGCCGCGCTGGACGAGGCGACGATAAATCGCTTGTTATTCTGATCGCCCAGAACTCGCCGATCGATCAATTCCTGATGAACAATCCTGATTACCTATTCAAGCAGTCTCCCGAGCACGCGACGATTGACCCGGACAATCCCCAGATAGCGATATTCCACCTGCAATGTGCGCTGAAGGAGCTGCCGCTTTCGCCATCAGAAGCCCTTCTTTTCGGTGAGCACACGCGCGCCATGCTTGATATTCTAAAGGACAGCGAGCTGGCGACATACATCGGGGGTGAGTGGCATTGGGCGAGCGACAGATACCCGGCGGCGGACTCGGGTCTGCGGAATGGAGGCGCGGATATTTATGCGATAATGGACAATACAAGCAAGCGCGTTATCGGCAACATCGACGCCGAGAGCGTGCCGTTCGAGACGCACGAGAATGCCGTCTATCTCCACGATGCCGATACTTACATGGTAAAGAAGCTCGATACGGAGAACAGAGTCGTCTTCGTGGAGAAGAAGAACCTAGACTATTATACGCGCGCGATGAGCGATGCCAGCATACTCGTCAATGAGACCGAGGACGAGAGGCCCTGCCTAACAAATGCTGTCTTTTTCGGCGACGTAACCGTGACAACGGTCATCCCGATGTTCAAGAAGGTGAAGTTTTACAATCGCGACAGCATCGGCTATGAGAAGCTGTCGCTGCCTCCACAAAAGCTCGAGACCGTTGCCACTTGGCTTGTGCCCAATGCGCAGGCCATTGCGAGGGTCGCGGGCTTTGGCGCGAGCGCTGCCGATGCTTTGAAGGGCGTGGCGAACGTCCTGGTCGATATTGCCTCTCTTCACCTGATGGCCGATCAGGGTGACATCGGGACGGTCGTTGACGCGGCTAACACAGGCTCCCCGACGCTTTTTGTCTATGATCGCTATCCGTATGGCATTGGATATGCAGCGAGGCTCTACGAGGTCATGGACAAGGTGATGGCTGACACGCTGAAAGTGATCAAGACGTGCCAGTGCAGTGAGGGCTGTCCCTCGTGCGTTGGCAGCGCGATGCCGGGCTTTGCCATGACGAGCATCGATTCTGGCACGCGAGGCGTTTTGCCTGACAAGGAGATCGCGATTGTCCTACTCCACGAGATGCTTGGTCTCGAGCCTTACGAGCCGAAATTCATCAAACCAAAACCGCTCCAGCCCGCGCCTCAACTGCCGATCGCAACATCCATGCTCGGAGAGGGGCAGAGTGAGCCATCTAACGACTTCAAGCGCCTCCCTGCCCGCACCGAAGACCGCATCCGCAGGCGCCTGAAAGGCCAGAGCGGGAAGACGTCCGAGTAGTCGCCCGAGCGCTCAGTTATTACAGAATCAGGCAAGATTCTGTAACAGACCCATCTTTCATTACAACTGTTGTAATAATCGGCTGTGTCATTACAGAAATTGACAGGATTCTGTAACGGAGGGATTGTAGGATTGAGTTGCGGAGATCCTGCGCAGCATGAGGCCGGACGAACCGGATACACATACTCAACGCTTCTTAAATCGCCGACTCCATGGGTCGAATGCAGAGTTTCCTCACGTTCTAACTTGACAAGCGAGCTGCTTTGGCTTTGACTTTCTCGCATTAGAGAGGTGTTTCGGAAGATGAACTAGGACTGAAAGAAACCGAAGTGTGAGACTCGGATTAGAAAACTCAAGACTCGATCTCCCCGGTCTGTGCATTTTCCTACTCGCCTTTCTTATCGCCTCGTCCGGGGTCTTCTCATACTTCTCTTTTGACGACTACATATATCTGCACCGGGTGGAGGACCATATATCGGGTGAGAAAGGCGGCTTCTTCGGGCCGTTCTTGACCTTCAGCCCCTGGCTATACTACCGCCCGATACCGACAATGTTCTGGGTGATTCTCTTCTCCCTAGTCGGCACGTGGCCCTTGCCCTACATATTGGGCGTCATGCTGCTATTCGCCGGGATGGCCTTCTACATCTATAAGATCGGTGAACTCCTGGGCAATAGACTGACCGGAGTCATATCTGGGGCGCTTGTTACGCTCTATTTCCCGATCTATGGCGTTGCATGTTCGAGATGGTCGTCATCGCTGCAAATGGAGCTATTCTTAATAGCTGCCGGGATGTTCTACCTTCTGCGCTGGTCGAAAGGGCTGCGCTCGACGCCCGAGCCAAGGGGGTTGCCGATCGCTGGAATCCTGCTCATGGTTGGAGCATTCCTCTCAAAAGAGACCGCTCTGCTTGCGCCTCTATTATTACCTGTTTACGTTCCGAAGAAGCGCGTCATTAAGCTCGCGGCGGGCCTATTCGGAGTCGGCGTCGCTATCTTCGTGCTATCAAGGTGGCTTATCCCATTGAAATTCCCGCTACCCGCGCCCTCGTTCGACATCTTCGTGATGTTCGACAATCTGGAGTTCTACCTCAGGCAGCAATTCATGTACTATTTGCCGCCAACTCTGATCCTACTCGGCGCTCTTGCTCGAGGCAGCAGGCAGCGATACGTCTGGCTGGCTATCGCCTCAATGAGCTTCTTCTTCATAAACTTCGCATTCGGTTATTCGGACGCAGCACATAGGCTCAAGTTCGCTACCTGCCTTGCAGCGGTTGTTTACGCATTCATGAAGGGCAGAAGTGGGACCCGCTTCACGCTCGTCTGGACATCTTTGCTCATCCTTCCGCCTCTTTCGGTTCACGACACGACGGTTCATCAATCGGCGGAAGCGTTTATGGGATTCTCCATCTTCCTTGGGATTGGCGTCGCGAGTCAGCTCAGATTTTTCAAGAGGCTTGTGGTGAAGCTGATACGATCAGGACCTGCGCGCTTCCCCGTCGGCAATCTCTTCGCGGCTCGACGAGGCGGCACGTTCATTCAGAGAACTGGGAACTCTCTCAGACGAATTGGCGCGATGGCCTGTCTCCTGATTGCGCTATATGCCGGATACTCAATCATATCTATCAATGTTCGAATCGGGATTCCTGAGGCGAGGCGGATGTTGCAGGTCTCAAACTTGACGAGAGATGTGAGGGAGTTTCTATGCGACCTGAATCCTGGTGATAGGGCAATCCACGCGACGAATCTCCCAGGGCTTATCTCCGTACCGGACATCCCGTTTGACGCCAGATTGCACGGCTGCAAGTTGAACGTGGATGAGAATCTCGAGGCGCAAGAGGGCTTGTTTGTCGTATCGTCCGAGGTGGGCGATGCAGAGATGAAGAGGATTGCGGCCGGAAAGACGATCGTGGGACGGTTGGCAAGAGGGCCTTTTGAGGTCGTTGTCTATTCCGCAGACATCGACCAGCCGACGCGTTCTGCGCAATAGGGGGTTCAATCTCCAGCTGAATCGTCCTACACCGCCCGTCCCACACCACATCAGCTCTATCTAACTGCAAACGCGACCGTATCCGGCCCGGCCAAGTAGCTCATAGCGCCCGGCTTTGTGAGAGCTGCGGCGAATAGATAATTGCCCGAGGCGGCACCGTCGGGGAGGGGGACCTGGAAGATGATCTCCGGGCCAAATGCGAAGCCATCGGGCAATGAGGCGCCCGCGAACCAGGGGAAGATGCCAACCGCGAAGCTGCTGCCCAAAAAGCTGACGATTGCGCCGTCCGGCATGACTATCACCACATAGACGTCCACATCGATCGGGCCGGCGGTATTAGCCACCTCAAGCGATGCGACGAGCGTGTCCCCCGGAGAGAAGACGGTGTCGTTCAGCGAGCAGTTGATCGTGAGCTCGCCGCCCGTGTCCGCTGGGTAATGATAGCCCATGTCGATTGTGCCGCTGTCCGAGGCGCCGTCGGTTCTTGTCGTCCTGTCGTCATAGCCAAGATTCTCGGCCGAGTCGCTGCCCGCGTCGATGCAGAGGCTATCCTCGTCCTGCCCGGCATCGATCGAGGAGAGATAATACTCGCCGTCCGTCCCAGCCACGAACATCGGGTCATCGTAGATATTGCCCTCGCCCGGATAGGGGTCCTCGATGCAGGAGTAGGTGAGCGATAGCGTCGAGCCCTCGCGGACTGAGATCGATGGGAAATTGCCCCATATTATCGAGTTCACAATCGAGAGATCGCTGTTGTCGTCAAAGTAGAAGCCGGCGCCCCAGTTCGCGTCGTTCCCGTAAATTGTGCAGCTCTCGACCTCGACGGAGGCGGACCCGTCGCAGTAGATGAAGCCTCCGGAACTGGTTGCCTCGTTCAACGTTACGAGGCAGTTCTTGAAGGTTGCGCCTGACTGGTTGCCGATCTTCACTGTCCCCCCGTAGTTGCTGGAATTGCCCGAGAATTCACTGCCTTTTATCGTGGGGAAGGACTCGTTGTCGATGTAGAGCGCGCCGGCCGACCCATCGGAGTTGTTTTTGGTGAAAATGCAGCCATCAATTGTCGAAGAGGCCCAATTGAGAGCAATGGCGCCGCCATAAGTGGCTGAATTGCTGGAGAATACGCAGTCATTTATCTCAACCGGGCAGGAATTGAGATGCAATCCGCCGCCTGAGAGGCCAGCGTTGTCCACGAAATGACAGTTCTCAATCGTAAGCTCGGAGCTATAGCAGAACATCCCTCCGCCAGCGGTTTCTGGCCACTCGGCGCCATCGGCATTGCCGCCGGTGATCTCAAGGCCCGAGACTCGGAAGTGATTCTTCTCGTAAGAATAAAGGACGTGGGTGGCGCCCTCCTCTCCATCAATCACAGTCTCATTCGGGCCCGCGCCCTCAATGGAGACATAGGATCTCATGCGGAGGGGAAAATGCTCGCCGTTGCTCGACACGGAGTAAAGCCCGGCTGCGATATGGATTGTCGCCGGGTCTTCGGAGCTTCCAACCGTCTCGGACAATGCCCGATAAACCGTCTTGAGCGCCTGGTCTGGCGCCGTTCCAGAATTGAAATCATTCCCGTTCTCCGCATCGACGTAAATTTCAGCTGCTACGGCGACTCCCAGCATGATGACCGGACAGATAAGCATCAAAGATAGCAGTCTGAAGAATCCCATTTCATCCCTCCAGTTTCTAGTGGCTTTCCAATAAGTCGGTTTTGCTAGCATAAGGGCGATTCGTGAATCGCCCCTACACTGCCTGGTGTTCCGGTTGTGCAATTCTTGGGATATGAGCGTCATGATCTGCGGGCGACTTTGTTCGCGAGTATCGACATCAGGCCGCCGAGAGCGATGTACCCCAATAAGACCTCAATCAGAACGCAAAGCTCGCCCCAGAAATTGTTGGGCGTTACGTCTCCGAATCCCAGCGTTGTGAACGTTACGATCGAGAAATAATAGGGCGTTAGGGCAGTTGGCGCCCGTCCCGCTCCCTGGGCGGCATCAAGCGCCTTATTTCCACCTGCCAGTGTTACGATATCCGTGTGGGCGTAAAAGCTGCCGAACGCCATGGCTACGACGAGGCACAGTCCGGCCCAAAGCAGGAAGGACTGCCCGTAGTTGCAGGTCCATCTCCAAATAAACGCCCATTGAGGGTGCTTCGCTCGAAACGTCTCTATATAGCTGATGTCCCTGATGTAGCGTTTAGTAAGATCGTCGGTCATCGCAGAATCGAGGCCAACGACGCCGTCCCAGCGAGTTATCTCGACGCGAGGCTTCTTACTAGTGAACCGGACCATGTCGCGGACGATCGTCCAGAGCGTGTAATGCTCCATATTAAGGTCAATGAGATTCGAGCCAGAGACGTTGGCCCCAATAAACCTAGCGCCTCGAACGTCCGCGGATAGAAGGTCTGCGTTGCTGAGATCAGCATAGCTGAGCTCCGCTTCTCTGAGATTCGCTCGCTCCAAGTCAACGTTCGAGAGAATGGCCTTGCCTAGGTCGGCCCCGGAGAGATTGGCGCCCGTAAGGCTCGCCCCCGTGAGGTCAACCTCCCGCATGTTGGCCCCCTCCAGCTTGGCTTCCCAGAAATAGGCTTCTTTGAGGTCTGCCTTGAATAGATTCGCCCCCGTGAAATCCGCGTCCCTTAAGTCCGCCTCGCAAAGGTCAGCCCGCAAGAGGCCCGCATTTTGAAGATTGGCATTCTGGAGCAACGCGCCTCGTAAATTCGCTCCCCAAAGATCAGCATCGGCGGCATTAGCCTGCCTGAGGTTTGCTCCCTGCAGATTGGCCCTTCTCAGATGCGCGCCGGCGAGGTCTGCGTTCTGAAGCGAGGCGCCTTTTAGATTCGCGCTCCAGAGCTCTGATTGATTGAGGCTCGCCCCTCTGAGGTTTGCGTCCGGCAGATTAGCCTCCGTGAGCTGGGCCGATTTGAGATTCGCGTCACTTAGGTCGGCGTCCTTGAGGTTCGCTTGCTTTAGGAACGCATCTTGCAGGTTAGTCCCGGCGAGAATTGCCTCCTTCAGGTTTGCGTCGCTAAGGTCTGCGCCACTAAGATTCACGCCCTTGAGGTTTGCTCCGTTAAGATTGCCCTTCTCTCGCTCTAGGAATACCTTGTACTCAGCCTGCTCCTGCTCACTGGGGCCCCAGCACTCGAGGCACAGACTCTTGCCGTAAATGGGGGCGGATTGCTCGGACGACTCCTGCTTCGTCTCAAAACATCTGCTACAGACGTCCGCGCTGGTTTTTTCGCTTTCCTGTCCGATGCTCTTCTTCTCATCTTGTGCCATATTGAGCTAGACATCCTCCCTTCTCACTCAGAATACTAGATATGGTTGCAGGTTATCAAGCGTAAGAGTCGCTCCCGAAAAATCAGATGTGTGGGGTGGGCTCTCTGAGGATGGGTTACTTGTTCAGGCCGTCTCTGAGAATCGTGTATCGAATGGCAAAGCCGCTGCATGTTGGGGGCGTTCACGAACTGCTCAGCACAGACACCACAACTTATCGTGGGTAGGTCGTGACGCGGCTCTAAATAACAGGCCCTAATTCACAATGACACAACATCTGGCAGCAGGCCTTATGCGCCGCAACATAGAGCGAACAATTAATTGGGTTGCCAAACCTCTTGATCTGATTGGAGGATTTTGGTTAAATGAATCTTCAGATAAGACTCAAAGTGTTGGAATTTCTTGGCGTTGGAGCAAATGCCTGGCGCCGTCCCTAGACAAGGAGGCACAAATTGATGTTCAGACGATTGACCTTGATGCTTGCGGTCTTCGTTGCACTCTCGTTTTCACTCTGCAATCTCTGGGCGCATGCTGACTCAATGATGTTTCGCGGTGGCCCACAGCGAACGGGTTCTTCGGAGTTCCCCGGGCCAACAGTACCCAATCTCGAGGTGAAATGGTCCTATCAAGCGGAGAGCTGGATATGTTCGACACCCGCAATGGACGGCGAGTCCGACCTTTTGGTCTTCGGCGCGAATGACAATAAAGTTCACGCCTGCAACCTCAACGGAGAGCCGCTCTGGACTTTTGAAACGGGCGATTGCGTATATTCATCGCCACTACTTGCCGGCGGCAAAGTCTATGTAGGGTCCCTCGACGGCAATCTCTATGCCCTTTCCTACTCCGGCGAGCTTGAATGGGTCTATGAGACTGGCGGCGCGGTCTTCTCCTCACCTGTGGGTTACGTTCTTGATGGCAGCGGACAAATGGTCGCGTTCGGCTCGGACGACGGCAAAGTATATTCGTTGACAGGCGACGGAGCTCTGCTTTGGTCATATCAGACTCAGGATT
The DNA here is from genome assembly GCA_021160245.1 of bacterium. GTDB lineage: Bacteria > B130-G9 > B130-G9 > B130-G9 > B130-G9 > JAGHCW01. The sequence continues at coordinate 12,949 of JAGHCW010000088.1, read as the reverse complement.
GGGTCTCCTCGTCGCCCGCGGTATCAGAACAGGGGGAGCTCTACGCGGGTTCTTACGACGGCAATCTCTACGCCTTTAATCCATCTGGCACTCTGAAATGGAGCTTTGAGGCCGGTGGCAGAATACATTCGACACCCGCTGTAGGGCCGGATGGCGGCATAGTGTTTGGCACAATGTCCGGCACGCTATTTAAGGTCTTGCCTGACGGCTCCGAGGCCTGGCGTTTCGAGGCCGACGGGACGATCTTCGGCTCACCGTCCATTGATCCCTTCGGGAACATTCGCTTTGGGACAATGCGTAGCAGTTTCTACCTTATAAGGTCATCCGGAGAGTTGGTTGGGACTTATGAGGACACATCCGAGTATCCCTGTTACTATTCGGCTTCTCCGCTCGTGGACGTTGCCGGCAGGAGCTATCTGGGCACGATCGACAGGAGCCTCTTGTGCATCAGAGACAGCGTCACTAGACTACAATGGAAGGCAGATCTCGAGGGCGGAACGGGCAAGCTCTTACCTGAGCGCGGAAGTGGAGCTTATGGCTCGGTCCTCTTGGACGCGGATGGGCAACTCTATGTGCCCTGCATGAATGGCTATCTTTACTGCTTGGGTCGTCCGAGCAGGGCAGTCTCCTTTGACAGCCAACGCGCTGAGAACCAAATTGTAGGAGACATGGCGCTTGCTGAGTGTCCGGATGATGTCGCTTCTTTACATCGCTCACTACTGCCCAGAAGCTTAGGATGCAGCGCGCTCAATCGGGACCCATTGGCGCCGACAACCATGCTTGACGAGGCGCTTAAACTGGCCGGGCACAGCTATGAGTCCCTCCCGATTGTAACATGGCCTGTTTACAGGGATGTCTATAGATTGAACCTTGTAGAATACGTTCTCGAGCAGGCCCCGGACCAGGGCCCAGCGGTGCTGCGAGAACTGGCGGACGCTATCGAGTTCGAGGCAGTCTCGCTTACCGATAAGATCATTGAGGCCGGAGCGATGGCAGACATCGTGGTTGAGTCCCCCTCGTTTTCGCATATATTTGGTGAGGCTCCTCTTGCGGAGGCGATTCGGGCGGTCTATAAGCGGCACGGAGCATTCCTAACTGCAACACAAGAGGAATACTTAAATACCGTTGGTAGCTCAATCGACTCGAGCATTCAGGAGGCTCTCGGCCTTCTAATTCTCGCCATGGACGAGGCAACGAGGCTTCGAGACGAGGCGCTTGATGATCTGGAGGATATCGAGAGAGAGAAAGTATTCAGAGACATCATGAACCCGAACTTCATATCAAACCTGTCGCCTTTGTTCTCGAACTTCGAAATCTACCAGAGGATTGATAAGGGCAAGATACTTCACGGTGGTGCGGTGATCGCCAGCGTGATAGACTCCCTCTTGGGCTTCTCAAGTTCGGCACTCGCCAAATGCGCAGAGAAGGCATCAAAGAGCGGCGGGCATTCGGCGCTTGCCGATGATGTGCTCTTCACATTTGAGACGCCGATAGGGAGCATCATACTTGGGGGCGCCGGCGATAACACATATCGCATAATGCCCGACGTGTCGAAGGAGACTTGGCCTGCTCTGCTCGTGGATTTGGGTGGTAACGACACCTACAAGCACTATCTTCCACACGACATGCGGGACGACATCGCCGCCTCCGTCGTCATAGACGTTGCCGGCGACGATCTCTACGACAGCGACGGGGATAACGCTCAGGGAGCAGGCTGCCTCGGAGCCGGCTTCTGCATAGACATGGGAGGCGACGACGTCTATGTGGCCGGGCATTTCTCGCAAGGCGCGGGCTGGGGCGGTGTTGGGATTCTCTACGATTCCTTTGGCGCCGACCAGTATTACGGGGACACGTGCTGCCAGGGAGCTGGTTTTATGGGCGTTGGTCTTTTGATAGATGAGAATGGAGATGATGTTTATTCGGTAGATGAGCACGGCCAGGCCTTTGGCTACATTCGCGGGGCAGGCGTGTTGCTGGACACAAGAGGCGATGATCTCTATTTCGCTGGCGGAGAATACGAGCACATGTATGAGCCGCCTCGGACGACGTCGATGTCGCAGGGCTATGGTTTCGGCGTTAGATTAAGCCAAATTGGAGACCCCCACGCGTCCGGAGGTGTGGGTCTTCTGATCGATAGCGCGGGTGATGATACTTTCGTGAGCGACTTCTTTGGGACTGCCGGAGCGTATTGGCTAGGTCTCGGCATGCTGATGAACCGGAGTGGCAATGACACGTACATGGCGAGGCAGTATTCAATCGCCTCGGGGATTCATCTTGCCGTGGGGCTTCTGGTCGATGATGACGGTGATGACACATATCTCTGCAGATCGCTCTCACAGGGCTGCGCGCATGACAACTCGGTCGGGATACTGGTCGATAACGCCGGAGATGACATTTACTTAGCCCAGGACTTCAGCCAGAGCGCGACTAGTCCTAGGAGTTTCTCGGCGCTGGTTGACAACGGTGGTAATGACATGTATTGGGCAATGGCCGGTCATTTGAACCAGGGCGAGAGTCGTTACCAGAGTGAGGGAGGTAGGAAGTCTAGCCTCAGCATTCTTCTGGACGCCGGAGGCAACGACTGGTATCAGATAAAGGGCGAGGATAACATGCGGTGGACGCAGCTCTATTATGGCGTTTGCATTGACTCGCCATTCGGTAATTCAGGATTACACTAGTCTTTTGTCAGCATTCTTAACGAGGCATCCAGCAGCATGAAAGCTCTAATAACGGGCGGCGCGGGGTTCATTGGGTCTCACCTTGCCGATGCGCTACTCGAACGCGGAGATAAAGTCACAGTAATCGACGACCTTTCGACAGGCTCGATTGAAAATGTAAGGCATCTTGAGGGTAACAAGCGGTTTCGCCTCGTGATCGACACGATAATGAGCGAGTCAGTTCTCGATAAGCTTATGAGCGAGGTTGACATCGCATTTCACCTCGCGGCTTCAGTGGGCGTGAAGTATGTAATAGACAACCCACTCAAATCGATACAGATCAATATCACAGGTACAGAGAATGTTCTCTCTGCAGCCAACAGAAGCAAGTGCAAAGTAGTCCTCACGTCAACATCGGAGATTTATGGCAAGAACACGACCGACCCACTTCGGGAAGACGCTCAGCGGATTCTGGGCTCGACAACGATCGCTCGCTGGAGTTACTCCGCGACCAAGGCGGTTGATGAGTTCTTGGCGTTGGCCTATCATCGTGAGAAGCAGCTACCGGTCGTAATCGTGCGGCTTTTCAATAATTGCGGCCCGAGGCAGACGGGTCAATATGGCATGGTCATTCCTCGGTTCGTCAAACAGGCGCTTCTGGGCCACAACGTCACGGTGTTTGGCGACGGTTCTCAGAGGCGATGTTTCTGCTATGTCAAGGACACAATCAAGGCAATACTCGCGTTGATTGATGAGCCGGCGGCCAATGGCGAGGTCTTCAACATCGGCAACAGGCGCGATATTAGCATAAGCGAGCTTGCTGAGCTAGTAATATCCCTCACAAAGAGCGAGTCCGTAATTGAGCACGTACCATACGAACAAGCTTATGAAAGAGGATTTGAGGATATTGAACGAGGGACGCCGGACACGAGCAAACTGAAAGAGACTATTGGCTTTGAGCCGGAAGTAAATCTGGAAGAGGCACTGGCAAGGACGATTGAGTATTTCAGGGGGTAAGCTCTTCAATCAAGAGTTGAGGCATTACTGTCTCGCTTGGCCCATTGGACAGCTCATGAGAGGCTGGGTCACAGGCCATTTTTCGATGAGGACGTAGCGGGATGATTGATCTCGGCGAACAACAGGTGGGAGCGGGCTCTGTCTCTGCTCAAGGTGTAGGGGCAAGTCTTGTGTCTGCCCAAGTATATAAGTGGGCGGAGAGAAGCCCCACCTTTACGATCCCAAGGGCGTCCTGCGCCAATTGTCCCCGGTTTCATAACATCAACTGGAAAGTGTGAAATGGACTTCTTGCTAGGCCCGAAACAGATGATCTTATTTCAGGCGGGCATTCTGGTCTTTGGAATGCTTCTGGCGATACTGCTCACTCCACTTTGCCGCCGTCTGGCCCTTCGATTTGACGTCCTTGACGTTCCAAATCATAGAAAGGTCCATCAGAACCCAAAACCGCTACTAGGCGGGCTTGCGATATACCTATCATTCAACACGCTGCTTCTGTGTCTTTGGCTACTAGGCTACATAGCCAAAGGCTATCTGACTCAGGTCATCTCAATCGCGGCCGGAGGCACGGTCATAATGCTCGTCGGATTGATCGACGACATACGACCAATCACGCCCAGGATCAAATTGCTCACGCAGATTCTCGTCAGCATCGCAGCCGCGCTGATTATAGCCATGGCCGATGTCACACTCTCGATATTTGTGGCTGACGCAAGCAGGCTCCTTGCCTTTTTAGTCACTGTCATCTGGGTCGTCGGCATAACCAATTCATTCAACTTGCTGGACAACATGGATGGTCTCTCAGCAGGTGTAGGGGTGATTGCCTCGGTCTCGTTCGCGGTGATTGGCACGATGCAGCATGAGCCGATCGTCTCCATGCTGTCGCTTGCCATTGGAGGCAGCTGCCTGGGCTTTTTGCGCTTTAACATTCATCCCTCGAAAATATTCATGGGCGACGCCGGCAGCATGTTTGTCGGCTTCATCCTGGCGTCCGTGGCAGTTCTAGGCGTTTACACAAGGGTAACTGAGGTGCCTCGCCTCGCAGTGATGACGCCGATTTTGGTTCTGGCGGTGCCGATCTTCGATACTGCATCCGTAGTGTGGATTCGCTGGCGACGAGGCTCTCCCATATTCTTGGGCGATAAGAATCATTTTTCCCATCGGTTAGTATCATTTGGGATGAGCCAGCCAAGGGCGGTTCTCTTCATTTACCTGATTGCGAGTTTGATGGGGCTTCTCGCGATCTTAGTATCGACAATGAGAGTTGGTCAGGCGGCGTTTTTGTTGCTCTATGCGGCAGCGACGTTCGTGATAATCGGGATTCTTCTTGGGGTCAAGCAGCGATCAAAGGACTAGAGATGCTGTCCAATAGGTCGTGTTTCGACGGAGATGGCACGTGATGGTGTATCGGGACATACTACATATCGTAGCAGGCCTTGTGTCAGCCTGAATATATAGATTACCAGAGACAAATCCCGCCCCTACTCGACCCCTGATTCGACCTAGTGTCACCGCCTCCTTAAGTCCGCTCCGCACTTTTATCTAGTTTCTTTGCGCGCATAGAAAGGATTTGACAATAGACTCATCAGCAATCACCATTTGGTACTCGTTAGCGTGGTCTCTTGTCTGCGTTTTTTTACACAGTCGGGAGGCTATCAAGACGCATTCTTGCGAAGATTGGCCGTTTAATATAGAATGACATGAGGAGGCGACGTTGAAATCTCTAAGCACAGCGAAGATCCTTAAGCTTGTAGAGACAAGAAGGGGACTCAGCGGTCAGAACTTGAACCTTGCGGAGCTTACAGGCAAGAACTTGACTAATCTCAACTTTGAGAAGAGCACCTTTTTCGAGGCGACGCTGACGAGCGCAAACATGTCGAACTCGAACCTGAAGCTGGTTGATTTTACGGATGCGGACCTCAAAAGCGTCGTTTTTAGGTTGGCTAGGCTCACGCAGGCGGTATTTACTCGAGCCAATATCCGTGGGGCCGACTTCTGGGGCGCCGATCTCTCCAAGGCAACGCTGACAGGTGTTGTGAACTTGACTTTGGCCGAGTTCATAGGAACGTCCTTTGATGAGGCGAATCTCTCTGGTCTCGACCTTACAGGCGCAAAAAATCTAGCGCAGGCCAAGTTCACTAGAGCGAATCTCAGCGAGGCGATACTTGAGGGGGCGATTCTAGAACACGTCACCATGAATGAGGCCAATCTGCGCGATACGAACTTCTCCAAGGCGAATTTGCATGCCGCAAAGCTCGGAGGCTCGATTATGGAAGGGGCGCGATTTACCGGTGCGAACTTGTCCGGCGCGTACTTGAGTCGCTGCAAGGCGTCACATGCGAATTTCGACGGCGCCGATCTCACCGGCGCAGACCTTCAGGAAGCCGATTTCACAGGCACATCGTTTGTGCGAGCGGACCTGTCGAGCGCCAACCTGCGCAATACTAACCTGCGTGACGCGGACATGCGCGGCGTGAACCTCTCCGGGACGGTTCTTTTTGGGGCTAAGTTCGACAACGTGAAGGGGGTAATCATCAAGAAGTAAGGATACGACATATTGTGAAGTGCGCGAACCCGGACTGCGAGAACCACCGACCGTCGGGCTTTATGGAGTCGCTTTGGTCAAGCCGCGGTCTAATCGAAGATGGCAAGTGGTTTTGCTCAAGCAGTTGCCATGCACATTATCTTGAGATTCGCGAGGCTAAGAAGGGCCCGGCGAAGGGGAGACTTGAGGAGCCATCGGGGCCGGTCAATCTGAGTCTCGGTGAGATACTCGTTTCCTACGGCATAATCGATCAAGACAAAGTGTCGGATTGTCTTGCGAATAAGGAGCAAATTGATCAGAAAGTCGGGCAGGCACTTCTGGAGGCTGGCCTTGTAACACGCGACGTTGTGCTCGCGGCCCTGAGTAAGCAGAAAGGCATCCCCTGGGTTGACGTTTTTGCGCTTTCCCTCGATCAGAATGCGCTAGCTCTGCTTGATGAGGAGACCGCGCAGGCGCACCTTGCCCTGCCGTTTGGCTTCAGCGAAGATAAGCGAGTCCTTTTGGCCACGCCATTCTGCGACGATTCAGAGCGAATGCAGAATCTTCAGAAACTAATGGGCCACCCAATTTTCCCGCTTTACGCTCCCGAGGAGGACCTCGTCATCGCGATAGGGCAGGTCTATGCGGCAGAGAGGCTCGTAGGCAAGGAGAAGAAAATATCCTCGCTTTCAACCATAGAAAGGCGACTCGGTCAAATAATGCTCGTGATGGGGCTTATTACTTCATCCGAACTTGAGCAGGCGATTGCGATCAAACAGAACGACAAAGCCCGCATCGGGCAAATTATGTTGAGGTTGGGATTCATCTCAGAACGCGATCTTGCGAAAGCCCTGGGCAAGCAAACAGGTTGCATGTACGTGGACCTATCAACCTCCACAATACCCAGCCAAGTTATTCGCCTCATCTCAGGGGACTTGGCTCGCAAGTTTCAGATGATTCCGGTGAAGAAGTCGGAACAGTTCCTAATGGTGGCAACGGATGATCCGACGAATACAATGAATGTGAAGCTGCTTGAGCAGCGCATCAAGATTGGAATTAGGCCCATCGTCTGCACGAGCTCAGAGCTTATGCACGCGATTGAGCGCTATTATGGCGAGTGAACCGGGCGTTCCAGCCTATCCCAGAAGCGGAGGACGAATGATGATTAGGAGACCGGTGGTCGCCGGAAAGTTCTATGAGGCGCATCGCTTGGACCTTGAGCGTGAGGTGGCGTCCTATATGGGGGACTGTGAGGAAAGAGCCCGAGCAAAGGCGATCATCTCTCCACATGCCGGCTTCCCATGCTCCGGACCGGTTGCGGGCAAATTGTATTCACGAATCAGGCGTTACGAGACTTACGTGATCCTCGGGCCGAATCATCGTGGTTTCAGCCCCCTGGCAGCTGTTTATCCTGATGGCGCATGGAGCATGCCGATGGGTGAGGCGCTGATTGACAGCGAGCTCGCCAGCACTATAGTCGCGAAATCAAGCACTGCAACAAGCGATGAGTTGCCTCATCAAGCGGAGCACTCCATTGAGGTGCAGCTCCCGTTCATTCAGCGGATGGGCGGTGACATGTCCATCGTGCCGATCTGCGTTGGGCACATGGATTTTCTTATCGCAGAGGCTTTGGGTAGAGATATTGCGGCCGCCATTGCCGAATCCGAGAAGGATGTGCTTTTGGTTGCCAGCACAGATATGTCCCATTACATTCCGCATCAGGATGCAGTCAGGACAGATAGGCTGGCGATTCACATGATGCTGGAGCTTGACGCCCGGGGGCTATATGACGTTGTCAGGCACAATAAGATATCAATGTGTGGCATGATTTCGACCGTGATTACGATTGTTGCAGCTAATGTACTGGGCGCAAGCTCCGCCTCGCTTGTTTCATATATGACATCTGGCGAGACTTGTGGCGGCAAGGCGGAAGTAGTGGGTTATGCTGGCGTCTTAATTGAGTAAGTTCGTTGAGTGAAATATCCATATATTTTTCAGGAAATTGAAGATTGAAGATTCTTGGGATTGATTTCGGCGATCGCCGTGTGGGAATAGCGGTAAGTGATCCGAGCAGTCAGATTGCGCTTTCTCGGGAGACGCTCTCTGTCAAGAATGACGAGGATGCGTTGAAAAAGCTCGCGGGTGTGATCCAAGAGGAGAGCATCGAGAGGATCGTCCTAGGGGTGCCCTTGGACCTCGATGGTTGCCCTGGGGAAAGGGCTAAGCGAACGATTGAGTTTGGCCAGACGCTTGAGGAGACTTTCGGCGTTAGGATTGATCATTGGGATGAGCGTTTGACGACAAGGATTGCGAAACGAACTCTCCGTGAGAGTGGCAGGAAAAGCACGAGGCGCGACGGGAAGCTCGATCAGATATCAGCGGTTATCATTCTGCAGGGCTATCTTGACAGGCAATCGACGTCTTCTGCGAGACCGATTGATGAGTGATGATGAACGCCCGGCGTCTGCTTCTCTTGCTCGGCCTGATGCTTCTACTTCTGAGCGTGACGGTTTACGTCGATATTCGATGTTACTTGGACAATCCAGCGAATCGTGGGATTCGGAGCTACGAGGTCGATATAGCGCACGGGATGACGGTTCGAGAAGTATCCAGGCTTCTTATGAGGCAGGGAATTGTTAGACATGCAAGCAACTTCGCCTTGATGTGTCGAGCTATGGGCCGGACCATTCCATCCGGGCGCTATACAATACCTCCGGGTCTTTCACCGACCGAGCTATTGAGCGCCTTCAATGCAAGGAATCTCGTCCAAGAACGAGTAACGATACCTGAAGGCTCAACGCTAGAGGATATCGCGGAGACACTTGAGGCGTCATTCGGAATCAAAAGGTCGGATTTCCTCAGCGTCTGCACCGACGCGGAGTTCATCGCTCGCTTGGGCATTCAGGCGGACACCTTGGAGGGCTATCTCTATCCGGACACTTACCACTTCGAGCCGGGAACCTCCGCGCGCAAGATAGCACGGCGGATGACGGAGGAGTTCTTCAAGGTCTGTAAAGCTAGACTTGGGGAATGGGAATCAAATGATGAGATGACACTCCATTCGCTTGTAACGCTGGCCTCGCTCCTAGAAAAGGAGACGGCGGCGCCGGATGAGAAGCCGCTAATCTCGGCTGTTATTCACAACAGACTGAAGAAGAGGATGTACTTGCAGATAGATCCAACTGTTATCTACGGCATTGCGGATTTCGACGGCAATCTGACACGTCGAGACTTGAAGGCCGATACTCCATATAACACCTACACTCGAAAGGGCCTGCCGCCTGGGCCGATCTGTTCGCCTTCCGCCGAATCGCTTGTGGCCGCGGCTCGTCCGGCAGATGTTGATTACCTTTACTTCGTCTCAATGAATAACGGTCGCCACAAATTCTCTCAGACCATCAAGGAGCACACCAGCGCAGTCAGGCGCTATCAGAAGAGTCGCCGTTCAACCAAGAGGTCTTCTCAATGAGACTTGCTTGCGGACTGAGAAGCGATGCTGGGCGAGTGCGCCTCGCCAATGAGGACAGTTTCTACGCAAGCGCGTCAAACGGGCTTTTCATAGTAGCGGATGGGATGGGTGGTCACGCTGGCGGCAGCGTGGCAAGCCAAACTGCAGTTGAGGCGTTCGTGGACTACGTTCTCAGGTATATGAGGAATCCTGAGATAACTCCACCTTACGGTCTGGCGATGGACCTCACAAGCCCTGAAAATGTCCTCCGCGCGGCAATGATGATCGGCAATTCAAAAGTATTCGAGCTCAGCGAGGCGGACCCCTCTCTCTCGGGAATGGGGACTACGCTTACCGCGGCTTGGATACTTGACCGCGAAGTCTGCATAGCCCATGTTGGGGACACTCGCATATACTTGGCTCATGAAGGAGTTTTGAACTTGCTAACGAAAGACCACTCGTGGGTGTTTGAGCAATACAACGAGGGTATATTGACATACGAGGAGGCTCGCATACACCCCATGAAGCATCTCATAACACGCTCTTTGGGAACGAAGGGCTTTATCCAAACTGACACGCAACGGCTGCTGGTGGAGCAAAACGACCTCTTGCTACTTTGCTCGGACGGCTTGACCAACATGATTGACGATGATGAGATAGCCGCATCGCTGCGGAATAATTCGCTCGAGTCACTTGACGTTCAGTGTGACGCGCTTGTGGAAGATGCGAATCAGGCTGGCGGAACGGACAATATAACAGTTGTTCTAGTTAGAATGGTGGGTGCATTAGATGAGCGGTAAGACAATGCGGCGCGCAACATGCGCCTCATCCATAATTTCGATTTACGGCGGTGTTCGTTCTTGGCCAGAACAAAAGAGCGTTTGGGCTCTCATCTTTCTTGTGCTCGGAATCTTGTGCGCGTCTTACGGATGCACGAGCACAATGCTCGAAATGCCCGGCTCGGATGCTGCTCCCGTCGCCGCGCCTCAGCCAGAGAGGCCGCCCCTCTCTCCTGCTCCGGACGGCAACGATGCGGTTTTCACAATCACCGAGGCGTACTTCAAGGACACATTCAGGAAGGCCGATGGCTATTTGCACAGCGCCAAGGACCTCTATGAGACCGGCCTTGCGCGCGAGGCCATGCCATATCTAGATACGGCGCTTTTAACCATGCTGGACTCCCAGATCGAGCTCTCTGAGTATCCCCAGATGAAGCAGCTCTATCTCGAGGCGTTCGAGCTGAATACGAAGATACTAAAATCAAATCCCGAGGTTCTGGACGTATATCTCGACAACCGCTGGAGCCATTTCAACGCGAAGAACTACACGGTGCCAATTGGCCTGAACAGCACTGTCCGGCACTTCATTGAGGAGTATCAAACAGCAAGCAGAGGCTTTATAGAACGGTCGTTAAGTCGGTCGGGCAAGTATATGCCGATGATCCAGAAGGCTCTTTCCGAGGCAAATATGCCAGAAGATCTGGCCTACCTCGTCATCGTTGAGAGCGGCTTCAGTCCGAAGGCCAAATCTTATGCCGGCGCCCGAGGACTGTGGCAGTTCATGCCCAGCACAGGAAAGCGATACGGTCTCAGGATGAACTACTGGGTGGACGAAAGATGCGATCCCGAGAAGTCAACTCGAGCGGCTATCGAGTACCTAAAGGACCTCTACGCTGAGTTCAAATCGTGGAAGCTAGTCCTCGCGGCCTACAACGGTGGCGAGGGGCGAGTCAGAAGAGCCATCAAGCATTGTGGGACCAATGACTTCGGGGAAATCGCCTCGTCCGACCGGCTCCACCGCCAGACCCAGGAATATGTCCCGAGGTTCGAGGCGGCAACGATCGTCGCCAAGTATCCTGAGAAGTTTGGATTCTATATCAACTACAAGGACCCTTTGCTGTTTGATAAGGTCGTCATCAACGGCTGGATGGACCTCAAGGTCGTTGCCAAATGCACCGGCACGACGTACAAGACACTGAAGAGGCTCAATCCGGAGCTTCGGAGGTGGTGTACTCCACCCATTTACTCCAAATACACGCTCAAGATTCCTCATGGAACATCTGATGCGTTCTGGGCCAACTATGAGAAGCTCCCGAGGAAACAGAAGTCGAAGTTCGTCTATCACCGCGTTAAGTATGGAGAAACGCTCTCGAGCATCGCCCGACGATATGGGACGAAAGTCCAGACTATTAGGCGGGACAATGGCCTGAGAAGCACGCGAATCAAGGCGAGGCAGAAGCTGATGATTCGGGTTATGCCTCGAAGCTCGAGGCCGCGTTCCAGAAGCAAAGCTAGCTCGCGCGCGTCCTCAGAGAAGTGGGCAAAAACGATTTCATATCGCGTGCAACGTCACGACACACTCTATGACATCGCCAAGAAGTTCGGCTCCAGCGTCAGCGCGATAAAGCGCGCGAACGGATTAAGGAGCAGTCGCATCAAAGTTGGCCAGAAGCTGTTCATTCCCATCCTCTCTTCAAAGAAGAAGAAGAAATAATGAGGCGAACAAGAACAGGCGAGATGCCCTAGCCGACAGCGATTGACGCCCGACTATTGTATTTGGGGGAAGACGGCAAGGATTGGCTGCTTACCCAGCGCCCGTCGTTGGTTCTGATGGATACTGTAAGGTCCGGCCTGACGCGTCGAGTCCACATTTTTTGGTTTCATCTCGGCCGCCGTGGTGGGTTCCTGCTCTTGCGAGCTGGGCGAGTGGATATTCTTCCTTATGATGGCGCGTATGGCCTGTTTGACCAATGTGGTTCTACTTGATGTTGCCTTGGCCGCAAGTTCCTGAAGAGCCGGCAGAGCCCTTCTCTCGCCAATCACGCTGAGCGCCGACATCGCGGAAATTCGGTCTGCCCAAGGCGTTTTACTACTTTCAAGGAGCGCAAGCAGCGCCTCGATAGCCTTGGCGGCTGCGGAATGTGTTCGCTCAGACTGAGGGAGTGAGGAGATGTGCTTTCCGAGGGTGATTATTGACCTGTGCCGGCCACCTGGAGGACGTGCCGGCAACGACGAGAGCGCCCCCTCAATCTGCTTCATAATTCCATTGATATGATGAATATGGCCAATCCTACGACGAATCTGCGCCGCCGCTTGATGAAAAACAGAGTGCATCCGTGCGCGATACGGATTTGAATCGGAGTGTCGAGTCAAGCGTTTGTCAAGAAGTGTCAACATCCTCTTATATGCTCTCAAATCCAGATTCTTGGCGCAAAGTAGCAATCCGGCTACTTCCATCTTGGCCGCATCGCCGGGAGTTCTGGTCACTCTCTCCATCAGCTCCGTCATCTCCTCCAGCAACTGAGGG
>JAGHCW010000158.1 GCA_021160245.1 bacterium | reverse complement strand
GGCGCTCGTCCTGCTACTATACGCTTGGAGAAAGGGGCGGCTTCGGGCCTCAAGCGTCCCAAGCTTCATGCTAGTGGCCCTCATCGCGGCCAGTCATTTCGGCTTGGCGATGGACTTTCCATGGGAGTGCAAATCGGGTCGGAGGGCCATGGGCCCAGGGGGGAGTCTCACCTCTGGGTTGCCCGATCAAACCGCGCCGCTCGAAGTGCTTGTGACTAAACCGGAACTTCTTAACGAGGGGGCGCCAGTCATAGCTGAACGAGTTCGGGCTCTCTTGAAACTACCCTCCGGCCGAGAGATTCGCTTCGTTCTGGTTGAAGACATGCTTGAGAAGATCGCCGAATCTCCAAATATCACTCTGGGTGATCTTGTTGTAATAGGACAGGCCGACGGGGAGATTACTCGCCGTGATGACGTCGAGGACCTCCTTAAGACGAAGCGGAACTCTTACTTGATACCTCGGCCAGATATCCTGTCGTTTGCGTTCAACGGTCCGCGCGGCGAGTCGGGAGCGAGGTTTGTAACCTGCGCCATCGACCAGAAGGCCGTCGGAGGCCTCGAGACCGAGGACGCCCCATTGGATACGGCGGTCTATGATCTAATATCCGTTGGATTCAAGCAGCCGAACCAGTTGCCGTCAGGGAGCGCGTGGCTGGAGTGGTATCGAGAGGGCAGTCAAAGTCCTGCCGGTAGGGCCGTGAAGGAAATTCAGGCGGGACAGGCGACTTTCATGCTGCGACATCAACTTGACTGGCTTGCAGCGGGAAAAGTCACCAGAATCACGACGGGGCTAGTTGATGCGGATGCAATTCCCTTCCTTGGCGCGATGTGCATTCGGAGACAACCGTCTATGCGAAAATAATTGCCAGCTGAATCAGGATTGGCTCCCATTCTCTTGGCAGAAAAACTCGCCGCCACCCATCATTTCCATGCCGTCATCTGGTGTAAGATGGACTTTCGCTGGACTTATTAGAGAGTGTATTCCACGAAGAGCATAGGATACACAAAGAAAAAACTTAGTGGCCCTTTGTGTTCTTAGTGGATCCCTCATACAGTCCGATCTTCCGATTAAGACCGCGCTTCCTTGACGGCATCAAGCTGCGAGATTAGTCTATTGATCGATTTATCAAAAACAGAATCGGGGCGGATGCCGGGATGATACGCAGGTTCATAAAAATAGCGAAGGACCACGAGATAGTTTATAGCCTGGTCGTCAAGGAGTTGAAGGTTCGGTATCGCGGCTCCTATCTGGGTTTTTTGTATGCGCTTTTAAATCCCCTGGTTACGGCGATCGTCTTCAGCATTGTCTTCAGCCTGATCATTCGGATCAAGCAGGATGACTTTGCTCTCTTTTTGCTCTGCGGGATAATGCCCTGGGTATTTTTCCAGCAATCGCTCTCACAGGCCTCTACATCGATCATTCACAACTCGAACCTGATCAAGAAGGTCATGCTCCCAAGGGAGATATTCCCGATTTCGAGCATCCTCTCCTGCCTCGTCAATTTCATACTCGGTCTCTGCGTTGTGCTGCCGTTTCTGGCGGCTTATGGCCGAGTCTCTTGGAACTGGGCCTTTCTGCCGCTAATACTGATAGTCCATCTGGTCTTCACGCTGGGGATTGGGCTCTTTCTGGCCGCTACAAACGTGATGTTCCGCGACATCGGCAATCTAATAGAGATCGTGCTATTCGTTTGGTTTTACGGCACGCCCATATTTTATCCACTTCACATGGTTCAAGACGGGATGGCGGCGAAGGGTTGGTCGCATCTGTTTCCGCTGTATCTAATGAATCCAATGGCGTCGATCATCACGCTATATCGCCACGCGCTTTTTGAGGCCGAGTCCGCAACAGTCCTCAAAGTTGCCGTCCCGGTAGCCATTGTCTCCTCCGTGCTTGCGCTTGTGATTGGCCAATTCGTATTCCAAAAGCTGCAGAAGAACTTCGCTAAGGAACTGTAGGAGCTCATGAAAGGCGAAAAGGTAATCAGCGCTAAAAACCCGGGCTGGACGAAGCTCGATCTTTTCTGCAAAGGCTTGCGCCTCGATCCGAGCTGCGATCTTGAGGCCGACGCGAGGCCTATTCAGAGGACGCGAGCCGGCCTAGGCAGTGGGCTGGAGATGATCCTGCCGGACGATGTCTGGGTGAATGCTCCTGTTGTTGAGGCGTTTGCTGAGAACTCACCCTATTGCCTGCACAGGGAAGATGGCAAATACATCCTGAAGCACGATGGCGAGGCGCGGTTTGAGGTGTCGCTTCCAGCTCGGCCGGCCTTCTATGCCCAAAGGACGAGCAGCGGCAAGCTTATGTCCCAGATTGGCGTCTTGCAGGGGACCTATCTCGGCATATATCCGACAAAAATGTGCTATTACTGGACGTTGTCGCCGAGACAGAACTGCAAGTTCTGCTCAGTTGGCCTGAACCTGGGGAGGGAGGAGGCGCTGGAGAAATCGGTGGATGACGTCCTGGAGACTGTCCTCGCGGCGAGGCGCGATGCCGGGATAACATTTGTTCACTTCAATACGGGCTATCAGAAGGGCGACACGTATCTTGACGACCTTGAGCCTTTTATTCGGGCGGTTCATGATAGAACGGGGCTTCTGATTGGTGTTCAGACGCCGGCGCATCCCGACCTGAAGCGATATGACGAGCTGAAGAAAATGGGCGTGAACAACATCTCTTTCTGTTTTGAGCTCTTCGATGAGAATCGCCTTCGGGAGGTTTGCCCCGGAAAAAGCGAATACGTTGGACTGAAGCGATATCTAGATGCAATCGAATACTGTGCGCGGTCTTTTGACACCACGAATGGCGAGATAATCGCGGGGCTTGAATCCCCGGCCTCGACGCTTGAGGCAATCGATTGGATAACGGGCGTTGGCGCAGTTCCGACGGTCTGTGTCTTCCGGCCGCTTGCGGGCACGGATTACGAGAATGTGCCTCCGCCAAAAGCCGAGGACATGGCCCCGATATTTGCCGCATCATACAGGCGTTGTATGGAGCGAGGTCTGCCGATTGGCATCGCTCCGAATATCAAGGTAAGCATGGTTATGCTGCCCGAGGAGGGGCGATATTTCCTTGAGAATCCCAAAGAATATCGGCTCAAGCGCATGAAGCTTAACGCGATGAAGAAGGCGTTTGGCCTCTATTTCAATTCAAGATTAAAGATGGGGTAGCAGAATATGAAGCGAGTTTACGTTACGAGGAGATTGCCTGACCCGGGCTTGCCGCTCTTGATCGAAAAATACAATGTCGTTGTTCGGACTGCCGATGGCCCGATTGGCAAAGAGGAGCTCTTGGAGAATGTCGGTGAGGTCGATGGCCTGCTATGCCTTTTGACTGACACCGTGGACGCGGAGGTCATCGCCGCGGGCAAGAAATTGGCCTGCATCTCAAACTACGCGGTCGGGTTCAACAATATCGACGTTGCGGCCGCCACAAAGCGCGGCATTCCGGTTACGAATACGCCCGGCGTTCTGACCGACACGACAGCAGACCTTGCATTTGCGCTTTTGATGTGTGCTGCGAGGCGCGTTGCGGAAAGCGATAGATTCACCAGAGCGGGGAAGTTCATCGGCTGGGACCCAATGCTGCATCTTGGCTATGATATTCACGGCAAGACGCTCGGAATCATTGGATTTGGTAAGATAGGCCGAGCCATCGCAAAACGGGCGAGCGGATTTGACATGAACGTTCTTTATTTCGACGCATTTCGCGACTCAACCCAGGACGAAGCCGCGCTCGGCGCCTCGTTTGCGCCGATTGAGAGCATTTTCAAGCAGGCGGATTTCATCACTCTGCACGTTCCTCTTATGGAGGAGACACGCCATTTGGTGGGCAGGGACGAGCTGCGGATGATGAAGGAAACGGCAGTGCTGGTCAACACATCACGCGGGCCGGTCGTTGATGAGCGGGCGCTTGCCGCGTCGCTTCGCGATGGTGTTATCGCCGCAGCCGGCTTGGACGTCTATGAGGATGAACCCGCTGTTAATCCGTTGCTTGCTGAGCTTGACAACGTCGTCCTGGCAGCCCACATAGGCAGCGCCTCGCGTCATACTAGATCGTTGATGGCAAAGCTTGCGGCCGAGAATCTGATTGCCGCTCTCTCTGGCAAGCGGCCACAATATATAGTGAATCCCGAGGTTCTGAAATAGGCGCATGAGCCCAGACCGCAACACGACCGGTATGGACCCTCGGGGGCCAAGGATGCTCCATGAGGATTAACCCCAGGCGGGCAGCTCTGTTCTCCTTGTTTATAGTAGTTGCGCTCGGGGTCCGGCTGGTCTATCTCTTTCAGGCGGCTGAATCGCCCGTTACGACCCTTGTGATACTCGATAGCGCGGCCTATCAAGACCGGGCGGAGGAGATAGTGCGGGGTGGGCTTCTGCCGACCGAGGTCTTTAGAATGAGCCCTGCCTATCCCTATCTTCTAGCCCTTGTCTATTGGGTTTCGGACGGGGTTAACACGAATGCGGCCAGGGCGTTTCAAGCGCTGCTCGGGGCCATTGGTTGTGGGCTGACGTTTCTGCTTGGGGCCCGATTACTTGGTGAACGGGCCGGTATCATCGCGGGCGTGCTGTTCCTTTTTTGCGGCCCTCTAGTTTTCACGGAGGGATTGTTGCTGGCGGAGAGTTCGCTTGCCTTTGTGCATCTGCTGTTTTTGATCGCGGTCGTATCGGCCATGCGAAAGCGCTCGATTGGCCTCGCCCTTTGGGCGGGTCTGCTGTTGGGTCTGGCGGCCCTGCTGCGCGGCAATGTTCTGCTCTATCTTGTGCCAATCGTCCTTCTATCGGTAATTCACATTGTCCACAGCAAGCTGCAAAGGAAAGGTAGCAAGGCTAGCTATACCGGCGGTGCGACCTCGAATACACCGGGTGGTGCGCCCCACACGGGTCGTCATTGTCCTGCAGGTATCCCCGCCCGGGTGGGTCTGTCAGTCCTGCTCGGCGCCGTGCTTCCTGTCCTTGTGACCACAGCACTCAACTACCACGCGGAAGGCGACATCGTCCTCTTGAGCTCAAACGCCGGCTTCAACTTTTATATCGGCAACCACGACAAGGCCAGCGGGACGTTTGACAAGATCGCTGGACATGACGAATCGCGCGGTTATGACACTATAAGGGACCTCGATGGACGAGATTTCGCGCGGCGGATCACGGGCAAAAGCCTATCACCGTCGGAGGCGTCTATGTTCTGGTTCAAGGCGACAATCGCAAACGCAAGGGAGCGGTGGGGGCAATTTACGCTGAAGATGTTGAAGAAGGTACTGCTCTTCTTCTCGTCCAGCGAGATGCCTCAGATTTACTCCTTCAGCGCGGCGAGAGACGAGGCGCCCATTCTAAAACTGTTGCCGATTACATTGGCGATGCTGACGCCGCTGGGCCTCCTAGGCCTCGGCCTTCTATTCCGAATGGGCAGCGTCCACAGACTGCTAGCTCTGCTTGGCGCCTCATACATAATCTCCATCGCACTCTTTTTCATTGTCGGGCGATATAGGATATGCATTCTTCCGCTCTTCATCATCTTTTCTGCAGCGGCGATTGACTGGTTACTGGGGCTATTGAGGACACGGGAATGGCGTCGATTTGCCGTGGCGGTCGCAGTCCTTGCCGCACTCGCCTGCATTCCATTTCTGCCTCTTGCCCCGGATATTCCCTCGACCATTCACAAGCGTTTCGCCCAGGCTCCCAGTTTAGTCGATTAGGAGCATCATGTCGTGGAATAGGAAAGCCCAGGGATTACTGGAATTGAGAAGGCGGCGCTTTGTTAAAAGACACAGCCATTTATGGTTGACAGCGCCGGATACATACAATATGTTGTATTGGTTGGATTGGCGTGTAGATAATTAACAGTCTTTTAGTGTGGTTGCGAGCAGATCGCTGGTTTTATATGGGGCTATATCAGGGCTCTTGCGATACACTGAGGCTATTACGCAATATATTTGGAGAAGACGCCTCATGAGATGCCCGTTTTGTGGAACGACTAAAGACCGTGTTGTTGATTCTCGCATGAGCAAAGAAGCCGTAACGATTCGCAGGCGGCGCGAGTGCGTCAACTGCAAGAAGCGTTTTACGACATACGAGGAGATCGAGGACGTTACTTATGTTGTGGTGAAGAAGGACAAGCGTCGTGAGCCATTTGACAGGCACAAACTCTTCGCTGGGCTCAAAAGAGCGTGTGAAAAGCGCCCTGTGGGAATAGTCCAGCTGCAAGAGATCGTCAACGATGTTGAGCATCTTCTTCACAGCAAGCCCGATAAGGAGATTACAACCAGCGAAATAGGAGAGTTTGTCATCGACGAGCTGCGGGCGCTGGACCAAGTGGCATACGTACGATTCGCGTCTGTTTACAGAGATTTCAAGAGCCTCGACCAGTTCCTCGCTGAACTGACTAACCTCCTTCAGATTGAGCGGCAATAGCCCGCAACCTCTAGAATATTCTACTTGAACAAAAGAGCTGGATAGACTCCAGCGACATATTTGCACCGGAGGCCAAGATGAGTGGTAATGATTTTCTGGCTGGACTCATAAGGGAAAAGGCAAGGGAATTCGAAAGCGAGATAATATCTGTCAGACGTGCAATTCACGAGAATCCCGAGCTCGCGCATGAGGAGTACGAAACAGCGGCGCTGATTGCGGAGAGTCTTGAGAAGCACGGTATTGAGGTTGCGCGAGGCGTCGGTGGAACAGGAGTCGTCGGCCGAATCCAACCTGAGCTTCAGGGCAAGAAGACCGTGGCAATTCGCGGCGACATGGATGCTCTGTCGATACAGGAGGAGACCGGCCTGAAGTTCGCATCCAAGAACCCCGGGAAAATGCACGCTTGCGGCCACGATGCTAACTCTGCGATGGCATTTGGCGCCGGACTGATACTGAACTCAAAAGAGGTACGAGAGGCGCTGAATGGCAATGTTCGGCTTCTCTTTCAGCCGGCCGAGGAGGCGCCTCCCGGAGGGGCCCTCGGCATGATAGAGGATGGCGCTCTCTCAAATCCGGAAGTGGGCGCGATCATCGGTTCACATACGTACAGCGAGGCGAATCTCGGCGAAATTGTCTTCCGAGAGGGAGCTATGCTCGCAAGCGCCGACAATTTTGAGCTGACTATTTTGGGCCGGGCCGCTCACGGCGCAATGCCCCATCAGGGGCGAGACGCGATTGTTGCCTCGGCCGAGGTGATTCTTGGCTACCAGCGAATCGTCAGCAGACAGGTGGCTCCGACCGAACCTGCCGTTATCACGATTGGAACGATAAGTGGTGGCGACCGTACGAACGTTATCGCGAGCAATGTGAAGATGGCAGGCACCGTCAGAACGCTCGATATGAATGTTCAGCAGACTATTGAGAAGGCCATGCACGAGACAGCGGACGGCATAACGAAGTCGGCCGGCCTCTCATACGAGCTTGATTATCAGAAGGGCTATCCGACGCTCATGATCGATCCCGGGCTGAAGAAACTTGTGCAGAAGGCCATAGCCGAGTTCGATGGCGATTGCCGCTTTGTGGAGATGCCTGTCCCGATGATGGGCGGTGAGGACTTTGCCTACTATACACATAAGATACCGGGCGTCTTTATGTTCTTAGGCGTCGTCTCGGACAAGAACCCGAAATATCCGATGCATCATCCCAAGTACAACATAGATGAGCGAGTTCTGGCAATCGGCGCCTCAACCATGGCGTATGCGGCAGCGAGGATACTGGCGGAGTTTTAGTTAAGTCGCTATAGACTCGGAGCATTCACCCGGATATTCTCACTTCATCCTTATATATATGTGTGAAGCAATTGACAGTCTTCGGATGCTGCCCTATATTCTTAAGAGTGATTTAGTTCTGGTAATTTGAAGGAGTGTCTCTTTTGTATGCAGTTATAGAAACGGGTGGCAAGCAGTATATTGTTCGTGAGAACGATGAGATAGAGATCGAGAAGATCGATGCTGAGGCAGAGAGCGAGGTTGAGTTTGACTCGGTGCTTCTGGTCAGCGACGAGAAGGGCGATGTGAAGATCGGAACGCCAGCGATTGAGGGCGCGAAAGTCGTTGCCGAATCGATAGGCGACGTGCGAGGCAAGAAGGTGATAATCGGCAAGTTCAAGCGACGCAAAGACTATCGCCGGAAGATGGGGCATCGTCAGACTCACACGCATATCAGGGTGAAATCGATCCAGATTTAGATTCGACGGAGAACATAGATGGCACATAAGAAAGGTGTTGGCAGTTCCCGAAACGGCCGGGACAGCAACTGCCAGAGATTAGGCGTGAAAAAATATGGCGGCGAGCGGGTGCGCTCGGGTAACATTATTGTGCGGCAGCGAGGCACCCATATAATTCCCGGCAAGAATGTTATGAGGGGCAAAGACGACACGTTATTTGCCGTGGCTGACGGTCTTGTCAAGTTCGAGACACGTCGTAATGACCGCAAGCATGTCAGTGTTGTGAGTGAGGCTTGAGGACTAATCGACTAGATTTATTCGCTTCACTTTTCTGCAGATTCTGCGGAGACGTAGCCCATAAGGCGAAAGGGGGCTATTTCAGGGAATCGTGTTTGTAGACTCCGCCAGAATCAGGGTCAGAGCCGGAGACGGAGGCAATGGCTGCGTCTCATTTCGTCGTGAGAAGTTTATTCCCCGGGGGGGCCCGGATGGCGGCGATGGCGGTGACGGGGGCGACGTAATCCTGGCCGCCACGGAAGGCTACAAGACCCTTCTCGACTGTCAACAGCAGCACTATTACAAGGCTGGACAAGGCGCACACGGAAGCGGAAGTAACAAGCACGGCAAGAACGGCGCAACAATCGTTGTGCCCGTCCCTCCCGGCACACTTGTAACCGATCAATCTACCGGCGAGGTCCTAGTGGACCTCATTCGTCCAGGGGATACGCTCACCGTGGCAAAGGGCGGAAAGGGCGGACGAGGAAACGCCACCTTCAAATCATCCACAAACAGAGCGCCTCGTAGGTTCGAGCGGGGCAGACCGGGCGAGGCGGCGTTTCTGCTTTTGACGCTTAAGGTTCTTGCGGATATCGCGCTCGTCGGTCTCCCGAATGCCGGGAAATCAACACTCATCTCTGCGATTTCAGCCGCGCAGCCCAAGATAGGCAATTATCCTTTTACAACGCGGGCGCCAAACTTGGGCACGATCAACGCCGATAATGTCTTTTCGTACACGATAGCGGACATACCAGGGTTGGTCGAGGGAGCACACACCGGCAAAGGGCTGGGCACGAGGTTTTTGCAGCATGTTCAGCGGGCGGAAGTTCTAGTTCTTGTGTTGGATGTCTCGGATGCGGCGCTGGCGCCGGCTGCGGATGCCTGCCGGATACTCTTCAACGAAATGAGTCAGTTTGAGGCCTCGCTTCCCGACCGTGTGGCGTTCGCGACGGCCAACAAGACCGATCTTGAATGCTCACCGTCCACAATGGCGGGGGTTCGGGAGTTCTGCAGGGAACGTGACATTCATCTTATTGAGCTGTCCGCCTTGACAGGAGAGGGCCTTGAGGAGTTTGTGGCCGCGCTCTCGTCCAGGATGTCTCGTATGGAGCCCGCCATTGGTTCCTGAGATTGGCAGGATGAAGAGGGTTGGGATACTCGGCGGGACCTTTGACCCGGTTCATCATGGGCATCTGATTACTGCGCAATGGGTCAAGGACTACCTTGGGCTTGAGAGTGTGCTGTTGATTCCCAGCTGCCGCCCTCCACATAAACCGAAACGTATCATCATCGCATCGGCTGATGATAGGCTCAAAATGCTGAAACTCGCGACCGCGTCAAGCCCTGCATTCATCGTTTCCGACATAGAGCTCATGCGTGAGGGGTTTTCCTACTCTATTGACACCGTGAGGGAGTTGAATGGCAGATACAAGGCGACGGAGTTCGTTCTTATTATTGGCTCCGACGCATTTGCTGAGATAACGACTTGGAAGGACTACCAGTCGCTGCTTGACGAGGTGAGCTTTGCCGTGATGGCTCGAGCCGGATTTTGCATTGAGAAGGCGGCATCGATGTTGCCAGAAGCTCTTCGCAAGGAGCTCACAAGCGCGCCGTATCTTGCGACGTCCGCCGCAGAAGGAGAGTCTTCTTTGCCCAATGAGCTTCCCCGGATATCAGTTGTTTATGTGCCACAAATAGAGATTTCAGGATCGCAAATACGCAAGAACCTTATGGCCAAGAGGTCAATACAATACCTTGTTCCCGAACCGGTAAGAGAATACATTATGAAGGGAGGTATATACCGAATTTGAACGATGATGATGTGAAGAACTCCGAGAATGAGCCTATTGAAACGCAAACGGACGTAATTGCCGTTGATGAATTGGCTTCCGATGACGTAAACTCGGAGCCGAAAGAGAGCAGTCGCCTCGATATGATATTAGAGTGCATCAGGGAGCGCAAGGGGCGTGATGTTG
The DNA here is from genome assembly GCA_021160245.1 of bacterium. GTDB lineage: Bacteria > B130-G9 > B130-G9 > B130-G9 > B130-G9 > JAGHCW01. The sequence goes on along the minus strand of JAGHCW010000158.1, from coordinate 7,707 downwards.
TCGTTCTTGACCTGCGTGAATTGACGCCAGTGGCGGACTATTTTGTGATCTGCTCCGGAACCTCCTCGATGCACGCGCGGTCGATTGCGGAGCACATCGAATTAGTCTGCAAGAAGGCCGGTGACTATCCGTTTGGCGTTGAGGGCATGAAAATCGGCAAGTGGATATTGATGGACTATTCAACGATAATCGTCCACGTTTTCCAGGATGAGACGAGAGCCTTCTATAATCTGGAACGACTGTGGGCCGACGCAAAGCGAGTAGAGACAGAGAACGAAGAGTGATTCTGAGCTGTGCATTTTCAAGATGCGCCTCGAGTCTGCTTATAGTTGCGCTGCTTTTCATGTTCGGCTGCGAGTCCGGACGCCAAGAGGACAACTCGAATTCTGATGCGCAACTCAATAGCGCCTCATTGACGCCTATCAAGGTGACGGAAGTTAGGCGAGGCGCAATTAGGAGCTGGATGAGCGCAACCGGCAACGTCCTTGCGATACGAGAATCTCGCATTGGGACGAAGCTCTCCGGCAAGGTTGCGAGGATATTCGCCGACGATGGCGATCCGGTTGAGGCGGGTAATGCCCTATTTGAGCTGGAGCAAGATGATTTCGAGATCGCCCAAGACCTGGCCCGCCACGGCTTGCAGGCAGCAAGAGCTCAGCTCGCGGCGGCGAAGATCGGCGTTGAGAACACCGAGCGAGAATTTAACCGGCTCCAGAGTCTTCAGGCGACCGATGCAGTCTCGCAGCAGCAATGTGACGCGGCATCCGACGCATATAGGACAGCCCAGGCGTCGCTAGCGTCCGCAGAAGCTGCGGTGAGCGTGGCAAAGGACGCGCTTGCCTTGGCGGAATACAACATCAAGCAAAGCACCGTTAGATCGCCCATCTCGGGCCACGTGGCAAAGCGCTATATTAATGTGGGTGAGATGCTATCACTCCTTTCACCTATTCCTTGCTTCTATGTCATAGACGATTCCATCTGCAAGGTGGAGGCGAGCTTGCCCGACAAGGATCAATCGAGGGTCGCCCTTCAGCAGGAGACTAAGTTGACGGTTGATGGCGTAGATAATTCCGAGTTCACAGGACGCATAAGCTATCTATCAAATACGATAGACCCCGTCAGCCGCACGTTCACTGTTCGGGTCGAGATACCAAATCCAGATGGTCTTTTGAGGCCCGGGGCGATGGCCAGATTGAGGATACTTCTTGATGAGAGGAATGACGTGCCCACGCTTCCTGTTCAATGCGTTGTCCGCCGCAACGGCTCGTCGATGGTCTTCGTTATCCGTTCGGAGGTCGCTTTCGCCGTGCCGGTTGGCCTTGGCCTGAGTGGCGATGATTCGGTCGAGATAACCGATGGCCTTGCTCTGGGGGACGTTGTCGTTTTGGAGGGCGCAGAGAGCCTCGAGGACGGAACGCGCGTTCACATAATAAACCCTAGACCCTGAACGTGAATCTACCGGCCATCTCCGTCAACCGCAAGATCGCCATCTCCATGGTGATCTGCATTATCTTGTTGTTCGGGGCCATCTCATTCTTTGAGCTGGGACTGGACCTGCTTCCCGAGCTTGAGTATCCATTCGTCTCCGTGGCAACAACCTACGAGGGAGTTGGCACGTCCGAGATCGAACTGCATATCACAAAGCCAATTGAAGAGGCGGTCGCCATGGCCAAGAACGTCAAGGCCGTCTATTCCGTCTCTCAAGAGGGCATATCGACAGTCATCGTGAAGTTTGACTGGGGCACAGACCTGGGCATCGCGGCGCAGGACCTTCGTGACAAACTCTCATTCCTCTCCGACGTGCTGCCTAGCGAGGCCGACGCGCCCAAGGTGATCAAATACAACACCGAGGACATGCCGGTCATTTTCTATGCGGTAACCGGGCTTGAGAATACCAAAGTGCTCAGAGATTACATCCGAGACAACATAGAGTCTCCGCTCAAGCGGCTTGACGGCGTCGCGGCAGTCTATCCAATGGGCGGCTTGGAGAGGGAGATAAACGTCTATCTTGACCGCGACAAACTGGATGGCCACGGGCTTAGCCTCGAGCAGGTCAAGTGGGCGATTGCGGCGGAGAACCTGAACTTTTCGGGAGGCCACATCGTTGAGCATGGCGTCGAGTACCTCGTAAGAACGCAGGGAGAATTCACGAATCTGGCCGAGATCGGGGACATTGTCGTTGCCAACTATCAGGGCAGGCCGGTTTATTTGAAGGACGTCGGCAGCATACATGACACCTACAAAGAGGTTCGTTCGATCTCCCGCGTCAACGGCCGTGATTGCGTCCTAGTAGGGATATTGAAAGAGGCGGGCGCAAACACCGTCTCGGTCGTGGACAACGTTAGAGGCGTGCTTGCGGATATGGCCGGCAGGATTCCCAAAGGTGTCGAGTTCGAGGCGATGATGGACCAGGCCCAGTTCATTCGCTCGGCAATCGTCTCCACTGCGCTAAACGTCCTTGAGGGCGGCGTGCTTGCCATCCTTGTGCTATTCGTGTTCTTGCGAGCATCAAGGCCGACCGTGATTATCGCCCTCGCCATCCCACTATCAATAATCGCCACGTTCATCGGCATGAATGCGGCCGGCTATACATTCAACATCATGACGCTAAGCGGCCTCGCGCTCGGTATCGGGATGCTGGTTGACAATGCGATTGTCGTAATCGAGAACACATTCCGACATCTTGAAGAGGGCAAGAGCCCCGTCGATGCCGCAAAGATCGGCGCCTCGGAGGTAGGAGGCGCAATAACCGCATCGACATTGACAACGGCCGCAGTTTTCGTCCCAATTGCCCTGGCAAAAGGAATCGCCGGCAAGCTTGCGAAGCCCCTAGGACTCACCGTGTGCATCGCGTTATTTGCCTCGCTCTTTGTTGCGATGACGATTGTGCCCATGCTCTCCTCATTGTTTTTGAAGAAGGAACACTTGAGGGGCCTTAATCGCAAAAGTCGCCTCTCTTTCAAGCGATTCGCCGGCAGCTACAAGCTCGCCCTTACGTGGACGCTCCACCATAGGTTGCTGGTGCTGATCCTGGCCGGGCTTGCCTTTGCGCTCTCGATTTTTGGCATAAGCTTCACGGGGATGGAGTTCATGCCAAAGCAGGACACGCCAATGATGCTTTTCTTCCTGAGAATGCCCCCAGGAACCCCTTTGAACCGGACGGAGGCTGCCGTCGCTAAGATAGAGGAGGTTATGGCGGCGCAGCCCGAGGTGAGCGCGGTTGGGAGTTTCTTAGGATTATCCGAATCAACGAAGTACGATGTCGCGGCCGGATGGGGTGCGGCCGAGGTCAATGAGGCGGAGATAATGATTACTCTCACGCCTAAGGGAGAGAGAACGAGAATATCGGAAGATGTCGTTGAGACAATCCGTGAGCAAGTTCCGAGTATCCCGGACGCCGAGTTTGAGACGATTGACATGACGGCGCAGATGACCGGCGCTCTTGGTGGCGAGAAACCAATAGAGATCAAGGTTTTCGGCAAGGACATAAACCGCCTGCGGGGGATTGTCGATCTCATCGCAATTGAATGCGAGAAGGTCGAGGGCATTCGGGACCTTGAGAGCACTTTCAAAAAGGGGAAGCCGGAGCTCAGGATAGACATCGACCGAAAGAAGGCAAGTCAACTGGGACTCTCCGTATCCCAAATCGCCCAGACCGTCAAGGATGCCATGCTCGGAGTCGTTGCCTCGGAATACAGAATTCACGGTGACGAGTTTGACATCAGGCTCCGGTTGGCTGAGCTCGACCGCAATTCTGAAGAGGACATCAAGAGGATACCACTTAAGTCGCCGCTCGGATTTACAATTCCGCTCTATCAATTGGCATCCATACACAACGTGAGTGGTCCAATCAAGATCGATCGAGAGAATAAGGAGCGAAAAGTAACGCTGAAAGCCTCGATATTTGGCCGGGACATCGGAAGCGTTGTCCGAGAGATCAAAGAGCGCCTCGCGAATCTCAAATTGCCCAGCGGTTACTCTCTGGAGTTTGGTGGCGCGTACCAAGAGATGATTGAGTCCTATAAGATACTCCTCGCAGCGCTTCTCATTGCTACGTTGCTTATATTCATGGTCATGGCGGCGCAATTCGAATCTATGCTCCAGCCGTTCGTCGTCATGTTCGCAATACCACTTGGGATCGTTGGCGTTGTGGTCGGGTTACTCGTTACCAACACCACGCTCTCTGTTCCGACAATCATGGGCACAATCATACTCTTGGGGATAGTCGTGAACGACGCGATTGTGATGATCGACTACATCAACCAGTTGCGCAAGATGGGTGGCCGTGCCCAAGATGCGATAGTGAACGGGGCTGCTGTGCGATTGAGGCCGATCCTGATCACAACGGTAACTACGGTGCTTGGCGTTCTGCCTCTATCGTTCTCAACGACCGAGGGAGCGGAGCTCCGATCTCCAATGGGCATCGCCATCGGCTTCGGGTTGTCATTTGCCACGCTTTTGACACTCTTTGTAATCCCTGCTATCTACAGCATACTCACAAGGGTATCCTTCAAGAAATCGGCGGAAGCCACTGAAGGAACAGCGTAACTGAAAATCGAATGGGATCGAGCGCGGCCATGCCAGCACGAGGCAAAGGGCCGGCGGTTCTGAGGGAGGCGCAATGCAAAGACAGTTTGAGATAGGAAGTAAAGTGATAGGAGCGGGCAATCAGCTGTTTGTCATTGCTGAGGCCGGGTCCAATCACAACCAAGACCTTAAAAAAGCGAAGAGCCTCATCAGCATCGCCGCCGACGCCGGAGCCAATGCTGTGAAGTTCCAGACGTTTATCGCAAGAAAACTCGTCGCAAGGAGCGAGTCGCTTGCTGACGGGACGAATCTCTGCGAGCTCTTTGAGAAGTTTGAGCTGCCTCACGAATGGCACAAGGAGCTTTTTGACGACGCAAAGTCGCTTGGGATGAGCTTCATATCATCGCCATTCGATTTTGAATCGGCGGACCTGCTGGATAGTCTTGGCGTTGCGGCCTTTAAGATTGCTTCTGGCGACCTTACGAATTTGCCGCTCATAAGACACATCGCCAGCAAGAAAAGGCCCGTTATTCTCTCAACGGGAATGGGAACGCTGGGCGAGGTCGGAATTGCCCTCGACGCCATCTCTGGCACAGGATGCGACAGAGTTGCTCTCCTGCACTGCGTCTCGAGCTATCCCGCCCCACCAGAATCGATGAATCTGAGGGCAATCCTGACCCTAAAAGAGGCGTTCAAGGTACCCGTCGGGCTATCCGACCATACGACTGGGCTTCAGGTACCAATCGCAGCGGCGGCACTTGGCATCGACCTTCTCGAGAAACATTTTACCGAGAACAAGAAGCAGCCTGGGCTTGACCACGCCTATTCCCTTGAGCCGCCCGAACTCAAAAAGATGGTGGAGGCGCTCAGGATGATTGAGCTCGCGCTTGGCACAGGTGAGAAGGTCTGCCATGAGGTAGAGTCCGGCACCAAATTCTACGCACGGAGAAGCCTCTTCGCAGCGCGGCGAATCCCCAAGGGGAAGAAGATCGAGGCGGATGATATGAAGATAGTGAGGCCACAGCGGGGCATTCTGCCCGAGTTCTATGAGATCATTGTCGGCCGGACCGCTCTTCGGGATTTGGAGGAGGACGAAGCCATTACGTGGGAGGCGGTTTAGAGGCTAGCTTTGCGGGCACCGGTTGGGGCTTGAAAGGCGGCATCGGGAACGAGACCATGTCTCCTGGCGGGTATTCCATATTCCTCTTGTCATCTTACCCCGTTTCTCGTAATCTACTCCTTCCAACAGTTACTTGAAGTATTCATTACTTGGATATACCTTTGATGTCTTATAGTTTGATCATTGTGAATTGAGGAAGGGCAACCGCAAAGGTTGACGTATCAAGAGCGTTATGGCGAAATCCCAATTCTCTCTGTTGAAAAATGAGTTCGATTTGTCTGTGGATTACGACGACAGGGCGCAGTTTTGGCCCTGTGAGAACTAAGAATAGGAAGGACAGGTGCGGTGGTATGACAGGAAAGTATGTTGACCTCGGGCACGGCAACTTCATTGATGCAACGAGGATTGTCGGCGTAATAGGCTTCAATTCTTCTCCGGCGCGAAAGCTGAAGAAGTTGGCGACCGAGGAGGGCAGGAAAATCGACTCAACGCAGGGCTCCAGGACAAAGTGCCTGATTATCACGGATTCCGACCACATTTGGCTATGCGGGCTCGAGCGTGATAAACTGCTGCAGAAGTTGACGAAGAACCAGTAGAAAGCCAGAAAGCGACTTAACTAAAACTGTAGCAGGATATCATATTTGGTCTTGCGCCATGCCGTGGGCCCGATGTTAGAAATTCTATGTAAAGCGGCCAATGATGGCCGGATCATATTCGTGCTTTCGGGCCCGGCAGGCGCCGGGAAAAGCACAGTTGGGCGGCGACTCGCCTCGCTTGATGTCCGGATAGCTCTTAACGTATCTTGCACGACCCGCGCTCCAAGAGAGGGCGAGAGAGCTGGCGCCGACTATCACTTCTTGCATCAGTCTGACTTTGATGGACTTGTCCAACGATGCGAGATGCTTGAGTCGGCTGAGGTCCATCGGCATTCCTACGGAACGCGAGTCTCGGACGTTCTCGGCATCTTTGCAGAGTGTAGGGATGCGCTGCTTGAGATAGACGTCCAGGGCGGCGCGGCGGTGCGATCAAAGTACCCAAGAACTGTCCTCATATTCGTCGTTGCGCCTTCGTTTTCCGAGTCCCGCAAGCGGCTTATAGCTCGCGGAAGTGAGGATAGAGAAGAGGTGACACGGCGAATCAATCGGGCGAGAGAGGAGATGCTTGAGGCCAAGAACTATGACTACATAGTTGTGAACGCTGAGGTCGAGTCAGCCGTTGCGGAGGTCCAGTGTATAATAACTGCCGAACGAGCTAGGATGACTAGGCAAAGGTATCGTGCTCTGGTTGAGGAGATGAGAGCCGGCGCAGAACCACAGAAGGGAGATGAACCCAGCGGTTAAAACGCGGAGGGTTATTCCATCAAACGCAGCTCGATGAGCCGCTGGAGTTGAGTGATATATCCGCCGTGTTACTACATCTGGGAGCAGCAGGCGCTTTCCTAAAATTGATTCTGTAAAACCTCAGCCCCGTTTTGCGCGATGACGTAAGTTGTGCCGTTCTTATACACGACGTGCCAATAACCCACCGTTTTCCCCAACGTGCGAGCAATCGACCACGACGATGTCTTATAGCCGGGTGTTGCGCTCTGGATGAAAAACAGCCTATTTTCAGCAACGGCGTCGTCGAACATGGCCCTTGCCTAAATATCACTCGGTCTGAAGGATTTTCGTCCTGAGATGAGGAATGATAGGACCGACCGCTCCGTTAAGACGACGGCGCCCGGAGGCGTATGTTCTCCTATCCACTGTCCAACGGCGATGAGCTCCCTATCCCAAGGATATCGCAATGCCGATCGCGATTTTAAGCCGGAGGAGGGATTGTGTTGATTGAGTTCGCTTGACGATAAGAAGCAGAGTCAGCGTAGAGAAGAAGATATATGGGATATCTGAGATGAGCCGCTGTGAGAAGAGCAGCATATTCAGTTGAATCCCAACGGCTACAGCCAGAAGCGCTGCAATAAGGTCAGGTGTGAAGCGCTTGATGAGGAGATAGAAGACGATTATAGAAAGAAATCCGAAGATGCCGACAGCCAATTTCGGAGGAACAAGGCTGTCGGGCGC
>JAGHCW010000196.1 GCA_021160245.1 bacterium | reverse complement strand
ATTTGGGTGTGTTCGACTTCGAGTATTATTCAGCGGCGCTAACAGAACTGCAATCCAATGCTCATGCACTTTGTCATTGCCATATTGGCGCATTGTCAGAACGTCTCAAAGAACGGCCCCGCATAGCTCTCGAGGACCTCACGATTCGCGATATGAAGCAGATAGCCGACTTGAATCTAGTTTTGTCTGATTCATGCAATCTGGCATGTGTTTACTGCCATTCCGACTCTCGCCCTGAATCTCAGGTTATGTCTTTCCAGATAGCCAGAACAGCCATAGATCACTTATTCGAATCATTATCAGAAAGAGCCAATAAGACGGAAGCTAGACTGCAATTCTCCGGAGGCGGGGAACCTGCATTGCACCTCTCCCTTCTGCGTTCCATCGTTGATTATTTTCGACAGAGATGCTCGACTTACGGTGTTCGAGGATCGGTTGGGATGCCGACAAATGGGGCTTACGGGATGTCAGTCGCAGCTAAACTCGCTGATACGCTGGATTACGCATCTCTGTCGATCGATGGTCCACAGCCCCTCTTCGATATGCACAGACCATTCCCAAATGGTTCGTCGCCATTCAGCTTAGTTATGAACACTGCCGATGTGTTCAGGTCTAAAGGTCTTCATTACGCGTTGAGGGCGACGGTCTCTAACAGGACTATTTCAATGTCCCAAGCTTTCTTCTCTTTTTTCATGGATAAGTTTCCGGGCATTTCAGTTGGTCTCGAAGCATTAAATCCGATTGGCCGAGGCTCAGACCTCCAAGAATCTGTTACGCCGCCTTCGCAGGATGAATTCACCGCTTTCCTCCTTGAAGCCTATCGACTCTCAAGTGAAAATGGCATTGATTTCCGCAATTCAATGATAGGGAAATTCGAGCTTCTGCGAGCACACTTCTGTACCTCGATTGGTTTGCCCGGTTTGACCGTATTGCCCAATGGAAACATAGTCGCCTGCACGCGCGCCAGTGCGCCGGACATTTATCGCTTTGGCCATGTGGGCGCGAACGGAGTAGTCTCAATTGATAGGTCGCGCATGCAATCCCTTCGTAGGCAAAACGTAACCACATTCGATGAGTGTACGGACTGTTTCTGCAAATACAACTGCGCAGGTGGATGCCTTGATTTAAGACTTGCAGGATGCTTGAGGTGTAATACAGCGAAGCAGCTCGGCAATGCGGTTCTTAGGCAGAAAGCCGGATTGCCCTTTCTGGAAAATCGCTATGCACTCGGCATTCCGAAGTCGCAATATGTCGATTGATGTCTCGGCCATTAGCCAGGATGACAAGTCCCACGGAGCGCCTACCTGGGTCGCGGAATGCCCAGCTGAGCGCAGATCTTCGCCGCGAGCATGTTTGAGATTTCGGTGTGGCGCGGAACGGTCGTCGTTCTTGCCGTGTCGGCGAGGCTTATGTAGCGAGAATGCTTGGCTCCTTCACGCAGAAGAACGCAGTCGAAGCGTCTTAGGTGACGGATGAACTCTCTGCGTTTCAAACCTCAATCTCTTGCATGACGAGGTCGGAAATGGGAAGAGAGTCATAGTCGATTGGCTCTTGCATCATCCGCACAGCGTCGATCAGGTTCTCCCGGGCTTCCTCCAGCGTCTCGCCCTGAGTGAGCGCGCCGGGCACATCGTCCGTCCAGGCAACCCACCATTTGCCATCCTTTACGAACTTCGCCATGATCTTCATACTTCACCCTCCCGTCTGTTTTCGTCGCTGCACATAGAAACATTCAAAATCATTGCGGTCGTACTATACATCAATCGCCATCTTGGACAACACCGGTGGAATGCAAAAAATCATGCAGTCGCCTCGCAGTCATCTTATCCAGGGCCTTAGAGGCCTCTAGCTCTTGCATGGAGGCGGCGCGGAGGGCGCGGAGGCTGCCGAATTCGCGGAGGAGGCGCTTGAGGCGTTTTTCGCCGATGCCGGGGACACTCAGGAGGGTGGATTTAAGCGTCTCACGACGGCGCTTGGCTCGATGGAATGCGATTGCGAATCTGTGCGCCTCGTCTCTCATTTTCTTGAGGAAGAGCAATGCTTCGGCGCCGGACGAAAGGTCGAGTGGAGCGGTCTCGCCGTGGACGTAGATGATGTCGTCGGGGATATTTTCTCGCCCTCGGGATTTGGCGATGCCTAGTACCTTGATCTGGTTGAGTTCAAGGTCGCCAAGGACCTTTGCGGCGATGTTCACCTGGGCCTTGCCGCCGTCGATCAGGACGATTTCCGGGAGCGGTAGTTCCTCGCATTTTGCGCGCGAATACCTGCGGTTAAGGACCTCGTTCATCATGCCGATGTCATCGACGACGGTCTCGGATTTGATCGTGAATCGCCTGTATTCGCTTTTCTCGAAATGCGTCTCCTGCCATACGATCATCGCGCCGACGCCCCAGGAGCCAAAGAGCGTCGAGTTGTCAAAGACATCCACCCGAGTAATTCGGCCGTCCAGGCCCAATTTGCGGCCAAGATCGATTGCGCCGACTGGTATCACCCGCCCAGAGCCCGTCGCGATATCCTCTATCTGTGATTTCAAAAACTGCTCAGCGTTGCGAAGCGCCATGTTCATCAGGCTCCGTCTAGAACCACGCTGAGGGACAGCAATCGTTATCTTCCTGCTCTGCTTCGTTGTGAGCAATTCCGCGACCAGCTCGCTGTCTGCAATCTGAAATGGGACGAGTATCTCCTCTGGAATCGGCGTCGGGCGGGTCAGGTAGTATTGCTTGACGAAGCCAGCCGCGAGCTCGGCCTTCGAGAGCTCGATGAGGCGGTTGAACATAAACTCCTCACGGCCCTTGATGAGGCCGCTTCGCAGAAAGAAGATCAGAATAGCTGCGGCGCTATCGGAGAGTGCGATGCCGATGATGTCTTTATCGGCGTATTCCGGGATAGTTATCTTCTGCTTGATCTGCACCCGCTCTATGGCGGCGATCTGATCGCGCAGGACGGCGGCTTGCTCAAAGTCGAGGCGCTCTGCCGCTTGCCTCATCTTTTCGGTCAGGTCATCGACCAGTTCGTTGCTTCTGCCCTCAAGGAACATGACGATCCGCTTGATCATTGAGGCGTAATCTCCGGGCGTGATCTTGCCGATGCACGGGGCGAGGCAGCGGCTCATTTGATAGTTGAGGCAGGGCACGTCTTTGCGATTTGTGGGCAGCTCGCGCTTGCAGTTTCGCACTTTGAATATCTTATAGATGAGCTTCAATGTCGTTCGTATGGCGTGCGTCGGGACGAATGGGCCGAAGTACCGCGCGCCGTCTTTTTTGAACCTGCGAACGATTTGGAGTCTGGGGAACGCCTCGCTCGTGATCTTCAGATACGGATAGTGCTTATCGTCCTTTAGCTCGATGTTGTAGCGAGGCTTCTTCTCCTTGACGAGGTTGCTCTCGAGTATCAGCGCCTCAAGTTCGTTTGCGGTGACGATATAATCAACGTCATGAACCTTCTGAACGAGCGCCTTTACCTTTGAGCCGGCCCGCTCGGGATGCAGGTAGCTCCGGAGGCGATGGCGCAGGTTTTTGGCCTTGCCGACGTAGATGACGGCGCCTTCCGCGTCCGACATGATATAGACGCCCGGCTGGCTTGGCAGGTCGGCTAGTTTATCCGCGAAGTTGCTGCTAGCTGGCTTCATCTTGCACTATTGGCCCTGTTCATGCACGAATTGAGCATTCAAGGAACTACCGGTTTGGAGTCGCTCCAGAAGGCAGTTCACCTCAGCTGCCACGCGTTGTGATGAGCATCTTCTTCTCATCGGGTCGCCTCGCCGGGGTGTCGTCGGCGTAGATCACTATGCCCTCTTGCCTCGCCATCTCGATAATCATGGAGGTGTTATCGGTCTCGAATTGGCTCTGAGTGACGGGCATGGGCTCGATGCGATAATCAGCGTAGATCACCAATTCCCAGAGCAGCTGGTTCCATCTCGGCCAGTCCTTGTCAAACACTTCAGAAACGACCAGAACATCAATATCGCTTTCCTTACGCTGGTCGCCCCTGGCGTATGAGCCATAGAGTACAGCACACGATGCGGGAATCTGATGCTCCTTTAGGACTGCCAGATACTCCCTGATGATGCGGACTACAGTTTGATCAACCATTCAAACATCCTCTTTGATTTGCGGAAGTTCTGCGTCGCCCGCTCGGGGTCCACCTGACCATCCCTTGTATCCAGATACCGGCCAGCCAATTGATAGAAGTTCATTGCCGACAAGAGCTTCATTTGCTCCTCATCGAAGGAGATCGAGGTCCTTGACGCGAGCTCCGGTAGGTTATGGATCCTCGGAGCATGTTTCTTCGTAACTCTCATTACAAGTGCTTTCAGTGCCTTCTCCAAGGCAAGATGCGCGAAGAACATCGCATGTCGATGCTTCCCTCTTTTCAGGATGTCCCGCGCGAGGTCCATATCCTCTAGCGCATCCTCGCGCCAGCGCCTTACTAGATCTTCAACATCCATCAGCATGGAGCCACCATATCATAGAACCTTCAGCGCCTGCAACGCGGCCGAATGCCGCTTTTTCAGGGCGAAGAGCTTGTCGCGGAGTTTTGCCGCGTGCTCGAACTCAAGCTTCTCGGCGGCCTGAACCATCTCCTCTGCGTGCGTGAATCTAGCTATGAAAGGTTAATCCGAATGCCCTCTCTTCTCGCCATCTCAATTCTGATGGAGACGTCATCGGTATCAAACTCGAGCTCGCCAACCGGTGTCGGCTCAATGCGCGCATCCACAAGATATTTTAATTCCCAGAGCTTCCTATTCCAACGCTGCCAATCCTCATCGTATTCCTTCGAGATAACGAGAATGTCAACATCGCTCTCAGGACGTTGGTCTCCCCTTGCAAAAGAGCCGAAAAGCACGGCAAAAGAAGCAGGGACTCCGCGTTCCTTCAGCAGGCTGAGATAGCGCCTCACGACCTCGATTACTGACTCGTCAAGCACTTGACAACCTCCTCTGCCCTTTTGAGGTCCCATTCTGCATCGAGACGGCTGATCATAGGACTGCGCGGTTCAGGATATCTGCCTGCCATCTGGTAATGGTCCATAGCGGATAGAAACGTCAGTGTCTCTTGGTCAAGGGATAATTTCGCCTTCTCAGCAAGCGAGGTAAGATTGTGGATTCTGGGTGGGATCGCCTTTGTCTCATTTATGACAAGAGCTTTCAGCGCCTTCTCCAAAGCAAGATGCGCCAAAAACATCGCGAATGAGTATCTCCTATTCGCGAAGTTCTCTCGCGCAATTTGAATATCCTCTTAAGCATTTCCGCGCCAAAACTCTACAAGTTTCCCTACATTAATAGTCATAATCAAGCATCATATCATAGAACCTTCAGCGCCTGCAACGCGGCCGAATGCCGCTTTTTCAGGGCGAAGAGTTTGTCGCGGAGTTTTGCCGCGTGCTCGAACTCAAGCTTCTCGGCGGCCTGAACCATCTCCTGCTCCAGCTCCTTCACGAACTTTGTTAGGTCGGCGTCGCTCTTGGGCTCAAGAAGCTCCTCACCGGGTCTGAAGATCGGAATCGTGTAGTAATCCGCCTCAAATACGGCGCTTATCGGCTCAGCAATCTTCTTCTGAATCGTTTCGGGAGTGATGTTGTGCTCCTGATTATAGGCCAGCTGCTTTTCCCGGCGGCGGTTAGTCTCGTTGACGGCGGAACGGATGCTGTTGGTGAACTTGTCCGCGTAAAGAATCACCTTGCCATCGACGTTCCGAGCCGCGCGGCCCATCGTCTGGATTAGCGAGGTTGTTGACCGTAGGAATCCCTCTTTATCCGCGTCTAGGATGGCAACGAGTGATACTTCCGGCAGGTCGAGGCCCTCGCGCAGCAAGTTGATCCCGATAAGCACATCGAACTCGCCTTGCCTGAGCTCGCGGATTATCTCAATTCGATCAAGCGTTTTGACCTCGGAATGCAAATACCTCGCCTTAATGCCAAGCTCGCAGTAGTAATCGGTCAAATCCTCCGCCATCCGCTTCGTAAGCGCTGTAACAAGCACGCGTTGTTTTTTTGCGACGCGCTCGCGCAACTCGCCGAGAAGATGATCTACCTGGCCGGCGGCTGGTTGAATATCAACCTCCGGATCGCACAGTCCCGTTGGGCGAACGACTTGCTCTACGATATCGCCATCTACGAGATCAAGTTCGTAGGCAGCCGGCGTCGCAGAGACATATATCGTAGCGCCTCGTCGCTCATTGAACTCATCGAAGAATAACGGGCGGTTATCAAAGGCCGATGGAAGGCGAAAACCATGCGTAACTAGCGTCTCTTTGCGAGATCTATCGCCGCAGAACATCGCTCGCAGCTGAGGCGCGGTTGCATGGGATTCGTCGATTACGAGCAGGAAGTCGTCTGGCAGGTAATCCAGCAGAGTGGGAGGCGGCTCGCCGGGCTTGCGGTCGGTGAAATGTCTGGAGTAGTTCTCTATGCCAGAGCAGAAGCCAATCTCGCGGATCATCTCAATATCATACATGGTTCTGCTTCGAAGCCGCTCCGCCTCAAGCAATTTGCCCTCGCGCTCATAGAAATCCAGCCGCGTCTCGAGCTCCGCAATGATCGATTCTATCGCCCTGTCCACACGCTTAGGTTGAATGGCGTAGTGGCTTCCAGGATACAAGGCGAGGCGATCTGCTGTTTTGATGAAGTGGCCTGTAAGGGGATCGAAGAAGGTTATGCGCTCAATCTCGTCTCCGAAGAGCTCGATTCGGATAGCTCTTGATTCATAGACAGGCAGAATCTCAATAACATCGCCTCGCACCCTAAATGCGCCTCGGACGAGTGTCGTGTTGTTACGCTTGTATTGCATGTTGACGAGCTGCTCAAGCATCTTATCGCGGTCAATTAGTTTTCCGCGTTCTAAGAGAAGCATCATCTCAAGATACGCTTCTGGAGAGCCGAGTCCGTAGATGCAGGACACGCTTGCGACGATTACTACATCCCGCCGCTCGAAAAGCGACCTGGTTGTGGAGTATCTTAGGCGATTGATCTCCTCGTTGATGTCGGCGTCTTTTTTTATGTAAGTGTCCGTTGTGGGGAGATAAGCCTCTGGTTGGTAATAATCATAGTAGCTGACGAAATACTCGACCGCGTTTTCAGGAAAAAACTCCTTGAACTCGGTATAGAGCTGCGCGGCGAGGGTCTTGTTGTGCGACAGAACCAGCGTTGGCAGATTGACTCGTTCGATAAGGTTAGCGATTGTGAAAGTCTTGCCCGAACCCGTTACGCCAAGCAGCACGTTGTCCCTGACGCCGGCCCGAACGCGCGAGACGAGCGCATCGATGGCCTCGGGCTGATCGCCTGTTGGTTTGAAATCGGATACAAGATTGAAATCGGGCATGATTAATAGCTTCCGCCCAATGGGATCATTTGGCCGATTCGTCCAATTCGATGATGCCAAATAGGTTGCCTTCACTGTCCTTGCAGTATGCGTGATACCCGACACCCGGCACTGTCGATCTGGGCGTGATGATCTCGCCGCCATGCTCCTTGACCTTGCCCATGAAATCATCGAGCGATGGAACGCCTATCGTGTTTATCGTTGTCGCATCGGGGCTTATTCGTTTCATAAAACCACCATCAAAGCGGGGTTCGTCATTCTCTCCCGTCTTGATGATCAAATACTCCTCGGAATCGTCCCAATTCTTGGCTTTCCAGCCGAATACGTCGGCGTAGAACTTGCTTGCCCGCTTCAGGTCGTCGCAGTTAATCTCAAAGTGAACAACCTTCGGCATTTCTTCTCCTTGTTCTCGATCGTCGATAAACAATAAGAGTCAATCGCTTCCATGCGACCTCCGATGATTATATTACAACCTTAGGCCCAGCGATGCAAAGCCCATATTGCCATATTGTTCGACTCTTGGCCTTGACTGCTACTACCAATCGCAATAGTCTTTATCGCAACTTGCATCTAGTTGAATTGGCTCACTTTCCGCATCAGGAGTTCGGGCTTTGGCGCTCTGGGTCCTTTTTGGGATATCGACGGCGATTATCTTTGCGGTGTTGTTCGGATACTCGGCGCTCTGCAATTTTCTGGCTCATCGCAAGGGGGCGATTGAGGCCGATGAGCGTGACGAATGGCCGACGATCGCGATTCTGGTTCCGGTCTATAATGAGGAGAAGTTCATTGGGCAAAAGCTTGAGAACGTTATTGCACTGGACTATCCAGAAGACAAGATAAGCTACCTTGTAGTTGATAATGGCTCGGCCGATCGGACTTCTGAGATAGCGAGCGAATACCCGGTTACACTCCTTCAATGCGAGCGTGGCAAGAACAAGGCCATAAATGCCGGGCTTGCGGCCACCGACGCTGAGATAGTCATCATAACCGACGTGGATACAATCGTCTCGCCATCCGCCGCGATGAATGTCGTGAATATGCTACGAGGCGATATCGGCGCGGTTTCCGGGCTCGTTACGATGCAGGATGAGGGAGGTTCCGCGTATATGAGAAGTAAGTCCCGCTTCCACATGTCCGACTGGGAGCTGCGCTACAAAGAGGGCTTGATCGATTCTGCTTGTAGCCTCGACGGCCGTTTTCTTGCTTTCAGGCATGATCTTGTCCAAGAAATACC
This sequence comes from bacterium, assembly GCA_021160245.1. Taxonomy (GTDB): domain Bacteria; phylum B130-G9; class B130-G9; order B130-G9; family B130-G9; genus JAGHCW01. Next base: position 1,070 of record JAGHCW010000196.1, on the reverse strand, counting down.
TGATAAGGCCATAATCGACGATCTTGAGATTACCTTCATCGTTCGGAAGCAGGGATTCCGGTGCGTTGTGGCCAAGAATACACCAGTGCTTGAGGCCAGTCCCGAGACTATATGGGCTGAAATGGTGCAGATAAGGCGCCGCGTTTGCACGACGCTAGTTACGATGGGGCAGTATTGGACGATGATATTCAATCCGAAATATGGATTTTTTGGGGCAGTTACACAGCCGTTCAGGCGGGCGTTTGCGCTGTTTCTGCCTGCTTTTGTGCTCTTTGATATCGGTGTTCTAACATATAAGCTCGGCCCCTGCGTTCTGTGGGCTGTGCTCGCCTTGATCGTCCTGTTGCTTCTTCTCAAAGAGGTTTTTCCCTTCCTGCAATTCATCGGGATCATTCTCGGATGGTTTGAGATACTGCTTGGTCGTGTCAAGCCCGGGGGTGTCTGGAAGCGAATACACCGGAAGGACTCGGTCGATTAGTCAGGAATATGCCTCATTTGAGAACTGATGGCTCAATATCACAGTTAAGAGGACGGCGACCGCGTGTCCTGTTCCTGTACCCATACGCCCCTGGCAGCGTTGCTAGCTTCGTGCGGCCCGCCAACATCATCAAACACTTGCTCGCGTCGGGACTAGAAGTAACGCTAGCGACTGCGTGTCATCTGGGGCCTGCTGCCACAAGCATAAACTTGTCAATGAACGAGTTCCCTTATCTCAAGAGTGTCCCGATAGTCCGACTCTATGCTGAACGAGGCGCAATCTACAGGAACTTGATCGTAGTTAATCGCCTGCTCAAATCGCACGATATCATTCACTTTCAGAAGTGCCATCCGATAGTGTCACTGCCAGCGGTTTGCGCTTCGCTTATCCAGCATAAACCGGTCCATTACGATTGGGACGATAATGAGTCGGGCATCTTGACTCGCCTTGTCAGTGAGGGCGCGGCAAGCAGGCAGCAGCTGTGTGGTTTTCAGCTCGTCGAGAGGCGGCTTGTGCGGCTTGTTGACACGGTCTCGGTGGCGAGTTTGCAGTTGAAGTCGCTTGCTCTTAGATATGGCGCCGCAAGCGATGT
>JAGHCW010000154.1 GCA_021160245.1 bacterium | reverse complement strand
CTTATATATTGATAACGAATTCGATATCTGGGCTTCCACCGAGATGGGCGTCTCCAGATACAACTACGCTGAATGGGAGGTCTATGGCGCGACGGAAGCGCCGCTCAACTGCCTGGTGAGTTGCGTCGCGGATGACTGCCAGGGCGGCAAGTGGTTTGGCACATCGAACGGCCTTGCACGTTATCTCCTTGACCGATGGACTCATTTTGCTGGCCTCGGCCTCGGTTCAAACATGATTAACGATATGGCGATTGACGGCGCAGGCAAACTATGGGCAGCCACGGACAATGGCGTGTCAGTCTTCGCGGATAACGTCTGGAACGCCTACAACCGCTCAACCGGTGGGCCCTCACACGATATCGTAACGCGGGTCACCGTTGACATGGACGATAACAAGTGGTTTGCAACGACGGGCGGTGGCGTTAGCGTCTTTCTGGAGAACCATCAGCCGGACCTCTCCGCGCATCTAGTATCACCCAAGTCCGGCGTTCCTGCAGACCCGAAGGCCCCTGGAACCGGCACAGAATTTGAGTATTCAGTCTATATGTTCGATCCCGATGTGGAGGTCGCAAGCCTAGACTACTTCGTGAACGCGCATGTTTATATTGATGGCATTCCCCACCAGATGGCGCTTGCTGATGGAGCCGCATACAATGGCACATATTCATTCTCTATCGGCGATCTGCCAGTGGGACAGCACACCTATTACTTCTATTTTGAGAAAGCTTCCGGAAATGTTCTGAAGCTCCCCGCAAGTGGAGTTTTCTCCGGACCTGTTGTCGATGACACGGCCCCGGACTCCGCGGCGTTCCTTGATGGCACGACCGATCCATACACGCAGTCAAGTCAATTCTCACTCCACTTCAGCGCCGAGGACCTCGAGAGCGGCGTTCGTTCTGTGGCTCTGTATGTGCGGAATCCGGGTGGTGAATGGGAAGGAACGGGCCTCACCTCATTCAAGTCCTACGGCGTTTTCACATATACCGCCAGCTCGTCCGGTAATTATGAGTTCTGCTCGATTGCAACAAACAACTCTGACCTTGTTGAGGAATTCCCGAGTGAGGCGGATTGCATGGTCGTTCTGGATTGGAATGGCCCGGGCTCTTACATCACGACGCCGGGCTATAAGGCCTTCACATCGCCCGCGCTCCGATTGCCGTTCACCGCATGGGACGACGAGAGCGGCGTGGATTTCGTTGAGCTGTGGTATATGCTTGACGAGGATGACTCGACTTACAATCTTTGGCCGCACACGCTCAACCAGGATGGTGGCCTTTTCATATACACAGCGCTCAAGGAAGGATGGCACACATTTTATACGATCGCCGTTGACAAGGCAGGCAATCGCCAGACGTGGCACTATCCGGTACAGCTCTCTTATGACAACACCGCCCCGGAGTCGAGCTGCTCCACTGTAGAATTCGCCGGGACTAACTTCGACGTTCCATTCACCTTTGATGATCCGGGGAGCGGAGTAGGTGAAGTGGACCTTTATTATAGATTGAACGGCGGACCGTACTATCATGCTGGACACCGAAATACGGGCGCTGAGAATAGATTTCCATTCACAGCAGCCCAGGATGGCGTTTATGAGTTCTATACGATTGCGGCTGACTTTGCCGGCAACGTAGAGCTGCCTCCATCGGTTCCAGATGCTACTTGCATCTCCGACATTACGGCTCCCGTATGCACCGCAACCTGCAAAGAGGCAGTCAACGCGATGAGCATTGATGTCTCCTTTGTCGCTCATGATGTAACCGCCGGAGTTGAGAAGGTAACGCTTTGGTTTAGATATGAGACGAGCGAGTGGATGCGGACTCCATACACAGTCCCCTTCAGGGAGGGCGAAGTCTCCTATCCCCTGACACAAGGTGAGGGTCAATACTACTTTGCCGTCGTTGCGACCGATTACTCCGGTAATGAGGATGCCGCAATAGGTGACGGTGATTGCTCAACCTATTACGATATCCAGGCGCCATCGTCGATGTCATGGTGTGAGCATATAACGATGGAACCTCCCCTAATCGTAACTTACAGTGCCAGCGATGTGGGCAGCGGCCTGAATAACGTATATCTTTACTACAAATACAACGATGAATTGTGGAAGCAATCCGACTATGGCTTCATGGGAACACCGCATGGCGGCGAGTTCTTCTTCATGCCTCTTGAGGGTGGCGGACGTTACGAATTCTACACAGTAGCGGAGGATACGGCCGGCAACCGCGAGGATTACCCTCCATTTTCCGACTGCGAGAGCTTATTCGATCTAGAGCCCCCGGTGTCCTCCGTCCAGGGACCCGCAGTGGCTAGCTCTCTGCCGATCATGCTCCTCTATGAAGCCAGCGACGACGCCTCGGGTATCGTCTCGGTCGAGCTCTGGTATTCCTTTGAGATGGGTGAGTATTCAAAATACAGAGTCGCTTGGGGAAGTGTGGGTGGCGTAATAGGATTTACAGCCCCCGAAGGCCCCGGCAACTACAGGTTCTATACAATTGCTACTGACAATGTGGGCCGCAGCGAAGCCGCATCTATTGACCCGGATCTCAGCATGCTCTACGCGCCAGGTCAGCCATCTGCGTCCCTGCTTCAGGATGAGCACGATTTCGGTGAGGTCCTGGTTGACGAAAGCAGCAATTGGGTACTTAAGATCAGCAATGCGGGCGCGTCTGCCATCACTGTTGAAGATGTCCGTTCGAGTTCCCAGGCTTTCACAGCCAGTTGGGATGGTCCGACGACGATTCAGCCCGGCGACATGCTTCCTATCGATATAACATTTACGCCTCATCAAGCAGGGCTATTCGAGGGCACGATTGGAGTCGAACTCAGCGAGTATGGCAGCGCAGACCTTTGTGCCAATGTTGTGGGCAAAGGCACGGACGAACTATCTCCGAAGATCAAGCTCTCGAGCACGGGGATATTCGTCAGCAAGGATGATCGTCTTGTGCTATCCGCGAGGTTGAACAATCCGGGCGAGGCGCGGGTCGTTGACGCCTACATTGCTCTTCGCTTGCCTGGCGAGGAAGCCCTCCATTTCTATCCAAATTGGATGATGGAGCCAACGCCGATGCGAGTTGCGCTTGACGAAAACGGGGAAATGGGACCGGTTCCGCTGCTCGACGTTGTCCTGGACGATAGTATGCAGAGCGGAGAATACACTCTTTATGGAGCCTTGGTAGTAACTGACACAGAATTCGATGTTATAGGCGAGATCAACATTCTTACGATAATTGTAGAGTAGTGGATAAGTTCGAGATAATTTCGCCCAAAACCAAATGTGCGTTGGAGGGGTTGTGATGCGAGGTAGGCTACTAGTATTGCTCATGTCGCTGCTGTGTCTTTGGGGCTCGGCGGTCTTCGGCCAGGAATGGTATGTTCGGGTTAACAGCGATGACATCAATGGTATCGCCGGGGAGTATGAATCGCTTTGGGCCGTTACCAACGGTGGGGGAACACTTTTGTGGGACATGGCCGGGGATGAGCTCTGCAAGTTTCTCAAGACCCAGCCGGACCTTTACTCGGACGAGAACTGGTCCAGTGATGATGTCTTAGTATTATTGCGAGACGAGCTCCTAACGAACTCGTTCACGTCCGTTGCGATAGCTGATGATGCGGTGTGGTTGGGCTGTAATCAAGGCATAAACGTTATTGATACGTCCGAACCGGCCCCGGCAGACTTCGCCTTCTGGCCGGCCATGAATTCCGCAAACAGCGCTCTTCCTTCCGACCTAGTCACGACTATCGTAGTAGACCCGAATAGTGACGAGGTCTGGATCGGGACACAGGACGGAGGCATTGCGATCTATGATATGGGTGTGGGCGATTGGACCGGCAGTTACGATTCGTCGAACGGCCTCAATTCCGATTGTGTTAATACGATCTATTTTGACACGCACAATAGAGTGTTCATCGGAACGGACGCTGGCGTCTCCTGTTTGAACAGGATATTCGACAGCTGGCGGCACTACAACATGGCAAACAGCGGATTGCCATCAGATTTCGTGACTGGCGCGGCCGAAAGACTCACGTGCGGCGAGGTCTGGTTTACCACGGACAACGGCGCGGCTTGCGTTGACATAAGCGACAACTGGCAGACGTTTGGCACATGGACCGACGTCAACATCCTCTCGAACGACATGCGCGGCATCTTGATGCATGACACGGGCGGCGTTAGCACATTTTTCTGGATTTGGACGGAACAGGGGATAACAGCCTTTGACTTCACCACTTGGGGAAGCGCCACGTTCGAGAACACGAGCGGCGGCCTGCTTTCTAACGACGTCCGAGGCGTCATCAACGACGGCAACTCCCGCCTTGTTGGGACCCACGAGGGCCTCTGTAGATACGATGGCTCATGGCACAGCACGTTTGAGAATCGTCTTGCCGATAACGACCTAAGAGCAATTGCCAATTCCGACACCGAAGTTTGGATAGGCACTTACGGCAGCGGAGCAAACTCGCTAGAATGGGACGCGAACGCCGGGAATAGTGGCATCTGGTCAACCTATACTTACGCCCCTGATGATGCAATTGCCTCCAACTATATAAATGATGTCATGACGGATGACCGTTCCGGCAATGGGGCCGTCTGGTTCGCCACGAACCTCGGCGTCTCCTTCCACGAGCCCGGCATCTCGTTTTGGCAGACGCTGGACACATCCAACAGCGCCGGCGGCCTTCCCTCTGACCGCGTCATGGCCGTAGAGCTTGATCCGAGGCCGGCTACTGGCGGCGTTATCAGGACGTGGTTCGGTACCGACAACGGTCTTGCATGTTACGCCACAGGCAGCACTTTGCAGTGGGACACTTACACAACGTCGAACAGCGGTCTTCGCTCAAACTACATAACTAGCCTCGCTGGACAGGCGATCGGCGGCGAGTTCTATCTTTGGATAGGAACCAACTGGGGAATCGCCGTTTTAGACCTCGAGAACGATACATGGGTAACCTACGACAAGGGCAATAGTGACATCGTGTCCGAGAACGTCCGCTGCCTCGCGGTTGATGCGAACGGCTGTATCTGGATCGGGACGACCAACGGCATTAGTAAGTTTGATAGAGCTCAAAATGTCTGGACGACGATCAGGACCAGCGATTTCGGGTCGGGACTCGGAAGCAATACGATAAACTCCATCATATTTGGTTCGAGCGATACAGTCTGGATAGCCACGAGCCGCGGCCTAACGAAGTTCACCGATGGCACGATGACAGGCGAGCGCTTCACCACAAAGAACAGTGGCTTGATTAACGATAATGTCTATGATCTCTGCTACCAGCCTTGCATAGGCCTTTGGCTTGCGACGCGAGGAGGCGCCTCGGTCCTCAGGCAGGGCATGCCCGTTCTCTTGGATGCGACGCTAGAGCCCGCATTGAGTGGACCGCTTACTGATTATACGTTTGGAGTAACCTACATGGATGTGGATGGCTTCGCGCCGATTAGCGCGGAGGTCTTCGTCGGTCGTGACGAGCAGAGCGCCTCACCTTACGATATGGAACTCGTATCCGGCTCACCGGATAACGGGAATTATGCAACTACGCTCGCGCTCGACTCCGGCCATTGGGTCCACTATTTCGTCTTTGCTGACAGTGATGGCTGTCAAGTTAGGTATCCGCAAGATACATTCACGGGTCCTGATACCTGGGACGGTTTTGAGCCGGATAACAGATGTATGGACGCAGCGCTTATATGGACTGACGGGAGCGTCCACTCGGGCCACAACCTCGTGCCACTGGGAACGGACGAAGACTGGTTCTATTTCAGGGCAGATACCGATATTGAATACACCATAACGCTGAATGCCGCGGCTGGGGCTGCCGTCGAGGTGGAGATTTATCTCGATGACTGTACCCTTGCGCCGAATCCGGGCGGCGATTCGACCGCGCCGTTCCCCTTTGTAGCAGAGGTCGCGGGCTACTATTTCCTAAGGGTTATCGACAACGCTTCCCCGGGCTCCTCGCTCGAGAGCGCCGGGGTTTACAGCATCTCTATATCAGGAAACCAATGGCCGATGCTGGGCCGCGTTGGCACAAGGCCAGCGACTGCGGCATCCATCGGTCCGAGGGAATATCAGGTCGCGCATACATACACGACTGGCCCGACCATCGCCTCAACACCTGCAATTGATGGTGCGGGCAATCTCTACTTCGGGGCGGATTATGGTCGGCTCGTGTCGTTGTCCCCTGATTTTGAGGAAAGATGGGTCTATGAGCCGTTTGATCTTGATCCCGTTATGTGTTCTCCGGCGCTTTCGCCCGATGGTTCAGTGGTCTATTATGGCACTCAAGAAGGCTATTTCTATGCGGTGTACTCTGCAAATGGAGCGCTTTACTGGCGCTACCCATACCCTGGCCCCTTGAGCGCGGGGATTTACTCCTCGCCGGTCGTAGATTCTGACGGGAACATCTATTTCGCCTCTTTTGACGGTGGCGTTTACTCACTTGAGCCCAACGGCTCGTTGAGGTGGGACAGACAGGTTGCCTGCCCGTTCTTGAATTCCTCGCCCGCGCTTTCTCCCGACGAGTCCGAGCTTTATATTGGTTGTACCGAAGGGAGACTATACAATATAGATACCGGCAACGGGAGCATCAACAACCAGGGGACGGTTGGGTACCCGATCCGCACCTCCCCCGTAGTTGACAGCGATGGCTACGTCTATGTTGGGGCAGATGACGGCATTATGCGCAGCTTCGCCCCGAACAACTTCAACACACCGATCTCGACATTCCAAACAGGAGGCGCGATTGAGGGCCACGGAGCGTTTGGTGGTGACGACAGCTTTTACTTCGGTTCCACAGACGGCATCTTCTACGCGTTGAACAGGGACGAAGGGGTTTTGAGTCTTAACTGGAGCTTCGACACTGGCGGACCTATATGTCACGCGCCGGCGGTCGATGGCGCCGGACACGTTTATGTGGGTTCTGAGAGTGGTTCCCTATTTCTCATGGGTGAGGTGCAGCTGCCAACCGGTCCGGGAATTGACGTTCTCTATGCCGGCGATGTTGGCCAGCCGATAGTATCCTCCATAGTAATCGGACTTGACCATGAGGTCTTCTTTGTTGCAGGCAATACGATGTATGCTATTGCAAGCGAGAATGCGGAGCCGGACCTTGTAACTGATCCGGTCGGGAATACAGGCGTAATTCCGGCTGCTGGAAGTACCGCCGAGACATTCCGGTTCTTCACAACTTATCAGGACATTGATTACGATTTCCCTGCGAAATGCTTCATCGTGCTTGATGACGTGTCATATCACATCTCCGATTGGCAGCCGGGCAGCGACCCATATACGTTTATATTTACGCTCGACACGCAATTCGCCGAGCAAGGATTGCACACCTATTATTTCCTGTTTGAGGATGGCTATGGTGGCGTAGCAAGAGCCCCCGAGACTGGCGTTTATTACGGACCTATGGTCGATAACACGGCTCCGAGGTCTGAGTGCTCAAGCCCGCTTTCCAGTAATGCTCCGGAGATTCCTGTCGATTACGTCTCCGCTGATGATGGCAGTGGAGTCGCTTGGACAACACTCTATTATGATCATTGTCTTGATGGCGATAGTTGGGCGCCAATTGCGGCCGCGGCGACGGTCTCGTCACTGGCCGGCGAGACGGGCACGTTCATGTTCTCTCCACCCGATGGCGACGGCTATTACGCCTTCTACACCCGGGCAACCGATTGCTCCGGTCTGATTGAGGACTCCCCTGTCTATTATTACGATTCGCAAACGCTTTATGATACAAGCCCTCCGACGACGTTAGTCCTCGGCGCGCCTCCCGCGTTCAGCAGCACTCCGTTTATCATTGATGAATTCGCTCTAACCGACTTCTTTTCTGAGACCTTTACCATTCGCTTCTACTACAGGTTTAACCAGGGCGAGTGGCAAGATAGTGGAATTGATACGTTCGGCTTCGATACTGAGACTGGACTCGTGACATTTTCTTTCGACGCCACCTACGGTCAGGGACAGTATGACTTCTTCATCGTAGCGACGGACGAGATGAACAACCAGCAGGACTATGAGAACGCCCAGAACTTCATGATTTCAGTCTTCTATGATGTCATTACGCCAGAATCAGCGGCAAGCTGCGCCGACTACACGAGGATTCTGCCGATCGTTGTGAACTACACGGCAAGCGATGACGCGACGGGCGTTGACACGATTAGATGTTATCTCAAGTATAAGAGCGACGTATCGTGGACAGAGATTACCCCTGATATCAACATTGCGCCTGCGGCCCGTGCCCTGTCGAGTTCTTTCGCATACAACCCGAACCCGGCTCAGTGGCAAAGCGAAGGCATCTATCGCTTCTACACAAGAGCCCGCGACGTAGCTGGCAACTGGGAGCCCGCGCCTCAGGACGAGACTGATCCTGATTGCGCAATCGTTTACGACATAAGCGACCCGAACTCTGTCTGCATAGCAGCGGACGTCTTCTCACAGGGCGACATACCGGTCTCGTTCCTTGGCTCGGATAATGTGGCGGGCCTTGCGGAGGTGCGGCTCTTTTATAGCTTCAATGATGGTGATTACATCAGAAGCACATACGTATCTGACGCCGATGCCGGAGTGTTTCAGTTCACCGCGGCGAACGGCGACGGTGTCTATCGCTTCTACACCATAGCAGTTGATAACTGTGGGAACATCGAGGTCCCGCCCAAGACTTACGACGCTTTGTCAAACTGTGATACTCAGCCGCCTGATTCATCATGCCGCTGCTCATCAACATCGCGGATGATCCCTATTCGCGTGTCTTACTCGGCCACAGACGCCGGGAGCGAGGTTGTTGAGACTGGGCTTTGGGCCAAGCACGACGATGGCGAGTGGGTGGATACCGGAATGTCATTGGAGGGACCGAGCGGCACCTTCGAATTCTACCCAATGGCAGTTAGCGGCACTTACTATTTCCTGACACAATCTGTGGATGCGGTGGGCCATCAAGAGCCCTTCAAGGATGAGGCGGATTGCTCGTCTGAGATCATTTATGCAGAGCCAAGTTCAAGAGGCTTCTGTGATCCCTATACGAATGTGGCGCCCATAGTAATAAGTTATGAGACGAGCCCGTTCATCTATTCGATGGAACTAGCCTACACGTACGAGGGTGGCGCCTGGCAGGATTACATCACCGAGGCGACGGTTTTGACTGGATATCTGGAGTTTGACCCGCCGGAGGGTGAGGGCTACTACGAATTCCTGTTGCACGCTACCGACTTAGGTGGCAACAGGGAGGGGATCAAGGGCGTCGATTGCACCACGGTCTATGATACTGTTATGCCGGAATCGACCTGCTCTGCTCCGGATGCAACCTGGCGTCATTTCGTTGACGTTCAATTCAGCGCCTCTGACGACCGTAGCGGTCCGAGCTCGGTGGAGCTCTGGTATAAGTACACCGATCCCGATGATTCTAGCAGAGACATCGGTTGGGAGTCGAGTGGGCACATCGAGACACTTACAGAGGGGACGTTCAAGTTTGTCTTCAATCACGGTCTCGGTATATATGATTTCTATACTCGAACGACCGACAATGCAGGCAACGTCGAACCGATGCTACTGACCCCGAAGGCGACGACCCGTTACGAAATCGGCGCGCCATCGTCAAGGTGTTGGGTGAATACAAGTCCGATCTCTCAGCATTTGACTGGTGATTCGGATAATCCCCTTGAGATACTCTTCACGGCGAGCGATGCCAATGGCAATTCAAGCGGATTGGAGGAGGTGAGGCTCTTCTATGCGTATCGAGTCTTCGCTCCGACGCCGATAAATGACTGGACGGGTGACGACATCGATTGGCGCTACACGGGACAGGCGCTCCCTGCCGACGCCGGCTTCTTCCACTTCTATCCCCAGGACGGCAATGGGGAGTATGCGTTCTATACTCAGGCAATTGATAGCGCAGGGAATGAGCAGGAGCGGCCGCTCCTCAAGTTCAACGTTCCCGATGGTGTCCCTTACTGGGACGCGTACATTACTTACGACGTGATTCCACCCATGTCGGAATGCAGCTGCGACGATTGGCACGTGACGGATGGCCTGATAGCGATTGACTACGTTGCCGACGACGATCCATTCCTATCCGAGAGCTGGCCGGAGAACGACTTTGACACATCAGGTGTTTATAGGACGTATCTCTGGTACAGATATGAAGGCGGGGTTTGGACCCAGTATGACGATCCCGACTACTACACTGAGGCGGGTATATTCCTTTTCTATCCACCTGAATGCAATGGGACGTACGAGTTTTACACCAGAGCCGAAGACGAGGCTAACAATAGGGAGCCGGCGCCCGCGTATGCAGATTGCACAGTTATCTGCGGTCCCGCTGAGCCGGAGATCGATATACCTGTATTGAGCCATGATTTTGGGATGCTTTCGATTGGCGCGGAGAGGCAATGGTTACTGCGCATCAACAATCATGGCACAGGTAATCTTCTTATCAGCAGCATATACTCGAACAACCTGGATACTTTCTACTTATCAGATACGAACAGAAGCATTGCGCCCGGGGATTGGCTAGATTTCCCGGTCGTATTTTGTCCGTGGACGGTAGGCGTAACGGATACGACGATTATGATTTACAGCAACGACGACAATTTGCCGATTACCCAAGTCGCGGTCAGCGGAACAGGCCTCGGGCCCCTAGGACCGACGCTTTTCCTCAAGGCGCCGGCGCGAGTAATTGGCGACGGTCAAGAGCTGGAGGCTTCGATAGGAATAGCTGGCGTCTTCGAGGATGTTGAGGCAGACCTCTACATCGCGGCGATGCTGCCGACGGGAGAGCTTTGCTACTTCCCGGACTGGACGACGAACCCGACCGGGATCTCGGTGTCGCTACCCGCTGGCCTGAACACGCCGCCGTTGCCATTCCTCAGGTTTGAATATAATGAAGGTGAATTACCGAAAGGTGAATATAAGCTTTTCGCGGCACTTGTTGAGCCGGGGACACGGTATAATTTCATGACAGAAGTAGCGGAGATTAGGTGGGTACTTTTTTAAGATAATTACGAGTATGCCTAATGAGAACAACTCGAATAAGTGACGGAGGTTAATCGGTATGCGAAGGTCGCGCTCTGTTGCGGTTGGGACAGTCTTTTTGTTGGTTGCCATTTTTGGCATAAGCGGCGCCGTGCATGCACTACCGACCGGAAGCGGAGGGTGGCGAGCATACACTGAAAGCAATGACACAACTTGCGCCGTTGAGGTCAATGGGAAAGTTTGGGTAGGCACTTCCATGGTTGGCCTCGTTCGTTACGACGCCGTCACGGGGGCGTATGAGGCGAAGTATCATCAAGCGGTCGATAGGCTTTTTGCGCCTGAGGCGTCAGTTCATCTGGTGAACTTGCCCTCAGACCATATCCTCGATATGGCGACGCAGAATGGTATGGTCTGGGTGGCGACTGACAAGGGTCTTGTGAAGATAGACCCGGCAGGCCCTACCTTCACTACTTACACGAGGTTTAACAGTGGCCTCTCATCGAATTACATTAGAAGGATAATGCCCGGCGCCGAGCCGGCTGATCCTGATAGAATGTACTTCATGACAGACTACGGTGTTTGTTCCGCAATTTATGATTATGTTAATAACGAGTGGTTTGATACCGACGACAATTATTGGGAGTACTTTAACAGCTGGCAGTACCCCGAGTTTGTCTCCGACAACGTATTTTGCATAGCCTTTGATCCATGTTCTGATGGCCGGATATTCTTTGGAACTGATTCGGGCGTCATGGTGTTCGATCCCTCCATGCCAGAAGGCGATTCAATGCGCTGGTTCTGCTGGGACACGAGCGATTCTGACGTTCCGTCCGACCTTCCGTCCGATATAGTCGTTGACGTTGCTTTCGGCCCTTGCCGAGAGGTGTGGTTCGCCACGGGCGATGGTCTTGCAAAAATAGAAGACGGCACGTGGGAAGTATTTACGCGGGCAAACACATCCCCATTTGGCCTTCTGCACGATGAGATCGTGCGGATGGTGGTTGACCCATCGGACGACAGGCTTTTCTGGATCATCACGCCTCGAGGCGTCAATACATACGACCGAGACCAGAACACGTGGAGTCGCTACATAACAGGCGAGAGTGGCCTTGTCGAAAATAACGTCAGGGACATCGAATTCGCAGGAGCGAACGTTTACTTCGCAACGCGTTACTGCGTGAGTCAGTATGACATGGGCGGTCAGACCTGGGAGACCTTGTTCGATGGCATCGGGTTCGCCAACTACGTAACCACTCTCAAGTTCTTCGATGACGATTATAATGGGAAGGAACGCATCTATATCGGCACGAGGGGCGCCGGGATGCTGTCGTTGGACGATTACAGCAATCCAGTAGTGCCGGAATGGGAGCACTATCGCCAGTTCAACACGGCCCTAGTACTACCTAGTGATTACGTCACCTCGATAGACATTGCCACTGACGCGAACGTAATGTACGTCGGAACTGACGAGGGAATTGGACGCGCCGACTATGATGAAGGCTCCCTGAAATGGACGTTCGAGACGTTTAACGTATCGAACACGGACGGCGGCCTGATTAGCAATGCCGTAAACGTCGTACGGCCGGATCGCAATGATGACCTTGTATGGATTGGAACTGAGGACGGCGTCTCGCTTTACGACAGGAATCTTTGGCCCGACCCGGGCGAGAGATGGGCGACCTTCACGGTTGAGAGCACAGGTGGCGGATTGGCCGACAATTGGGTCAACGATATCGCCATCGGAACCGGCGACCTGATCTGGTTTGCGACTCGTTGGGGAGTTTCGTCCTACGATACCGCCAGCGATGTCTGGCAGTCATATAGCACCACTAACTCAGGCCTTATCTCTGACATAGTCTTCTGTGTCGATCTCGACAGAGCCGGCAATCCCTGGTTTGGCACCATGCGCGGAGTCTGCACATGCCAGCCGGACGGGAGCTCTTGGCGAAGCTTCAGGAAGGCGAACTCTGGGCTAGCCTCGGATATAGTCCTCTCGATTCACGTTGATTATGCGGGCTATATTTGGGCAGGAACTGAGAATGGGCTCTCTTGCTTGAGGCCTGGTCTCGGCGTCTGCACGAACTATTATGTGGATAACAGCGGGCTCTTCAGCAATCGAGTTGCAGCGGCCGAGGTTGACCCTTACGGGCACAGGTGGTTTGGAACTCCGGCGGGGGTTGTTGAGCTGCGCAATGCTGGCCCCTCCTTATTCACCGGTCAACTTGACCCGCTTTCAGGCGATAGGAACGAGACGTTTGTTTATACGGTTCGCTACGAGGACCCGGAATGCGAGGCTCCCGTCAGGCTGTGGGTTGAGATAGACGGTGGCGACTACGACATGACGCTCATATCGGGCGACTATTGTAGCGGCCTTTGGCGTTACACGGCAGCTTGGCCCGAGTTAGCAGTCGGTGCTCACTCGTTCCATTTCTATGCCCTTGAGGCCGATAACAATCTGGTTGATGATGGCCCCTATGCGGGGCCCACGATTACTTGCGAGCCCTGGGCCCCTGATGCCTTTGAGCCAGCAGACAACACCTGCACCGGAGCAACTCTTCTTCCAACCAATGGCTATTGGCATACGGGACATAATCTCGAGGCCCCGGGCGATGTGGATTGGTTTAAGTTCTACGCCGAGTCGCAGATAACTTATCTCATAGAAGTTGAGCGCGCGCCGGGCTTTTTCGACTATACGGGCAACGTGTACCTCTATGATAGGGGCGATCCTTGCGCCGGAACAGCTTTACTTCGCCAGGACTTGGATTCGACGAACACCGAGATAGTCTTCCCGTGCCTCAATACAGGCGAGTATTACATCATGGTAGAGCATTCAAACCCGGCGGCAGTCTTAGACTGCGCGTTGGGACATTATCAGTTCTCCGTATATGGGCCGCAGTGGCCGATGCTCCAAAGGGACCTTGAGCGGACTGGTAATTCGGCCGTGGACGGACCGGTCAGCACGAACGTGAATTGGATTTACACGATACCAAATGACATAATTACTACAGCGCCTGTAATCGACGGGGACGGGACGGTCTATTTTGGCACAAGCGACAACAGTTTGATGGCCGTCGCCTCGGATGGCACGTTGAAGTGGGCGTATCACACAGCCCATGCAATCACAACAACTCCCGCCCTCTCCTACGATCGCTACGTCTATTTCGGTACTGAGGACGGTAGGCTTTATGGCGTAAGCGAGCTCGGAGCACTGAAGGCTGGATTCCCGTACGTGTCGCAGACTGAGGCGGCGATTCGAGCCGGCGTTGCAATCAACAGGGTTGAGAACTACACGATCTACTTCGGCGACGATGACGGGTACCTCTATGCCGTCAACATGAATGGCGGCCTCAAGGCAGGATTCCCGTATATCTCAAATGTAGAGGGCGAGGAGTTTACCGGGACGCTGATGATTGGTGAGTTTGAGGATATCTATATCGGAGGCGGATGCGGAGTTTTCCACGTGGTTGATCCGGATGGTACGTTGGACCCGAATGGGGCATTGTCCTGGTGGTACGACGAGGGCCTCAGGGATGACAGGATGGCCGCGGCCATGGCAACGGATGGCTCGATATTCTTTGGGTCTTCCACGAGGCGCTTCTGTTGCGCAGAGCGTCCGGACCCGATGTTGATGCCATGCGCTGCCGATTTGCGCTGGGAGATCATAATGCCGGATAGCGTGCTCTCCGTGCCGGTAATAGCGCCAGACGGAACCGTCTATTTTGGTTGCGATGACGGCTATATCTACGCAATTGAGGATCAATACGCTAGCATAGCCACAGTAGTTTATGATGTCGGCGCGCCGGTCAGGTCGGCCCTTATTATGGACCGTTCTGGGCACATCTATTTCGGCGCCGATGACAACAAGTATCATTGTATTACTTCCTCTGGAGCGTCTGTATGGGAGAGCCCAGATTTGGGCGAGCCGCCGGCGCTTTCCTGCGCAATCGCCAATGACGGCACATTGTATTGGGCAAAGCCTGACGGTCGGCTTTACAGCTACAACGATTCCGTCGTGCCTGACACAGCGGACCCGGCGTCGCAGTTTGAGTCGCCGAACGAGCCGCCGGCGTATGGGAATGCGGATACCGTCCCGATCGTGCTTGATTTCACCGCTTGGGACACTGGCATGAGAAGGACGGGCGTGGCATACACGGAGCTTTGGTTCAGCAAAGATGGCGGCGCTTGGCAGGACAGTGGGCTCGATCCGAAGTACGGGACATCTGGACGCTTTATCTTTAATCCGCCATCAGAGGGGATTTACGATTTATGTACCAGAGCGTACGATAACGCAGACCCGTCCAATATCGAGCCGCTGCAGGTGAAGGGCACAACGGTATTTGATACCACTCTGCCTGTTTCAGATTGCGCGCTTGAGAGTTATTCCGTCAGCCGGGAGAATATCGAGATCGACTTCACGCTCTTTGACGTTCTGAGCGGTCCGGCGCGGACGAGGCTGTGGTTTAGATTCAATGATGGCCTCTGGCGAAATACCGGCCTTAATGCGTTTGGCCCCTTTGGCAATTTCACGATTACTCTTCCCGAGAATGAGGATGGCCATTATTACTTCTACACGCAGGGCTGGGACAACTCCGAGAATGTGGAGCCGGCGCCCAGTGCCGACACGCAGCCGTGCGGCTTTATGATTTATGATGTAATTCCGCCAACTTCGGCTTGCAGCGTGCCTCTTGAATTCACGAGAGCTCCCATGCTGATTGATTTTTGGTCGGTTGACGATAGAAGTGGCGTGGATCATGTGAATCTCTGGTACGTATATAACAATGAGAGTTCTGATCCAGCCAACTGGAGCAGGTATAATATTCCCACAGTCGGAGGCGACAGCGGGGTGTTCGAGTTTTACCCGACAGCCTTCTTGGGTGAAGCCGGCGGTCAGTATCTCTTTGCCGCGCTTGCAACGGACAAATGCGGCAACGCGGAGCATATAACTCGTGCGATTGCAGAGGGCAAAGTAGTTACGACATCATACGCGCCCGCGCCGCCGACCTCTACACCGACGTTCGATCCGGCCTACACAAATGAGTTGCCGGTTATCATCCCATTCGTCGCTCAAGACAACAGCGGCATGGGGCTTAAGAATCAGGATGCCGTGCGGCTTTACTACCGGTCCGAGGGCGGCCTGGAGATGGACACTGGTCTTACGATTGATGGAGCCGGAGCGGCAACGTTAAATGATAGTTTTGAGTTCTCTGGCCTTACCGACGACGGTGTCTATTTATTCCGGACTGAGGCGTGGGATAACGCCACTGGCGCTCAGAGGGATGATCTTGGCGAATGCACCATTATACTCGACCGGAATGCAGGGACTTCTATGTGCAACGGACCCGCTTATTCCACAGGCGGGGATGTCCCAATTGAGTTCACCGCTTGGGATGATTTCTCAGGCGTCGATGATGTTGTGCTATTCGTCAGATATGAAGCCGGCGCGTGGATGAGCCCGATGCTTAATGATCAGGGCGAGTTTGGTGTTATTTCATTCACACCAGTCGACGGCGACGGTGCTTACGAGTTTTATTCGCAGATGAGCGATATGGCGGGCAATATGGAGGCCGGGCACGATGTGCCGGACTTCACGATGTTCAGGGACACCCAGTTGCCCTCAACGCTTATATTTGCTTCGGGTATGAGTAGCGAATCAACAGTTGTGATATCTTACGAGGCAACCGACGGCCAGAATGGATCGGGAGTATCTAATGTTGAGTTATTCTGGATGCCTCCGGGTCAAGTTACGTGGCTATCTACTGGGCTTTCGAGCGCGCAGGCGACCGGGCAGTTCTTATTGCCATTTTCTGGCGGCGAGGGCGAATATAAGGTAATGGCGATCGCCACCGACGTTGCAGGCAACGTTGAGCAGTCCACATCCTTTATGGAGATAATCTACGACGCCTCGGCGCCGACGAGTTCCTGCTCTTGCCCGTATGCTACGACAGCAACTCCGATTAATATCAGCTTCACAGCGCAGGACGCCGTATCAACCGTTACGAATGTGGACCTATACTATCGATATTCACCAGGGATTGGTTATTCTGCAGGGTCCTGGACAAGGGTCTCGACGGCGACGATTCCCTGGACTGGGACGTTCGTCTTTGATGAGACGTTTGGAGAGGGCATCTATGAATTCTACACAATAGCTCATGATATCGTGGGGAATACGGAAACAACGCCCGGCTTCTGGACACCTCCGAAGGCCACGTGGCGATATGACGTAACCAATCCACAATCATCTTGTTTCGTCTGCATTCCCAAAGATGGGACGGTGATTTCTGGCCTTGACGAAGATGAGTTCGAATGCGCGCCGGTCATGTTCTTGACCTCTATGCCCTTTGTCGTTTCATTTGAGGCTACCGATGATGTTAGCGGCGTTCAGACCACAGTTATCTATTATCGTTTTAACGGTGGCGCTTGGCGAGATATAGGCTGGCACTCAGCCGACGGCAGTGGCCGATTCGTATTCGATCGCGACCAGGGAATGGGCGTTTACGAGTTTGCAAGCGTCAGTTCGGACTATTCTGGCAATCAGGAGCCGCTTGCCGCCAAATGCACAGCATATATGGATATTCTCGCGCCGAGCTCGACCTGCACCTGCGATGAGTATACATCTGGTGAATCGGTTGCCGTTCATTTCACGGCCCACGATGACACGGGATTCATGAACACCTACCTTTGGTATAACAAGGATGGCGCCAAGGACGATGAAGGCGCTAAGAAGTGGGCCGATAGTGGTGTTTTTGGGTCTGGGACTCAGGGCGTCCTTACATTCAAGCCAGAGGGCGACGGGGTGTTTGAGTTCTTTACTCACAGTATTGACATGGCTGGCCGTAGTGAAATTATGAAGAACGAGGCAGAATGCTCGACCATATATGATACTATCCCTCCGGGTTCCGGTGTCTCTGCTCCATATTTTGTGACGGAGCCGACGATCGCGACGCTTTCCTGCTGGGGCACAGACGAGGGTTCAGGCGTAGCGAATCTCCACCTTTATTGTCAGTTTGAACTAGAGAACTTCTTTGATACAGGCCTTACAGCGGACGAGACTGAGACATCCTTCACCTATCATCTTGACCGAGGCGAGGGCCGCTATGGCTTCATCTGTATCGCTACGGATCACTCAGGCAATGTTCAGTCAACGCCTTCGACGCTGGTTCCGTGCATATATGACGCGACGCCGCCGGAGACGGAATGTACCGGCGAGGTGAAGGTTGACGGTGAGCTGATGTTTGTTTACTTCACCGTAGATGATGAGGTAGCTGGCATTGGTGACGTTGCGCTTTGGTATAGCTATGCGGGCGGTGAATGGCAGGAAGCTACTTCCGCCACAACCAATCTGCCTTGGAGTTACTCATTCCGATTCTCCCCGACAGATGGAAGAGGAGAGTATTCATTCTACTCCATCGGAACTGATAAGGCCGGAAATGTGGAGGATGCTCCGGATGAGGCGGACACCACATATTCCTATGTTCCGGGCATACCTGAATTGAGGGTTTTCCCGGAATCCATCTCTTTCGGTGAGGTTCTTCTTAACCAAGTGAGCGCAAGCACTCTGCAGCTATTGAATGTGGGTGGTGCTGACCTTCGTGTTACGGACGTAGTAGTGGCATCACAGAGCACGCTCATTCAGAGCTTTGAATGCATAAGTTCATTCCCCGTTACCATTGGGGGCGAGGATTACAGCACGGCTCAGATCATTTTCCAACCTACTGAGTTGGGGAGGATTAGCGCAGTTTTAGAGATATGGTGGGTTAACGTGAAAGGTGGACAGCCATCGAAGGTGGAAGTGCCAGTCGTTGGCTATGGCGTTCTCGTGGAGCCACCAACGATCTCCATCGAGGCGCAGGCCGCGTCGAGGTTGCACGACGACGATGAGATCGTGATTGATGTTTCTGTTGAGAATAAAGGCCCTAGCATAGATGTAGAGGCCTATATCGCGGTGCAAGACCCATTTGGTAGTCTCTATTTTTGGCCGGATTGGTCGCAAGAGCTTTCAGGATTCGTTCTAACTCTTGATGAAGGTTTTAGGCTTGTTGATTTCGAGCTCATGCGGATATCGCCGGGTATGGGCATTGCACCGGGCTCCTACACTTTCTATGCGGCTCTTGCGGCGCCCGGCAGCCTTGATTTCATGGGTCCGATATCGACCTGCAATTTCGATGTTGGGAGCAGTTACTAGATTGGCGAGGAGCCAAGCTCAAGGATATAATTCTATATAGCATTAACAACACTCTGGTTAGAGTACTATCGTCATAGTAATTAAGATGTCTTCTAACTGCTGAATTAGGAGGTTCTCGATATGGTATCAAGGTGGCGGTTGATAGTATTGGTCTCGGTGATTGCCAGTCTCTTCGCCGCGACGGCTATCGGATTGTTCTGGGAGCATTTCGTAAATGGTGATGACATTACGACGCTCCTTCTAGATGACGAGGAGCTGTGGGCGGGGGCTTCCAACAGCGGGTTGTTGCGAGTTTACAATATCACGGATACTACCGCTTCATTTGAGAAGTGGACGACCGAAGATGGGCTTCCGACGAATAACATTCAGGCGCTTGCGAAGTCTAGACATTATGATCGTCTGAATATGGAGTTTTACGATATAAAGTGGCTTGGCACGGACGGATATGGTCTTCATGGATTTGAGCCTGACACAGGTATAATCCGCTATTCCTTCACAGCGGCCGATTCAGACCTACCCTCCGACAATGTTCAGGCTTTGAATGGTTCGTTTGGTGAAGACGTCATATTCATAGGCACGGATCAGGGGCCTGCCTATATCTATTATGGCATGTTCGATGACTATACTATGGATACGTGGGACAGCACTGATGGCCTTCCATCGGACAACCCGAATATAGTCTCGATTTTCATCGAAGGCAGTGGCGAGATGGATAGAAGAATATGGATGGGCAGTGTCGGAGAGGGAGTTATTCGAACTATCCCGATGGCAATGGATATTCAATTTGAGTACTGGGATACAAATAACAGTGAATTGCCCAGTAACAACGTCAATGCAGTTGCTCGCGCAACTGAGCCGGGTCTGCGGGAAATAGTCTTCTGTGGAATGGAAGACTATGGACTAGTGGGCTTGTGGGCTGACGACGGGCCAGGTGGGAGTGCGGGCACAATTGCCCATTTCCCGGCGGGCGATATGAGCGCGCTCGGCCTTAGGTTTAACTCAATCGATGGCAGGGCCGGTCTTCCTTCCGACCGCGTGCTATCTCTTGAGTTTGACGATGAGAGCAACCTCTGGATTGGGACCGACGCTGGCGCGGCCTATTGGACGTTGACAGGTTCTTCAGGAAGCACCATTTCGGTGATTGGCGAAATCACACAAGTTGTGAACGATATTGAGGCTACAGGGGCGACCATGATTCCGTTCGACACCAAGGTTTACTTTGGTACTGTCAATAGGATTTGGACCCGCTATTTCGGCACATCTGGTTATCTTGTTGGGGACTTCGAGTATGATGACCAGCTCATCTCGAATGACATAACCTCGGTTTATGGCGACCCCAACGGGAGTTACGAAGAAGCGTGGTTCGGAGCCCTCGGCGGCGTTAGCTGGTTCGATGGGGTGAATTGGTCGAACTATTTCGAGGCGGATGGCCTCCCCAGCCCGACTACTTCCGTCGTTAGACCCTATGGAGCCACTACCTGGATCGGAACCGAGGCTGGTTTGGTCGGTCTTGATGTCGGCACTGGCGCAATGACTGTTTACACTACTCCTGACATACCAGACGACCATATCAATGATATTTATATTGATGAAGCAACCGGCATTATATGGGTGGTGACCAACAACGGCGGCTTCAGTTTCGATGGAGCTCCTCCATTCGGGCCGTTTCTACTGGGCAGTGAGTTGACCTCGATAACGATTGACGGCCAGGGCGATATCTGGCTGGGCAGCACCGGGGAGGGTTTGTATAGAGGGACAAGTGGCGCCGTGCAATACACGATGGCCGATGGCCTCGTCTCAAATAACGTAACTGACGTGGGATCGATTGGGGACGATATTATTTGGGTGGCGACGGATAACGGGGTTTCCCGCTTCAACAGCAACACCCTAACCTGGACGAATTATCAGAGCGGTACGTCCGGACTGCGCTCGGACGATGTTCGCTGCTTGAGCGTAAACTACCTGGGCGCGCGGGCGCCAGGTTACGCCTTTTATCCATTTACTGAGAATGTGATGTTCGGCACAGACGATGGCGTCTCTCGCGTCTTCATATATAACGATGACGCGGGGAATAGCTATACTTACTGGGATTCATTCACCCCCAGTGCGACTGATCCATCGTCATCCATCCTTGATGGCAACGTCTGGGCTTCTTATTCCTTCCCCGAACGACTCGTTGGTGGGGGAGCTTTGCCAGACGAATTCGAGATCAGCTGGTTTGGCCATGACATTGGCGCCTCATTAAGGGTTCAGGGGCTCCCGGAACTTATGAACGGGACAGAATACGTTCAGGTTCAAGAGGGCAACTCTTTTACGCTACAAGTCGATTTCGTCGATGAGGAGCTCGCGGACCCAATTCTCAGGTATGCTTATCTGACAGATGACCTGAGTAATCCCTTCGACAACGATTTCTGGCTGAACTCAGCTGGGGGCGACACCTGGAGAACAGGCAACATCGCTTTGCCACGTGGGCGTTATTTCGGCTATTACTACGGCGTTGATGACGAGGGTCGGACGATCGCTCAATATCCATCTATCGCGACCCCCGGCGACAATGGCTATTTTGACGGTGTTTACGTCTATGACCAATTCGAGGACGATAACAACTGTGGCGAGGCGCGGATAATTCCAATTTTGGATCCGGGCACAGGCTTCCCACAATACGAGGACCATAGCCTCATTTATGATCGCCTGGGACCTGATCAGGATTGGTTCAGTATGCCCACATTGCATGGCTCTTGGTACTATTATTTCAGGACACATCACCTCTCGCTGGATGCGGATACCGATATCGGCGTTTACTCGGGGACCTGCCCTGGAGCATCATACTTGGATGGCGCGCAGGGTAATGGTGGGGGCGCGGAGCTTTGGTGGGAGTGCCCTGCCGACGATGACTATTTCCTTATGGTCACACATGGTGGCTGGGACGGTATCTATCCGGTCGCTATTGCGCATAACTACGACATAAGCGTAGTCGCGTATGAGGTAGATGATTATGAGGACGATGACGTCTGCAGTGACGCAATCCCAATTGAAGCGGATTGTGTCGGCCAGTATCACACGCTCGCGCCTCATGGGGATGAGGATTGGCTTCAATTTGAGGCCCTTGAGGGCATTAGGTACCGCGTATTCACATACGGTATTGACGATGTAATTACCGATACTGACGTCTTCGTTTATTCCGGTAGTTGCGGGGACCTCACGCTGGTGGACAGCGACACGCAGGGCGGCGTAGGTGACAACGCGAGCGTTAGCTTCATGTGCAACGAGAGTGGCACATATTACGTTCAAATTGCGCTCCATAATCCCGGCGACATCGGTTCATATTATTGGGTTGCGGTTTGTAGCGAGCTCTGGCCGATGCAAGGATGCGACAGAGGCCACAGGGGCTACATGGACGCTGATGGGCCGCTGACCGATAAGGTTGAGTGGGCAAGGTCTTTCGGTGAGTATGATCTCAACGACACGGTTGCCATCGACCAGACGGCCAGGCTCTTTGTTACGGCCACAGATGGGACGCTCTATGCAGTTCTGCCTAACGGACGGCTCGACTGGGCATACCCATCCGGGATACCGACGAGCCTCGGCCCTGTCATTGATCATCTAGGCAACGTCATCATGAGTCTTGAAGATGGCTCGTTGATGTCAATTACCCCGGACGGTCTGCCGAATCCAGATTGGGTAGTAAATCCGCTTCCTCTGACTGGTAACTCGATGGAGATCACTGCTTTGCCAACTGTTGGCGATGACGGATGGATTTATGTCCCGTGTGAAGATGGCGCTGTTTATCCAGTTGCCGCAGACACAGGTGGTATGGGCTTTTCCATGCAGGGCGCTTACGGCTATCCAGTCGTGGGCTCGCCGGCCATAGATTCCGATGGTAACATCTATTTCACGTACGGCGGCGCTGCGACATATACTGCGCATTGCTTCCGCCCAGATTTCAGCCAGAGATGGGCATACTCAGTGCCCGGCGCTATTACGACCGTTTCGGTAACTTTGAGCCATGACGAGAATCAGCTCTACTGCGGCACAGAGGAGGGTGTCCTTCACGGACGTTCAACGTCCGGCCCAGCTATTTGGACGTTCGCCACGGGCGGACCGATTGTGGGGTCCCCAGCGGTTCACCCGACTGCCGGTACGGTATATGTGCCATCGATGGACGGAACCCTATATTCGGTTGATCCGGTTACCCAAACGGCCAACTGGCAATTCGATACCGACGGACCGATAGTCTCCTCGCCGGTCGTTGACCAGGCTGGGCGGGTCTATTTCGGGAGCGATGATGGCTATTTCTACTGTCTCAACCCTAACGGCACGCTGCTTTGGTCGTATGACTTTGGGATTCCGGTCGATTCGAGTCCCTCTTTGGATTCCTACGGCTTTGTTTACATAACGGTTGGGCACGAGCTCTTCGTCTTTGATGAATGGGTCCCAGACCCCAGAGCTCCAGAGTCAACGTGCGACTGCCCGGTCAAGGTCACAGAGCCTCTGATCCCCGTGACTTTCACCTCGCGTGACAACAAGAGCGGCGTCAAATCAATCGCCCTCTGGTATCGCTTCAGTTCAGGCGCGTCATGGCCCCTCGATTTCACAGACTCTCAGCTGGCAGCCTACGAGGAGACAGGTGTGTTTGATTTCGTGCCCACAGACGGTGAGGGCATATATCAATTCTACACAATTGCGGAGGACTACGTAGGGAACGTTGAGGAAGCGCCGGCTACCGCCGACTGCGAGTGCTTATTTAATGGCGCTGTCCCGGAGTCGTCTTGCATCTCGCCAGAATATGACGACGCGATGCCTATTCCGGTCAGTTTCGTTAGCGAGGGTGTTAACGGTATCTTCCACACGGTGCTATGGTTTAGATTTAACGGTGGCGCGTGGACATGTAGCGGTCAGGCTCGACAGAGCACATCCGGGACGATTCAGTTCAATGTCAACCGAGGCGATGGCGTCTATGATTTCCGCACGGTCACTCGAGACAACATCGGCAATCAGGAAGCAGCGCCTACTGGCAGTGATGCGCCGGACAGCACGACGTCCTATGATACGTGCCGCCCGGTCTCCAGTTGTTGGGCGGACGATGGCGGCTATATAACTGAGGCGGCCATTCCGGTGAGATTCAGGTCTCACGACGAGTTCACAGGTGTTGCTTCGACAACGCTTTATTACAGGTTGGCTGGCGGCGATTGGGAGAACAGTGGACTCTCAATGCCAGGCGACGAGGATACGTTTGCTTTCGACGCGTCGGGAGTTGGCGAGGGGAACTTAGAGTTCACAACGGTCGCCGTGGATATGGCGGGTAATCCGGAGCTCGGACCTTCATCGGCCAAGACCTCGATTATCTATGATGAAACCGCTCCGCAGTCAGCGTGTACTCTAAACAGACTGACTGATAGCGAGATATATCTTGACTACTCGGCCGCAGATAATGTCAGCGCAATTGTCGAGGTCCAGCTGTGGCATCGGCTCTCATTTGAGGATTGGCAACTTCTGCCGACGAGATGCTCAGGGCCTTCCGGCGTCTTCCGGTTTGTGCCCAAGCGAGGCGATGGAACCTATGAGTTCTATACAGTAGCGATTGACGCCGCGGGCAACGTGGAGAATGCGTCGCTTCTTCCGGATTCGCTCTCGGTCTATTTTGACGTTTTGGCTCCATCCTCTCTCTGTATGTCGCCGGAGATAACGACTACACATCAGATTCAGGTCAGCTATCAGGCGACTGAATTGAACAACGGACTGAAGTCTGTGAAGCTGTTCTACAGATACGAGGATGGCGAGTGGACGGACACCGGCCTTACCCGTTCCGGAGCACACGGGCTCTTTGACGTCTGGCTAAGGGTTCCCCTAAGCTATCCTGATGTGGATAAGAGAGGGAGAGTCGTCGAGGGCAGATATGAGTTCTACACGATCACAGAGGACCACATCGGGAATATAGAAGATGCGCCTGAAACGGCAGATTCCATTACTCTGCTGGACACGAAGCCGCCGAGCTCTTGGTGTGAATCTCCTGACTATGTTACCGGAGACTCGATCGAGGTGAGCTATCAGTCGTTTGACGGGGTAACAGGTGTCGAACGAGTCCGACTCTATTGGTGCTACAATGGAGACGAGTTTGAGGACTCCGGCATGGTGATCTCGGCGACCGAGGGAACCTTCACGTTTGACGTCCCCACCGCCGGCGATGGCGAATACTCGTTCTACACACAAGCTATTGATGTGGCGGGCCATCGTGAGCGGATACCTGACATGTCAGACACAGTGAGTATCGTGGACCGTCAGGCCCCCGTCTCCGAGTGCCTCTGCCCAACCCTTACGAATGAAACGGCGGTTGCTGTCACGTTCGTGGCCGCGGATGAGCGAGCGGACCCGGTGCTTGTCTATCTCTGGTACACATTCAATTCGAGCGCTCCGATGGACTCGGGCCTCTCGCAGACTGGAAACACCGGCGCCTTTGATTTCGAACTAACCAACGGCGAGGGAGTCTATGGCTTCTATACGCTCTGCCAGGATACAGCGGGCAATATCGAGCCAGTAAAGACGGATGAGGAATGCTTCCTCCTCTATGACGCGACAGCCCCCATCTCAACCTGCTCAAGCGATATATTTGCAAATAGATCGCCTCTCTCGATTCAATTCAGCGCCCAGGACCCAGACGTCGGATTTGACGAGGATGGCTGCGGCGTGCGAGGCGTTAAACTGCTCTATCGCTTCCGGCGCTATGCTGATCTTGAGCCACCGGACGAATGGGAAGACCCCGGTATTTCGATGGAGATAGCCGCGGGAACATTCAGCTTCTGGGCACGTGAGGGAGAGGGTTTCTACGATTTCATATCCGCAGCAGACGACTGGGCCGGCAACGTTGAGTCGGAGAGGACAGAGCCGGACTGCAGCATAATCTATGATGTGTCGCCTCCTTCATCATTCTGCACTGGACCGGACTTAGTCTTGGACCCGAGGATAACAATTGACTTCAGTGTTGTCGAACATACGAGTGGCATTGACAGAACGACGTTGTGGTATAGCTATAACGAAGGGCCCTTCTTGACGACGCATATCACAAGAACAGGTCAGTACGGCCAGATATCGTTCCGTCCAAGAGATGGCTATGGCCTTTACAGGTTCTATACCATATCTACGGACAACGCTGGCAACGTGGAGCGACCGCCGCTTGAGCCGGATTGCGTCACAACGTACGCAGCGAATGAGCCGGATATCAGACTCAGCCACAGCGTGATCGACTTTGGCATGGTCATGCCCGGAAACAGCGGAACGGTTACGGTAGAGGTATTCAACGATGGCCTCCTCGATCTTGAGGTCTCCAGCGTTGCAGTTGATGCAATGGTCCCGGGTTTCTCAATCGATGCGATGTTCCCCATGACAATAGGTCCGCAAATGAGCAGCACTTTTGACGTCACGTTTGCGCCGCCTTTCATCGGGAGCTTCGCCGCCCCCGCAACCGTTACGAGTAACGACCCAGATGAGGGGACTCTGGTTATTGATCTGATTGGGTCGTCGGAGATGTCAGTCTCAGCGCCTCATATCAGAGTTGAGCCGATGAACTTAGATTTTGGCGCTGTCGCTATTGGACAGACCGACCAGATGACCTTCAGGGTGTATAACGACAGGGACCCTCAAGGCATGGGCGCTGTCCTCTATGTCTATGGCCTGTCGCAGGCTGGTTTTGGGACGGCTTTCGAGGATGGACGGCCTTATTCCTGGTATCCGAGATTCGTTCAGATGGATTCTTACATAACGATGACGATTGAGTTCACGCCTGACCAGGCTCGCTCGTATTCCACGATGTTCCAGATACGGTCAAACGATCCTAACAGCCCCACGCCCATTCAGGTCAGCGGAACTGGCGTTACAGGTGGGGGTCCCACGGGGGGCCCGGATATCGACCTCAGTGTTAATTCTATCGACTTTGGCCAGATGGTAGTCAACGGCTACGAGGGCCGCGAGCTTTACGTAAACAACGTAGGCTCGGGCGACCTTTTTGTCAGCAGGCTTGAGATCAGCGGCACTCCTGAAGGGACGTTCTATGAGACCCAACATTCCCCGCCCGGCGATTGGTCCTTCACGGTTGAGCCCGGCGGCTCGCAGTTGGTTTACCTGAGTTTCCATCCGCCATCCGTTGGCCAGTTCATGCACACACTGAATATCTACAGCAACGACCCGGCCGAGCCGGTTGTTACGGTTGCCCTACTGGGAGAGGGCACCGAAGGCGGGCCAGGGGGAGTAGGGCTAGAGGTCAGTCTGGCCACGGACAAGTCCATCGTGAAGGCCGGTGAGGAGCTTGTTCTGACGTTCGGAATCGAAAACGAATCAGCGGAATGGCCAGTTGATCTTCTTGGCGCGGTCATTCTACCGGATGGCACATGTTTGTACTATCCTGGCTGGTCGATGGACCCGCAGCCAGTATTCGTCAGGCTCGATCCGGGCGCCTCAATAGGGCCGATGGAGATAGTGCGATTCAGGTTCGGCGATTTCATGCCCAAGGGTGAGTACACATTCTATGTAGCGGCATTCAACGGCAATTCTTGTGACATGGAGATCGCAAGCAATCTCGCGAGCGCTAGTTGGATATTTGAATAGACACAGCAGGTTACATTCAAGAGATTGATTATGTGAAGTGTGGGGCAGGCCTGTGTGCCTGCCCTTCGCATTTATTGGGCGTGGTATGATAGGGTCGTAGTCGAAACACCTCATGCCCCGGCCGCCCACAGTATGAGAGCTCTCTTTTTCAGGAGGCAATCATGCAAAGGGATTTTCACTACTACGCCATCCATGCTCTAGCAAAACTCGCCATTGTTGAGAACGTTCAAAGAAAAGTATTCATGCCCTTTCATTTCCTGCCATCGCGACGGGCCAGTGAGGATGGCCAGAGTCCATTCCCACTCGACTATCCGGTGAGTCGCAACGGGGAGATGGCGCGGGCGATTGTTGATGATGCTTTAAGAGAGCGCGATGCTGATATCAGGTTGTTTCAGCTTGGAATTGCGCTTCATAGTTTCGCGGATACTTGGTCGCATGAGGGCTTTTCCGGGCGCCGGGCTAGGGAGAATGACATCGGGGGCATCCGCATCCGAGACGAGGCAGGCGAGATGAGGCGTTTGGGTCTGTTCGATCAGCTGGCCCGCAATGCCCGCCGGATTTAGGGCACATTGAGGCTGGGCATCTTCCGGATAGGTCTTGGGTAGTATGGGATTACGAGCGTTATGATAATGCCGCCGGCGAGGTGAGAAGGACAGATGTGAATAACCCGAACAAGTTCCTCGAGGCAGCTGAGGCTTGTTACAGCTGTCTTGTCAAGGCTCAGCCCGAGGCGAGAAGGGCAAGCGCGGCTGAGTGGGACAACCATCAAGGACAGAGTCGATAAAGTCCTGAGAATGTGGCCAGACTGCGAGAGTGGGGACAGCGATGAGCTGTGCAGGAGCAAGTGCTTGCAGTGGGCGAGAGAGTTCCCGGATTGCCCGCGTTATTCAGCCAGCGCGTTTAGAGCCACGGCGCTTCAATGCGAGAGACCCGAGGACTTGGAATGGACGCTTTCGACCGCGATTGGCTCTCGAGGCAGACGTTCAGGGCGAAGAGCGGCTTTTTCAACTCGCACTGGGTCAGGTTTCACCGCGCCGCGCTAAAACATAGGGCGCTTTTTGATGAGCTGAGGATGTCTGCCCCAAGTGAGGTCGATTAGAGGTCTTTCGTGTAAATCGAGTAATTCGCGCCTCGATATTGCATTCAGAAAGACACTTGCTGGACGACTATGAACTATAAGGGCTGATGCTCTCGGTTGAATGGCCAAAAAATAGAAAGGGCGCCCAGCTCGCTCGCCGGACGCCCCGAAACTTTTCGTCAAATCCTCAAGATGCTATCGCCTTGTTACTTCATACTTTGTGGAGCCATCTCCATTCTGTGAGTAGAAATGGTTCGATTGAACTCCGGCTCAAGGCCAATTCTCACATCTGGCGCTCTCCTGACCTCTATTGGCCCGAAAGTGTTGGAGTGGCCGTCGGTCTCGATCTCCTCGAGCTTGTAACGGAATCTACTCGCGGAACTTGCGCTCTTGTCCATATAGGAGTATCTCGCTCCCATGGAGGGTCCGCCCTTGGCCCCAATGAGGCGGGTGTTGACCTTGACGTATTCGCCGCCGTCGCTGCGCCACAGGTTGAATCCAGCCGTTCCAATTTCGCAGCCCGTGACCCAGTGGACATTCACGCCGCGCCTCGTTTGCGTAGCAGTGAACGAATCCAGCCTAATGGCTGTTTGGTCCTCGATATATACCGAAGTCCAGTCCGTATCTCGGGCATCCTCTCCGTCACGCACTTGGAGCCTGATTACGTATGTGGCGCCGCCGACTGCGTATGACGTGGAGGCCATTGGGTCCGTACTCCATCCCGTGTCGTATTCGCCATCCGATTGCCAATCCCAGCGATACTCAAGGCTGTCGCCATCCTCGTCGAAGGAGGCGGAAGCGTCCAACGTGATCGTCTCTTCCCTGTAGTACGAGTCCCTCTTATCAACAACCTCGAATTCGGCGGTAGGCGTACTATTGCAGGCTACCCATACTTTGCAGGTGTCGCTATCTGAATACGCCGCGCTGTCGGTGACGTTGTCCTTAACCTCTAACCGAACAACGATTACGCCGGCCGTTGAGTATGATGTGCTCGAGACCGGATCGGTTGACCAAGATGTGTCCCACGTGCCGTCGCACTCGTAGTCCCAGCGGTAGTAAAGGGTATCTGCCGCATCGTCATCGTAGCTAGCAGAACCGTCTAGCGTTACCGTCTCTCCGATGCTGACCTTCTTGGGTGTCGCATCTGCCACCGCAACAGGCCTGTGATGCGAGCCATCTGTGTCGCTATAGGCTGGGGCGAACTTGGAGAAATGATCCACCCAGACATATATGGTATCTCCATCGACGGTTCCGGCTAGATCAACCCACTCTTCAATGTCTGAATCATACCACAGGATCGTCTCATAAGTATATCCTTCGTGGCCTTCCGGCAGAGGGAACGTGACTTTGACGGGATCGTCAAACTCCAGACCATGAGGCGTGAACTCACATACTACAGGATGCGGGTGCATACTTGGTGGATAATTGGCGTCTGAACGGTCAACCATTGTGATCTCAATCTGCTCATCTCCGACAATCGCTCCTGCCGGTATTTCAACCTCAACGCCGCCTGGAGTTGATGCAGTGCCACCAGCGGCGCCGATCGGGGCGACAACTGCGAAGTCCATCTCAACCGATCCATCTTGAACCGGGCGTCCGGCCTCGTCAACGCAACCATTCACACCGAGAGTGTAGGTGTACACATCGTAGTCCAGGTCGCTCGTATGAACAAGAACCAAGACCATTGAACGTTCATCCTCCTCTGTAAGGCCCTCCCAGTGACCTGTGAGAACGCCACCGTCGATGAGGTTCTGGATCGTGTCGTCGTATTTCACGTTGCTTGCGCTATCGACGAGGTTAAGCAGGCCGTCTTCCTGCACGCTCTCCTGGTCCATCGAGTCCGAGAACTCGAAGCGATAGGTAACATCTTCGGAAGCGACTGCATGATACTGCGTTGGGGAAACGGCTGTAACGAATGGCCACTCAATCCTGTAGGGGACTGGAAGAGAATCGCTCTCCTCGCCCGGATTTATAACGATCTTCCCCTCATTCCAAGTTATCGGCCAGAAATCGTCCGATTCCCAATCGTCATTGATGCAGTTGCCCAGAATGGCTTGGCCCTCTGTCATGTCGATTGTAACAACTCCGGTGTCGCTGACATCGGCCTCGAACTTCGTGCGATAAACCGCGAGCGTGCATCGTGACTGCCATCCTGTGTTGGAGAACTTAAAGAGCGTCATCGGTTTCTTATTGTCTTTCGCCTCCAGAATGTCATTAACGTTTCTGATGTGCCCCTCTTCAAGCACGACCTGATTGATGTTTTTGTTATCGTCCATCGCTTGGATAACGAATTTGAACTCTGTGCTGAGGAAGTTGCCGGCTATCTCGGTCACGAAGTCGCAGATGTTTCCGGCCACGGCCTTCAGGAATACATTGACCAGCGTGCCGCCGCCGGGCTCACAACGGGTGAAATCGACTACTTTGTCGCGCCTGCGGTAGTGGTAGGTGTCAGAACCGGTCTGCCTGGTTGAATCCCAGTCACCGCCCTCGTCCCATTTGCCCTTCGCATGGAATAAGGCATTCCATTCGCCGGTGGGGATGTCCTCGTCCCACGACCACCACCACTGGTGGAAGAGACTGCTCGTCATCATGTGATCGTGCGAATTGGTGGCAAGCATCGTTTCGATTATATCTGCTTTGTCTTGGTACGCCTCTACCGACGCAAACTCCCAGGGATTGGCATCTGTCATCTTCTCGGTGAACGACGCCATATAGGGGTTAAGGGCCTTGTTCTCAATCTCGCTTAAGTATGCGTCTAGATTCAGAAGGTGCCAGAGCTTCAGTAGAGCCTTGAGAACATTCAGGCCATTACCAGCCACATATAGACTACATTTCGCAGTGTTGCAGAATATCCGCGAGCGCATCAAATGGTTGGGGATGTCCTTGCCTTTGGATGTAAACGTCTCTATGGCCTTTTCGACGCTGTTGCTTATGTTGTCATTGTATTTGCCCATGAGATAGACGGCGTCGCTCAATCTGCCGGGCTTTGCGTTGGATGAGTCCAACAAGCTCTTCAGGTCACCGGAAGCCTCCACGAACTTATCAACATCGTCAACGCCGATGTAGTTTTGGATCAGAGTTTCCAGTCTAGTTAAGGACAGCGGGTGTATCCATTTGAGCTCCATGTATGTGTTCGGCCCGATGATGACCTTCGTCCCCTCGCGGAACATAAGAACAGCCGTACAACCGCCATCTGTCCACAAGTTGCCTCCATAAAGACCGTAATCTTGTGATGCCTCGTACATGTGGACGCCATCATCGCATACTTGGTAGAGCGTGCCGCCGTCAACCGAGAGGATATAGGCATACTCCGAGGGGCGCCAGTCATGACTTGGTGAATCGTCCCCGGTATAGCTGAGATCAATGTCTCCGCCGTAATCCAGAGGCCGGAATCCGGGGCCCTCCAAGCCTTTTGTTCCGTGCTGCCCGCCGGGAATGCTCAAATTCGTATAGGCCGGCAGAATGGCGGATTCGATGTCACCACCTGCTGCCCAGACGACGCGGCCGCGATATGCAGTCGGAGCGCCACTTGATGAAGTTAGGAATATCTCCTGATCGTATCTGAGGTCGTAGCAATAGACTCCCGGCCCGTAGCCGTCGGAGCGCGAGTCTTGCCAATATACGAAATCTCCTCGGATATGGGGATTCTGCTGGTGGCCAGAGTGCACACAGATTTCGACTTCCTCATCTCCGGATTCTCTATCCATGTCATACATGAAGATGTCGTAGTTGCCATTTCTCAAGTCTTGCCAGACGACGCGTTTCCCATGAATAGAGGGTCGCTCCGCATACCAGCCGCCGTAGCATATCGCTCGATAGGAACCTGAGCCGGGAGCCGTGCCATTAAAATCATACATCTGGATATCTGGCTGGCTGTGAGCCGTTCGGGTCTCATAGACAACGCGATAGTCGTCTATGTCCGCATACTGCTGATTGCCACTAGTCTCGCAGACTGGATACACGGAATCATCGCTATAATCATACATGTAGATATTGTAATTCGAGAATCCTGCCCTGTTGTCATGCCAGACCACATAGCCCTTATAGATGTGCGGAGAGAGCTGCGCGACAGAGGTCTGAGAGTCCACAGCCGAGTGGCTACCGGTCTCTATGTCATATATATAGACCCACCTCGTCCCACTCGTGACCCGGCGCTCCGTGTAGCATATCTGATTGAAATCAATGTCCGGATTCTGCTGACTAAGTCCCTCGTATGGTATCGGGCCGACTATTTCGTCCGTCCGATATTCGTAGTAATAGATTCGCCACGTCGATGCGGACCGGTCACCGAAAACAACGCGATCGAAGTCAATCCGCGGCTCGGCTAGAGTGCCAGACTTATCGCACAGTGTGCGAAAGTCGAGGCCCATTCCCTCCCAAGTGTCCGTTTCTGCAAGGCAAAAGGATGCCAGGACGAGGCTCAACAAAATACAGCTAGTCCCCATTAAGACCATTCTGCGCACCGTTCTCAACCTCCTATTCTAGTTGAACGTGCCGAAACGAACTCATGTTCAGAGCAAGATAGATCGCAAGTCCATTTCATTTGTTAAAAAAAGGGGGGATTGAGGTGGGCTATTTGTGCTTTGACAGCCTGATCTAAAGGCTTTCAGAGCAGGAAAACCACCCTCTATCCCTATCATTATCTGGCGCGAATGTACTACTTAACTTGGTTTTGAGTCAAGCGCTTTTTTAATTCCCCGCGATGATGTCCTGTTTCACCTCGCCCAGAGATAGCGAGGATGCGATCATCTGGCGCCAGTAAAGTAATTGAATCTCTCACGAGGCATACGCATGAACCTGGGCAATACGAAACCGTGGAGAGGATCATCGAAGCCTGTCCACGCAGGCCCCGTCTCATTGGTCTCTATAAATCGCTGTTGGCAGGCGTCAATGCGGCTAACCGAAACTCGTGCTGGTCCTCCTTCGATGCAGAGTGAGAGCTCCTTAATTTCGCGCGCAAAGACCCAGCTGGCAAGGGAACCGACCGGGAGCCGGTACGTGTTCGAACTCGTGTCCGTTCTCAATCGGAAACTCAGCGAGCAGGCCGAAAGCGCCATCGACGCCTGGTCTGTGCTAGTCCAAGAGAGTTTTCCGATAGGCTCGCTCTCCACCGGCTCTCCTTCCTCCAGGGCAATCTCGACCTCAATTGTATTGCTCCATTTCGCGGTGTTCTCCGGCGTCTTGAGCTTGATACAGCTCTCTTGTCCGATTGAATCACCCGATGAGCGCAGAATAGCCGTGTGGTCAAGGAGGCTAATCATTGACCCGTCTTTGGCGGATGCCTCACGCTCAATCAGCCTCCTCTTCAAGTCGTGTGCTTCATGGAGCGAACCATCGGTGAAAGCATATATATAGAACCCATCCTGGGAGGTTGCGGAGCCGCGAGCGAAATTGGGATATAGATGCTGGAATGGGAACGCCTCGACCTTGATCTCGTCGTTTAGGAAGACAAGGGGAGACGTCCAGAATAGAGGATCAAGCACCTTATCCGTTTCACTTTCAAAACCAACCACATATATCACAGAGCCCGAAGGAAGGTCAGGATGATCGGCCTTGATCTTGGAGGCCAGGAATCCCAGCTTCGTGGCGTTTTCGTCCCAGGCAGCGTTCTCTTTCAATGTCGTATGAGCGTTCGTAGCAAGAAGAATGGCCACAACAACACATTGAGCAAGCAGCACAATGCGCCTCGCGCCTCCGCGTTGCTGAGAGGCCATAGGGGGCCTGCCCAACTTTTTCCTGAACTCACCGACCCAGTCCGTTGTGAGAATTGCGCCCCAAAGTATGCAAAAGCCCAATGTCGGCAGGTAACCGCGCCAAACCTCTGGAATGCGCGAGGCGGGCAACATGGCAATCGCGACGAATAGAACGATGAACCTCAGCTTCTTGCCTCCCAATACGAACGCAAAGAGCAGAATCGCGGCCGCGACCCACTTGCCGAATGGGTACGCAAACCAAGAGAAATATGACGCGACGCTGTGCAGCAGAGTAGAGGTGCCGAAGAGCGCTGTCTGATAGTCCGCGACGTTTTGGTGACGGGCAAATCTATAGGCGAAATAAAGCAGCGTGGCGAGCCAGAAGGGGAAATGGGCGGGCAGTTTTCGCCTCAAAAAACCTCTTAAGTCGCGGTAGCCACCTAGATAGCAGAGATCGTATGCG
Source organism: bacterium (assembly GCA_021160245.1). Taxonomy (GTDB): domain Bacteria; phylum B130-G9; class B130-G9; order B130-G9; family B130-G9; genus JAGHCW01. The sequence continues at coordinate 23,216 of JAGHCW010000154.1, read as the reverse complement.
AGTATGATGAGCGGAAACGAGAAGGCCATCTCCTTTGAACATACAGAAAGAAAGAAGAGCACAACTGAGAGAGTCAGCAGATGCGGTCCGCGGCCCCGCTCTCGATATCTAATGAAAACCAAGAGCGCGCAGATGTAGAAGAACCCCATGGAAAGGTCCCATCGCTCCGTTATCCACCGGACGTTCTCCGCTGTCCCGTGATGAGCGATGAAGATGAACGCTCCGATGATCCCCGCCGCCGTCGTCGCTTTGCTCGTGCCCAGTATCTTCCTTGCGAGAATAAACAGCAGGAATGCATTGATCGCGTGAAATAGGATGTTTACTATGTGATATCCGACCGGGTTGCTTCCGAATAGGAACTGCTCAATGCCCCATTGGGCTCGGACGGCGCATCTTGCGTAATGAGCGCTCATATAGGCCGTGTCGCCCCATAGATTGTGGAAGAATATGCGGGCATTCACAAGGCCGAGGTAATCGAGCGTCTCGCCCATGAAGAAGGAGTCGATGACATTGGAGAAGATTAACAGGCTGCTGGCGGCTAGCGCTCCGAACAGAACCAGCATCCAGGGAGTTTTCATTCGCTCATTTGTCATCTGTCTTGTCCGATACATTGGCTCACAACAGGGATAATCAGTCTTGACGCTACCAAACCTTGACCTCTTGTCAATAAAATAGAACTTGACAATGAGCGAACTGAAGAGACAATGAGCATTCCGGGCGAACGGCAAATTGGTCAGCCGGTTGCCTTCTCCGAATTCAACTATTGGTCATTTGTTTGAGATGTTTTCAGGAGGTGCTAGATGAGAGTTCTTGTAACGGGGGCTCCGGGCTGGTTGGGAACGACACTCGTCGAGAGGCTTGCCTTGGGTAAGCGCGACATTCGTTGCTTCACCATGCGTGGTTCGAACACGACGGAGCTTCAGGGATTTGGTGTCAAGGACATCATCTTTGGCGATGTCCGGAACGCCAGCAGTCTGAAGGGGGCTGCAAACGATGTCCATACGGTTGTCCACTGCGCAGGAATAATTCATCCGAAGAAGGCCAATGAGTTTCACGAGATAAACACCCAGGGCACGCGAAACGTCCTGGCCGAGGCGCTTGAATCTGGGGTAAAAAAGTTCATACACATTAGCAGCAACGCGGCCCAGGGCTTTAACAAAGACCGCGATACGCTGATGACCGAGACCGGCCCGTGTAGGCCGGAGAGTCCTTATGGCAGGAGCAAGCGGGCTGCTGAAATTTCCGTCATGGAAGCTCATGGCAAGAACGGAATGCAATGCGTGATCTTGAGGCCTTGTATGTATTTTGGCCCACGAATGTCCGGCAGGATGGTCAAGCTCATCAACATGGTGAAAGGCGGGCGACCGCCCATATTTGGTGATGGCCACCATCTGAGGAGTCTCACCAACGTCGAGTCGCTCGTTGACGCCATCTTGCTGGCCGAAAAGAAGGACGAGGCAAACGGCGAGCTGTCTTGGATATCTGACAAGGAGCCTTATTCGACCTTGCTCATATATCAGGCGCTGGCCGACATCTTGGGCGTAGCGCTCACGCCGCTTTTCATACCGGCCATTCTCGGCAATCTCTGCGAGCATATTGATGTCGCTATCAACAATTTCGGTATATACTCCGAGAACTTCCACATTGTTGGCGAGACCGTCCGGAATGTCGGATGCGATCCTCAGAAGTCCATTGATATTCTTGGAATGGAGCCGAATTACGGCATCAAAAGAGGGTATATGGAAGCCATTGAATGGGCGATCAAGATGGGTATGCTCCCATCGAGCGTGATCTCCTCCGGTTGAGCGTGAATCGGGGTGCTCCGGCGCCTCAAGAGACGAGGAATGGACTATGTTACTGGTTGCTGGAGGCGCCGGTTTTGTTGGCAAGAACCTGGCTAAAGCGCTTCTTGAGCGAGGGGAGAGAGTTCGTGTCTTTGATGTTCGGACTGATCTTGACCTGGCTCATCCCAATCTCGATGTCGTTCACGGTGATGTGGGTGATAAAGACGCCCTGAAAAGCGCGATGCGAGGCGTTGATGCCGTCTTCAATCTCGTATCCCTGCTGCCATGCTCGCGCGCCGGGAGGCTTTTTTGGAAGGTCAATGTTGAGGGCACCGAGAATGTGCTCGAAGCCGCCCAGGCAGCCGGCGTGAAGCGAATCGTTCATGTATCCAGCAGTATTGTTTACGGCAAGCCAGAGAGAATCGGATGCGATGAGACTTGTCGAACCGCGCCGATGGGCGATTATGGGCGCAGCAAGCTGGCCGCCGAAGAAGCATGTCGGCGATACATGGAGCGAGGCCAAGAGATAAATATAATCCGCCCTCGGTTTATCATCGGAGCGGGGCGATTGGGGCTGCTCACGATTCTCTTTGATTGGGTGAGAATGGGCAAGCGGATTTACATCATCGGCAAAGGTCAGAACCGCTTTCAGATGCTCGCATACCAAGACCTGATTGAGGCGTGCATACTTGCATGGGAAAAAGACGTGTCGGGCGAGATATTCAACATCGGCGCCGACGACACACCTCTGCTCATTGATCAGATGAACTCCCTTGTCGAAAATGCGGGCACCGGATCGAAAATTGTGCGAATTCCTGGTTTTCTAGCCAGACTATGCCTGGTGGTTCTTGACGCGCTTCGTCTCTCGCCGCTTGGGACGGAACATTATTTGATAGCGGACAAGGACTTCCTCCTGGATTGCTCAAAGGCCAAGCGTCTCTTGGGTTGGCAACCGAGAATAAGCGCTGTTGACGCGCTCAACAACACGTATGATTGGTTCGTCAAGAACAGGGCGATGTTGACATCAGAGATGAGCGCCGATTTCCCGAAGCAGGGCATCCTAAGGCTACTTCGTTTCTTCTCCTGATTGCCGTCTGTGAGGCGAGTGGAGCAGGCTGAGCTCTACGGTAGGCAGGCTGGAAAGCCCGCCCTGCACTGGGCTGGAAAGCCCGCCTGACATCATCGGAAAAGATTCAGAGCGCAAGAAATTTATCTGGGTTGTCTTGCGGCCTCCATGAAATACTCGATGCTTTTAGCTGTCGACGGTATGGGCACCTCGCAGCCGGATGCGACGATAAAAGCGTTCGCATTCACGGCCGCTTCCTTGCACTGATTGACGGCCTTGTGCATCGCGTCCCTATCGTCACTTAGGAACTGCGTTGTGGGGACGTTGCCAATCACAACGGTCCTTTCATTTGAGGCCGAGAGCATCATCGGGAGCGACGACGGCGCGTCAAAGCTGATCGCGGCCGGGCCGGTATCAACGAGCATTTCCATGATCGGGTCTATGAATCCGCAGACGTGAATCGTTATGCCCTTCTTTTGGGCGCTAAAATGGTCAACGACCTCTTTGTGATAGGGCATCACGAATTCCCTGTAGATTGATGGCGAGATGAGACTGCACGAGGCGGGCGCCTCCGATAGGCTAATGCCGGTGCCGGTGTTGGCAGCCGCCTCGCCAAAGGACTTGACGACCTCGGTTGAGAATTGCATGAGTTGTTTGACGAAGTCTGGGTCATCGAAAGTGTCGAGGATAATCTTCTCGGCTCCCCGCAGTTCGCAAGCGAGCGACCACGGCCCGTTGATGACATTTCCGATGGCGGCATCAAGGCCTGCCTGGGAGACACGAGAACAGGCTTCCAAGTAGAAGGGCATCCTTCCGTCCGCGCTCGGGTTGGGCACGGAGAGCCTGGCCAACTTGGACTTGTCCTCTAGGAGGTAGCCTCGCTGTTGGTTCATGCGATCATCGAAGTAATCAACCTTCTGGCCCATGGCCTCCGGCTCCATAACGAGGTCTGCCATCATCACGATTATGTCCGGCTCAAATCGCTCGCAAGCCTCTATCTGAGCTGCTGCGAACTTCGCAGCGTCCGTCAGAAACTCCCTGATCGTGATCCCATGAAACTTGGCGCTAACCGCGCCCAGCACGGGATACGCCGCAAACCTGCTCATTCTCTGTCTTTTGAAGGCGCCTCGGACATAGTCGCGCCCTTTCATGTCTTCTGTCACCGCAAAATCACTCCCTAATGCAAAAGTGGTAGGCGCCTCATACGCACCGATGATTGAGTCGCCGTTTATTTCTTTTCAGAATCACATCTCATTCGGCTTGATGAACTTGGTGAATAGCAAGTCGATACTCGTAGTGGATTTCTGTGACGCATTTTCCTCTATGGCCTTTCGGAGATGCTCGGCGGCCTCCTCCGGCGCGTCATCCATGCCTGCTGCTTTGTAAAAATACTTAAGCGCCATCTGCATCTTCCCCTGACCCAAGTGCAGAAGACCAAGAAGGTCATAGAGCCTGGCGTCTTCTGTGGCCGAGGCCGACGCGTCTAGCTTCGCCAGAAAAGCGCGACTCTTTGCGTCCTCCATATCTGCAAGCTCGCGCAACAAAAAGGGCAATGCCCGTTCATAAAACGACGCGAAGCATCCGAAGAGCCGATCCGACGTATTGTATAGAATAGCCGCCCGAGTGAAATCACGGAGCGACTCATCTGAGAAGCGCCCTATGAATTTGCACGCGTCGTCCTGAACTAGGCCGTCTTTAATGGCTCCTAGCAAGGCTGAAAGACCATTCTCCCCCTCGGTTAGCATCGCCCTAAGGCAGAGTCTGGTGTGCTCTTTCTTCCCGATCATCTTGAGCGCGTGCTCGATTCGGGAGTCAGCGTCTAGATAGTAGTTTCCGCAGGCAAGGAACTGCCCGTCCGCGCAGCAGACGACGAAAACCGAGCCTTCATCCGAGATGCGGACATTCATCGGCCTGGGAACCACAAAACGCCACAGCACATTACCTGCGTTGTCGAGTAGCAGAATAGCGGGCTTTGACCTTGCGGGCGCAATGGTTAAGCGTCCGTCCGCGCTTATGTCCAGAGGACCAATATCTTCACCCAGGTCGGCCACAAATCGCGCGCTGCCGTCCCCGTGAAGAGACGTCACGCGGCCGTCCGCTGTCGAAAAGACAATGTGCGACGCGTCCGAGTTGACCGCCAATCCCTTGATCGTGGAGGAGACCTTCAGGTCGAAGCGCACGTTCTGATTGGAATCCAAACTGAGAACGCGCCTCGAGAAGCCGGCCACCACCGCGCTACAATCGCGAGAGGCGCCTATGAATTGAATTAGTTCATCGAATTTTGCCTTCCAGACTACCGCGCCGGGTTTCCTTTGAAGAAAGCCCTTCTTGAGCGAATCGTGAAGAGATATTGAGGACGATACCTTGACGCTGTCCGAGATGCAGAAGAATGTGAACCTCCCATTTGCCTCGACGATAGCCCTCGAGACGGGCTCCTTGATGCTACGGATTTCTTTGCCCTGTTTATCGAAGTAAAAAAGCCCCCGAGTTGTGCTAACGACCGTGATAGATGCATCAGCCGTTGTATAGACGTGGGAGACGTTGCCTTCCACATTCCCCTTCCAGAGCACCTTGCCGTAAGGATCGAGCATCATCACTTCGTGGTTCGGCACGATCAGGGACGTGTGAGAGCCATCCGCTGAGAGAGAGAGCCCACTGGGCAGCCTTTTGAAGTCCTTTTTGTAAATAATCTCCCGAATTGAACTCTGATCATTGCTAGTCATTGTCTCATGCACCCGATATTTCTATGTTGTGGCTAGCGAGCTTCGCTTTAAGAGTATTTCTCGATATACCCAAATGTTGGGCAGTTTTTCTTATGCTCCAACCTCTTATCTCAATAGCTTGCCTCAGGATGCCCTCCTCCAGCAGCGAGAGCATTTCCTTCAGCTCAACATCGTCATCAGAAAGAGACTCAATGAGGTGCGTCATCTGTTCGCGCGGCGTCCCATCACCGCCGGTTGCGTGAAGAGGCAGATAACCGAGATGATGCTCACCCAAGACAGGCTCCGAGACCTCTATCAAGGCCCGCTTTATCGCGCTCTCAAGCTCCCGCACGTTACCGGGCCAATCGTACTGCATGAGGCGCGAGAACGCGGCTCCGCTGATCTCTTTGAGTGGCGAGTTGAACTCATCCCGGTACTTGCCCATGAAATGCTCCACCAAACACGGAATGTCCTCCTTCCTCTGCCGTAGTGGGGCAAGCCATATCGGCATCTCGTTGATCCTGTAAAATAAATCCTTTCTAAACACCTTGCGTCCAATAAGCTTTTTGAGGTCCTTATTCGTCGCCGTGAGAATCCTCACGTCAACATGGATGGTCTGCGTTCCACCAACTCTCTGGAACTCCTTGTTCTCAATCGCTGTGAGCAGCTTGGCTTGGAGACCAAGCGGAAGATCGCCGATCTCGTCAAGAAATAGTGAACCCCCATTCGCAGCCTCAAACTTGCCTATCTTCAAAGCGTCCGCGCTTGTGTAAGCGCCCTTCTCGTGCCCAAACAGCTCATTCTCCATGAGGCTCTCTGGAATCGCGGCGCAATTGACTTTGATGAAGGGCTTGTCCTTCCTCTTTCCGCTGAAGTGGATTGCCCTCGCGACCAATTCCTTTCCTGTGCCGCTCTCGCCATTAACAAGGACGTTGACGTCGGCATCCGCCACCTGCTCGATCTTTTTGAATACATTGCGCATTGCCGAGCTCTCGCCTGCAATATCGCAGAAGACCAAATTCGTCGCAACGGCCTCTCTCAGCTCAATGTTCTCTGCAACAAGAACGTCCTTATGCCGCTTCAGCCTCTCAAGCAGCATAGCATTCTCTATTGCCATTGAGGCCTGTGTTGCGAACGCCGAGAGCAAGTATAGGTCCTCCTTTGTGAATACGGTGGCCGACAAACTGCTATCCACATAGAGCGTGCCCGCAACCTCTTTCCCTATAACCAATGGCACGCAGACAATCGATCTTATGTCGAATAGCGACACGCTCTTGCTTTGCTGGAACCTAGGGTCACTCTGCGCATTTGTTGTTACAATTGGCTTGCCGAGATCAACCACGCGCTGGACGACGCTCTTGCTAATCCGCCTCACATCCGCAATCGTCTCCTTATCGACGTTACGGGCCACTCGCGTTTTAAGAGCCCCTGTATCAGGATGCTTGAGCATTATCAAACCACGCTCCGCGCCTAATATCTCAATAATGGCGTCCATCACGCAGTTGAGCAGCTCATCAAGATCATCGAGAGACTCAAAGAGCCGTGTTACCTCATAGAAGGCCTTTGCAGCGAGCGAGCCACGGCTATCCTGCGCCTCGTGCCCCCATCTTATAGTCTCGATGCGATCGTCCAGCCGCGCAGCCTCGTCCCTCATGTCCAGCCCGGCGAACTGGTCTCGAGCGAGCTCAAGCATGAGAAGCGCCTCTTGTCGGCTTTCGAGCTTGAGCAGAAGAGAAGAGAGATATTCAGCCAGATGCCCCACATCCAGGAATGCCTCCATCTCCTTGAACAAGTCAATCGCCGAACGGGCATCATCGGTCGCTCCTTGAACGTCGGACATAGCCTCCTTCGCCCTGGCGGAGAGCGCAAGACAAAGCGCCTTATCTCTGATCCCAAGTGAGGCGTGGGCAATCTTAAGACATTCCGAGATGTCGCGCATCGCCGAGTCGAATTCACCTAATCCCAATGCCGCCTTTGAGCGCTCGCGGTGCGCCCACGCGATATCGGAGTCCTCCAGATGCTGCGAATTCGGAAGGACCCGGGATGCCATTACGCTGGCTCGTCCGAAATTGAGCTCGGCATTGGCGATGCTCGATTCGGCGAGGTCAATTCTCAGCGTAAGGGACTGGCTATCGATTTTCGGAGCTGATTTCCGCGCCATCCTCAACGCTGATTTTGCGGCGCCAATCTCCCCCTCTATTAGCGAGATGTCGATCGTGTCAAGATGACACCAAATACTCACCTCGTGAAATCCATTCTCCTTGCAGAGGGCGAGACTCTCCTTCTCCTTGCGCTTCGCCTCGTTTAACCAGCCCTGCTGGAACAGCATATATCCGAGATTGCGGAGTGTCCATGCTATCGCGTACTTGTTTCCCAGCTGTTTCGCAGTGGTAAGGGCCTGCTCAAACTGAAACGCTGTTGCCTTTAATCGACCCCTTGTCTCGAGTATTGAGGCGAGATTATTCCGAACGACCAGAATGCCCTCTTTGAAGCCCTCGTTCCCGAAGAACTCAAGCGCCTCATTGTACGCTCTCTCCGCCTCGTCGTATTCCCTTAGATGTTGGCTGATCATGCCATGAGTTACGAGGTTTCGGGCATGCTCGGACATATCCTGCACAAGCGCGTCGGCGCGTATCGCCTTTAGGCTAAGCACTTTGGCCTGCTGAAAATGGTCGGCAGTATCCTCAATTATCGCTAGATTCCGAAACAGTCTGGGAAGGTAGTCGGCGCCGGCAGGTGGGAGATCGCTCTCGCTTTGCGCCTCATCAGTCTCAAGGGATTGAAGAATTGGCGCCGGTATTGCGCCCAGAGCTTTCTCGAAGGCGACCCTCGCCGAATCGTGGTCGTTTTGCCCAAAATAGCTCTGCCCAAGGAAAGTATAGAGTCGTGCAATTGAGGAGAAAATGGTCGCTTCATTCGGCAAGTCGCAACTCGAGGCCTCAAGTCGCTTGACCATGTTCATATAGAGCTCGCGCGCCTCCTCGCACTTGCCCCGGCCGCAGTAGATGATACCCAGCCTGCAAACTGCCTCGACTTCGCCCGTGAGATCGCAGGTCGCCTCGCTTGAGCGGGAGAGCCCCGATTCGAAGGCCGCGATTGACTCGTCGAGATCACCGAGTATAAAATTAAGATGTCCAAGCCTGAGATGTAGTTTTTGAAGAAGAGCGGCGTCTGAAGCCTCCTTCGCCTGAATTATCATGCTCTTTGTGATTGCCCTTGCGTCATCATGCCTGAATCGACTCTGTAGAAAAGCGTAAGCCCCCTCGTACTCGTTGCTTAGAGTATCGCTTAAACCTGCAATCGCCGCATGGACCGCGCCGATTGCTTTTAGGTGTGCGAATCCCTCTGGACCGGCCTCGTTGACAGCTTCCGTCGGCCCAGACTTATCGACCTTAAATTTTGCGGCAAGAGCGATGCAACCCTCCGCAATGAGCCGATGAATTGCGGCATTCTCCTCTGCGGAAAGCCTTGCGGTGACCGCGTCGGCCACGGCGCGACTTGGGAGCGAATAACGCGCAGTCTCCTTGTTCTCACCAGATGCCACAATCAGACCGAACTTCGATAGCTCATCAACTCCCTCAAGCATAGCCGAGGTTGAGGTCCCTCCAAGTCCTATCATCAGCGCTGGCGAGAATGGCTCTCCTAGAACAGCGGCCTTCACAAGAACGGACTTGGCTACATTAGTCAGACGGGAAATCCTCGACTCAAAAACCTGCGCTACGCTTTTTGGCACGGATAGCTCGTTGAGGCGCTGCATCTTGATCTCGAAGTGCCCGTCGTGTAGGAAGACCATGTCCTTTTCAGCAATCGCCTCGATACAGAGGCCCACAATGGCAGGCAAGCCGTCGGTCTTGTTGTGGACTGCTGTGGCGACTTTGGCCGGAAACGAGTTCGGCATGAACGCGGCGTCAAGCCACTCCGAGACCTGAGTCTCGTCCAGAGGGAGCATTTCGATAGATTCCGTGTCCACAGCATCGGAGAGCTCATCGAGCTCCGTCCCCGCGCCCAAAGCGCTTGTCAGCACGATTGCTATTCTCCGGCCCGCATGCATCCTACACGCTGCTCGAACAACAACGGCAAGTGTCTGCTTGCATTTCTCATCCAGTAGATCGTAGTCGTCCAGCATCCAAACAAGCGGACGAGCTTGAGATGCCGCAACCACTTGGTCGGCAAAGTCCTTCAGCAATTTCGGCCAAGCGCTCTCCGGCGGTCTGGCTATTCTAATTTGCTTCGCGGGCGCTTGGCCCAAAGCAGCCGTTTTGCCTTCTGCCTCTACATGTGTAATACCCACGCTTGCAAGCGTAGTGGAGATGAAACTCGACGCGTCTAGGACCCGTGAACCTGGTGGCGAGACCATCGTGCTGAGCTCGACAAGCTGCAGCTCTGACTTCATCAAATCCAGAAAGGCCGTCTTGCCAGAGCCACTCGCGCCTTGAACCCGGACCGCGAGGAGGCGATCGTGATACTCCTGCAGGGAGAAGGGGGGTTCTTCGTTGAACATCGCTGAGTAGGCTGAGCCACTGAGGCGACCCAAGATCAGCTTCTGCGATTTTTTGAGCGACTCATCGCGGCCGAAGAGTTGTTTTGGCCATACGTCGGGGCGCGTAGCGAGTCCTTTTGGGACGCGCGTTCCGAGCATATCTGAGAGACGAGTTACGAGCGCGGCAGCCGAGACGATGCGCTGTCTGGGTCGCTTTGCAAGTAGGCTCGCCACAATCTCTGAGAGCTGATGTGGCGTGTCCGGCGCGATGGTTGAGAGCGAAACAGGCTCAGTCTTCAGATGATGCTCTATGAAGCCTTCGATTGTATTAGAAGAGAAAGGCAGATTCCCAGATAGAATCTCGTAAAACAGGACCCCAACCGAATAGAGGTCCGACCGCCGCTCAGGAGATGAGCCCAAGAACCGCTCTGGGGCCATGTACTCGACGGTTCCGCTGGTGCAGAGAGATGGCTGTGAGAGAACGCTGCTCAGACCAAAATCCATCAGGACAGCGAAGCCGTGATCATAAAGCTCTGAGTTCGAAAGGGGCAGACCGCTATCCTGTGGTGGCTTGTGGCAGATCATGACGTTACTCGGTTTTATGTCGCCGTGGACCACTTGGCGTGAGTGTATATAGCCGAGGGCAATCGCCACCTGAAGGAGCAAGGGGGTTATGGTCTTTGTGTCTTTCCCCCGACACCAGTCCGTGATTGAGCGCCCCTCCACGAAGTCCATTGTGAAGTAGTATCTGCCATCCGAGGTCGTCCCAAAGTCATAGACACTGACAACGTGAGGGTGCCGAAGTCGAGCGGTGAGCATGAATTCTTGCTTGAATCGCCAGCTGAATCCCGAGCTCGTCATCTGCGCGCGCGAGAGTTCCTTCAGGGCAAGAACCCGACCTAGACTTCGGTCGAAGGCCTTGTAAACCACACTGGACCCGCCCTCTCCTATGCGCGACAAGACCTCGTAGCGGCCATCAATTACCCTGTTATTGCTGCCTTTTTTCATCTTCCTCTCTTAGGCCTTTTCCATCAAGCGAATCTGTAATCATGGAGAAACCCCGGAGCAATACTCATATAAACATGAAACGGCCAGAAGTCAAGATTTAGGCCGAATGCCAGAGATGCAGATTAGCATCATTGTGGCCATGTCACGTTCTGCGTCACAATGAATAGGGGAGCTAAGCCGCAGCGAAAGCCCCCAAAGCCGGCCATCAATATAGCAGGAACTTCTCCCTCAAGCTGCGGAATTGCTCCAGTTCTTGCTGCCACCCAGACTCTATTTGGTCGATTGGCATGTCGCTTTCGATCGCCAGCCTTATCTTGTCCGTCCCTGTTAGAATGTCGAATGGTAGCCTCTCGGTCTCGAACTCGTATGGTGGCGTCTTCCACTGAAAATGCTCGGGATGCAGCTGCCTAACGGCGGACACCACAGCAATTCCAGTCAAATACGACTTGAAGGTCTCTTTGTTCAAGACATGGAGTTGAACGCCTCGGCAGAGCTTCCCGGAGTATTTGTCGAACGTGGGTCTGAAGCCGGCTTTTAGAAAACGCACGCCCGGCAGCATCAGGGAATCGAGCCTTTTGACAAGAGCATCCGCGTCAATGAATGGCGCCCCAAATAGCTCAAACGGCCGGGTTGTTCCACGTCCTTCGGAGATGTTGGTCCCCTCAAGTAAGCACATACCGGGATAGACTAAGGCCGTGTCAAGTGTGGGCATGTTCGGCGATGGTTGAATCCAAATGAGCCCGGTCTCATTAAAATATGTGTTCCTTTCCCAGTTTTTCATCTTCACAACGCGCAGGTCGCAATGAATGGCCTGCTCAGAGTTGAGAAGTCCCCCAAGCTCCCCGATGGTCATCCCGTGCCGAATTGGTATCGGGTGCATCCCGACGAACGAGGCGAAGCGGCCGTCAAGCATGTTGCCTTCAAGCGTTATGCCGTTGAGAGGGTTGGGCCTGTCGAGAACTACAATAGGTGTTCTTGCGACCTTGCACGCTCGCATACAGTGGAGCATTGTCCATACGAAGGTGTAGTACCTCGCCCCGATATCCTGGAGATCAAAGACCAGCGTGTCGATTTCCCCCAACATCTCTTGGTCAGGGGCAAGATGATGGCCGTATATGGTCTTGAGAGCTGGGCCATCTCTCTCATCGCGGCCATCTCGAACCGCCTCTTGGGCCTGCTGATCGCCAAAAACACCATGCTCCGGAGCAAAAATCACGCGGATGCAATTGCCGCTACGTTCCGTGATGACGTCGATGCAATGCCGCAGATCATACGTTACCGAGGCCTGATTGCAGACGAGGCCTATTGACAGTCCTTGGTGAGGAGCATTCTCAGCAAAAAGATCGAGTCCGGTCCTTACGGGCGAGCTTCCTGATGTTGTCTGACAGGTCGAATCTGGGGGCATGTCTCCACCCATCTATATATTCGGGCAGACACAAGGCCAACCGCCGCATCTTGCCTCATAGGAATCGTGATCAAGTAGCAACAGCGTGAAATGCACTCACTAGAATGCCTCTGAAAGCCAGTCCTGCAACGAATGAGAAGAGATGTTCCGCCTATCAATCGCTTTATTTTCCGAGCTTCTTGGTCATTGTGATTTCGTTGCCCTTTTCGTTCCAGCTCACGTCATCCATGTAGCAGCGAATGAGCAAGACACCTCGGCCACTGGCATTGAAGATATTCTCCGGTGTTCTCGGATCGGGGAGATTCTTCCAGTCAAATCCGTTTCCCTCATCGCGGATTACACATGTGAAGGTCTCACCGGTTAAGCTAAATCTCAGGAATATCTTCCGTTGACCCAATTTAGGATTATCTCGCCTGCTCCTTTCGATTTCATGGAAGTTGCCATTTGATATTGCCTCGTCTTTTTCCTCGTGAGTGATCTCGAGGTTCCCATGCTCCATGGCATTGGTAAGCGACTCTATAATGGCGAGGCAAACGCCGTTGTATTCAGGCAGGCCCTCAAGCGCCGCTGAGGCAATTGTTCCGGCGGACTCCAAGACTGAGATGTCATTTGGCAATATGAGAGCTGCCGAAGTAATGTGGCTAATCGCCTTTTGCTGGCTTGTCTCTCGTTCCTGTCGGTCGAATACCTTAGCCAGTAGTTGGCTGATGTGTTTGAAGTCAAATGGTTTCTTGATGAAATCGACCGCGCCGCTTCTTAAAGCCTCAACGGCGATCTCCAAGGTCCCGAATCCAGTTATTATGGCGACCGGCATCTTATGGTTCTTGGTTTTGATTCTCCGGAGGAGTTCTAGGCCATCAATATCCGGCATCATCAGATCAGTTATGACGAAATCGAAATCTTCCATTTGAAGACACTGGATGGCATTCTCCCCCGAATCTGCACACTCAAAGCTAATACCTTGCTTTGTCAGAAACCTGGAGAGCACCGCACGCACGGATTCTTCGTCGTCAACCACTAGCACACGCTTGGCCTGTGACATATCTAATCCCCTATTTTATGTGCTTATTCTTGTTATTGCAGCAGATTCATAAGCTATACAAGCGCTCCTGATAGCTAGCTCCAGTAAATGTGTTGCTATTCTCAAAATATCAATTCGCGGACTTGTACATTCCGAATCTTGAGGCCAATTAGATAGCCCTGGGGTCCGGCAGATTCACCTTTGATTCAGCTCTTCCAGCCAGCCCGCCAAACACGGAGCGCTCGGGCCAGGGCAGCGGTTCTATACGGTCAGGAGCTCCTGATTCCGACGGTTGACCCGCTGGAGACAAAACGCCTCCTGACACAATGAACTCTATGGCCTCTCTCACCGATAGGTCAAGAAATATCGCCTCGTCAGTCGGGATAACCACGACCATGCCTGATGTGGGATTCGGCGATGTTGGAATGAAGATGTTGAGCTTGCCTCCGCCGGCGATGCCAGTGCCGTCCTCGCTTACGCTTCTTGTGACGAAGCCCAAGACCCACATTCCGCGGCGGGGGTACTCGATTAGAACAACCTGCCTAAACGCGGACATCGAGGGAATTGAGAATGCCTCAACGAGCGTTTTTGCGCCAACATAGACACTCCTGATTACGGGGATGCTGGTCAGGATACGTTCGCCGAACGCGACGATCTTTTTGCCCATGAAATTCGTCGCGACGAGGCCTACGGCGAATATCAGAGCCATCAGCACAATGAGACCCAAGCCGGGCAGCGCAACAACTCGCGGAAGCGGCAGCGCGAGTTCCAGAAGGCCATCTGTCCATTGAACCAGCGTGAAGACCAAGAAGAAGGTTATCGATATTGGTATTAGAACCAAAAGACCCGCGACGAAGGTCCTGCGGATTCTCCCCTTAACCGGTTTCATTCGCTACCGTGCCCTCACTTTGTGCTTGCTCCAGTTAATAATACTAAATGTGTAGCTTTGAACGGTCAAGCGCTATTCTGGAATTGTGTTATTTGTTCGCCTTTAAGAGGGGGCCCAGGTCGTCCATAAGGTCAAAAGCAGTCCCGTAGTCGATTGCATTCTCCTTGTATAGGCTCAGAATCGCCTGGTCTTTCGTCTGCATTCCGTCTGTTCCGCTCTGCATGAGAGAAAACAGCATCGGCGTATCATTCCTTATCATCTGCTGAACGTCGGGAGTTCCGACCAGCATTTCCATCGCCAGAGAACGCCCCTGGCCGTCTCTCTTTGGCACAAGATGTTGGCAAGTGATGCCCGCAAGATTACGGGCGAGGGAGTTGCGCACAGCCGACCGGCGGCCTGGAGGCGCGTGGTCGATGAGTATGTTGACGCAGGATTGACAGCTTGGCGCTTGCGCGGAGGCAATCACCAGCGCGCCGCATTCGACGAGCTGCAAACAGCCGACTAAAGCGTCATAAGAGCCGACGTCAGAGACCCCCACAACATCCAAATCGTGCTCTAGACAGTCAGCAAGAGCCTGCTTCAGCGACGGTGAGTCGGAGGCGATCTCAACCTGCGTTACAATACTCTTCTTGTGCTGAAAGAGCACGCAAATCGGATCCTGGATCGTCCTTATGTGTAGGCTCTTCCGTGTATTGAGGAAGTCTATCGCCGACGCCCAAACGGTTGTCTTGCCAGAGCCCGGAGGCCCGGTGATAAGCAGCAATCCCGATTTCCTATCGAGCATTTCAAAGAAAGTCGAAGGAAGAGATAGTTTCTCTGCCGCGATTGTGTCCTTGATGATCTCGGTGAATGCCCCGCAGACGCTTCCTTTCTGCCTGTAGAGCCATGCTCTGAATCGCGCAAGACCCGCGATGCCGAAGCTGATGTTGATAGACTTATTGCTGTCGAATCTCGCCCTCTGGTCATCGTTCAGGATCCCAAAACACATCTGCTCGGACTCAAGCGTTCCAAACGGCGCCATGGACAGAGATTCTATCTTACCCTCAATCCGCAGACTGGGCGGCGTTCCCGGGACAATATGAAGATCAGACCCTCCTCTTTTGAGCATCGTTCTAAGAAGCTGCTCAAGTGAGACCGATTCATGGGCCCCGGTTTCTGTCATGCCAATTCCCTCCTGTTAACATCCCAATTCGGACATTCCGAACTATTCTACCATATTCAGAAATCAAAGATGACGCAAGAGGAGACACGCGATGAGCTCCCCTCTTCTGCGAAGTCTCCTCCAAAACATGTGATAGACGCGGCGGCATCATTTGATATTATGCTAAATTATGACCATTGAGATTGACCCGATATCACTCACCATCTTTCGGAATCTCTTCTCCTCCGTCGCAGAGGAGATGGGCGAGTCGCTCTTGCGCACTGCTTTCTCGCCCAATATCAAAGAGCGGAGGGACTTGTCTGCAGCGGTCTTTGATTCATCAGGCGATATGGTTGCTCAAGCGGCTCATATACCGGTTCATCTCGGCGCAACGCCCGCCTCGGTCAAAGCGGCGATTGCGAGGAAGCCAATGGCCGCTGGCGACATAGTGATGCTGAACGATCCCTATTGCGGTGGCAGCCATCTTCCGGACATTACGCTTGTGGGAGCTGCATTCATCGATAATACGGAGGTCCCGGAGTTTTACGTTGCCAATCGGGCGCATCATTCAGACGTCGGCGGCGCGATGCTGGGCTCCATGCTCGTTGCGACTGACATTCATCAAGAGGGCATCCGAATTCCGCCGGTTCACCTCGTTCGCAGTGGAGTCCTGCAGGAGGATGCGCTATCCGTGTTTCTCGCAAATGTGAGAACGCCAAATGAGCGACTTGGGGACATCGAGGCCCAAATAGGCTCCATTAGAGTAGGCATCAAGCGGCTTTGCGAGATCGAGGCGCGGCATGGGCGACTCAGTATGATGGCGCATGCGGAGGCGCTTCAGGATTATTCTGAGAAAGCGACGAGAGTCGCGATCGGGGGGATACCGGATGGTCGATATGAGTTCGAGGACTTCCTTGATGACGACGGCGTCTCAACTGAGTCGGTGCTAATTCGCGTCGCAGTTGAAGTGAACGGGGAAGAGCTGACTGTCGATTTTTCAGGGAGCAGCCCTCAGGTTCAGGGCAGCGTCAACGCCAACATGGCCGTGACGACATCGGCGGTCTATTACGTTGTAAGATGCCTTGTGAATCTCGACATTCCGTTCAATGCGGGCGGAATGCGTCCGGTGAGGGTCATTGCCGAGGAGGGTAGCGTGCTGAACGCGCAGTTTCCATCTGCCGTATCCGCCGGGAACGTTGAGACCTCGCAGAGAATCGTTGACGTCGTCCTCGGGGCGATTCAGGAAGCGCTCCCAGACCGCATACCAGCGGCGTCATGCGGCTCAATGAACAACCTCACGCTTGGCGGGACAATCCCCGAAACCGGTGAGTGTTTCGCCTATTACGAGACGATTGGCGGCGGAATGGGCGCCTGTCCTGGCATTGATGGCGATTCCGCGGTTCACACTCACATGACAAATACGATGAACACCCCAATTGAGGCCCTGGAGAGAGCCTTTCCTCTAAGGGTCCGACGCTACGCAATCCGCAAAGGCTCCGGTGGCGCCGGGAGATTCAAAGGCGGAGACGGCACAATCCGCGAGATCGAATCGCTCTGCGAGATGAGCGCCTCGATCATCTCGGAGCGCCGTGTCTTCGCGCCTTATGGCCTCAACGGCGGCGAGCCGGGCAAGCGAGGCGCGAACATGCTGATTAAAGGTGGCGTCGCCCGGGAGCTGCCATCGAAGGCAATGGTCAATATGAGCGCGGGAGATATAATCAGCATCAGCACACCCGGTGGCGGGGGATTTGGCCGGGACGATGATTAGACGCTGTCTTAACAATTTGCGCACGGTTTGGCCGTTTCACCGAGTCGGTGATTGTCCCGCAAGATCAGATTGAGCCTGATGTGCAGAGCGATTTCGGACTGCGGGCGGCTTGACGCCGCTTTCATTGGTGGTGGCTTGACACCACTCTTAATGGATTGCTTTGTCAGCATGAAAAACGTGGACTGTTAAGTTACGGCTTATCGATCAACTGTGTTGCCGCGTCAAGCCACTGCGCTCCAAAGGCCAGAGCCGCCGGCGTCAAGCTGATTTTTCGGCGATTGCAGCTTGTGTTTGATTCCATATAGTATGTGGATATAGAATCATTAACCTGTGCTCTCTTGTTTTTTTACTATGCGATTCGGTTCTCGAACATAAGGAGGGTAAGAAGTGATGAGGCAATTGGTTTTTGTTTGCATTCTAGCAGTCATCATTGCCGGCTCTCTGGCGCTCTGCCAGGGCTGGCACTCCTATACTACTAGCAACTGCGGCATAACGAGCAATAGATTGACTGCCGTGACATTGGACGGAGACGGCCGGATTTACGTCGGAACCGAGGCTTCCGGCCTTTCGGTGGTTTATGGCGTAAATTGGACAACGTACACAAAAGCGAACTCGGAGGTGCTAAGTGACAGGATCAAGGCGCTTGCCTGCGATTCTGGCAATCGTATATGGATAGGGACGGATGTCGGGCTGTCAATGCTTGATGGCGGCGAGTGGGAGTCCTTCACAACAGCGAATTCCGGCCTTGCAGAAGACTGGGTAGTATCCATCGCTATCGGCCCTGATGATCTCGTCTGGGTCGGAACACACGCCGGGGGAATATGCTCATTCGACGGCGCAACCTGGGAGACTTTCGATGTCGAAAGCAGCGGGCTCCCATCCGACAGCATAACCTCACTGTCGGTCGGCGGAAATGGTGAGCTCTGGGTCGGCACAAAGGACGCCGGCGCCTCAATCCTTATCAATGACGAGTGGACGGTTTTTGACCAGACAAACACCCTTTTGATGTCAGACCATATCAACGGCTTCGGCGCCTGTCGCTCGGGAGTTATCTGGGTCGGAACTCCGAACGGGTTGTGCAGCTATGATAATGGGTATTGGGAGGACCGGACGAGTTTGATATTCGATGCGGACGCAAGGGCCATTGTCATAGATGACTTTGGTTTCAGGTGGTTTGGTCTGCGGTCTGGAATTACTCGCTTTGACGGCGATTATGCAGTTGATTTCGACGTTGAGGTAGCAAACGCGTGCGTTACATCGACCGCTGTCCGTGGGGGGCACGTTCTCTTTGGGACGCGCGATCACGGTCTCTGTGAATATCGATACGGGGCGAATTTGCCACCGACAATGCCGAGTACGCCTTATGCCCCAGACACGGGTAATAGTGGCGTGGAGGTTGAGTTCGAGACAAGCGCAGAGGACCCGGAGGGCGATGATGTCTTGTTGCAGTTCGATTTTGACGACGGGACGCTCTCCGATTGGGGACCCGCAATTCAGGCTCATACCTACGAGTCGATTGGAACTTATAGGGTAGCGGCAAGGGCGAAGGACGAGAATGGAAACGTCTCCGGACTAAGCGAGTCGCACACGATTGTTATCTCAGTGGGTAACAGACCACCGTACAAGCCGACCCCGCCGAATGGGCCTGTGGCAGCCTATATCGGCCAAAACGTCCAGTTCTCAACGTCGAGCTACGACCCGGACGGCGACGAGATGGAGTATATGTTCAATTGGGGCGACGGAGCGCTGACGGACTGGGGCGCAGCTCAGCGATCTCACGCATACGAGGCGCCGGGGACGTTTCAAGTCATCGCGAGGGCTAGAGACGTCGGCGAGCGCCTATCGACGTGGTCGGACGCCGCATCGATTGTGATAACGATGCCCAATCAGGCTCCGAGCCAGCCTACTGTTCCGAGCGGGCCGGATGAGGGGCTTGTTGATGCAGTTTATGTTTTCTCGACAAGCGCGGAGGACCCGGAGGGCGATGATGTGGAGTTTCTATTCGACTGGGGAGACGGTTCCGACAGCGGCTGGGGTACCGCGACGGCTACACACTATTACAGGCGGGCTGACACATATTTCATCTGCGCGATTGCAGGAGACGAGCACGGCGCGGAATCGACCTGGTCAGAATATCACAGCATTGCTATTTCGGGCAGTGCAAAGCCGATTATAGAACTGAGCTCAAACAGGGCAACGTACTACACCGGCCAGACCGTCAAGCTCTTTGGCTCTCTGATTAACGACCTGGATGAACTCGATGTCGATATTTATGTCGCGGCTAGGTTTCCCTGGGATGATACGTTGCTTTTCTATCCGAGCTTCTCCGATGTTCCTCAACCGATTCGGTTGACTCTTGCTGCACAAAGCGAGTTTGGCCCATACAACTTCTTTGAATATGTCATCGAAAATCCAATCCCAGTCGGTACCTACGCCTTTTTTGGGGCGGTAGTCTCACCCGGAACACAATTCGAATTCCTGTCGGAGGTCGAATCTCTCTTCTTCGACTATGCGGGCGACGCGACATGGCTGAGCGATGAGTAATAGTTCCGCCGCAGATGATTTTCCGAGGCCGTTTTGAACGCAGTTGAGTTTTGCAGCGTATCGGAGAAGTACACTCTACGGCGCGGCCATGCGTCGAGCCTGAAGTCTGTCCTTCTAAGTTTTGGCGGGGGCGTTGAGGGCCGGGGGCGCGACTTCTGGGCGCTAAAGGACCTTTCGCTCTCGATTCCCGAGGGCTCCGTCGTCGGCATTATCGGCGAGAATGGGGCAGGAAAGAGCACTCTCCTGAAGCTCGCGACTGGGATTATTGAGCCAGACGAGGGCCAGGTTGTCGTCAATGGGCGCGTCTCGGCCCTTCTGGAACTCGGCGCCGGATTTCACACGGAATTGACCGGCAGGGAGAATATCTATCTTAACGGTGCAATTCTCGGCCTGAAGAGGCGCCAGATACACGACTGCTTCGACCGGATTGTGGGCTTTGCGGAGCTCGAGGAGTTCATTGATATGCCGGTCAAATCTTATTCATCCGGCATGTACGTGCGCCTGGGCTTCGCCATTGCCGTTCACGTCAATCCCGACGTGCTTATTATTGACGAGGCGCTTGCTGTAGGTGACGAGGCGTTCCAGCAGAAGTCGCTCAACAAGATCATTGAGTTCAAGAACGAGGGCAAGTCGATCATCTTTGTCTCGCACAACCTGGGGGCCATCGAGCGGCTCTGTGATCGTTGCGTCTGGTTGCACAAGGGCGAGATCAGGGCAATGGGCCCCGTTCGGGACGTGCTGCGGGAGTATGACATTTACGTTGCGGAGGGTTTCGTCGCGACACTCAAAGGCAAGGATGGATATAAGGCGAAAGACGAGATTCACGGGCGACGGGGTGATCTGACGATTAGGATTGAGAAGGTAACGCTTTTTGATGAAAAGGGCCGCCCCACTAATTCTTTCAAGATAGGCGAGGCCATGTCCGTTCGAGTTGATTACATGGCGGACGTTGCGTGCGAGGCGCCGGTCTTCGGCGTTGCTATCTGGCGTGAGGACAACATCTACGTCTATGGCACGAACACGATTTGGGACGAGTATCCCACTCGGCCGATTGCGCCCGGTCGCGGCTCGTTTGAGATTGGATATAGTTCGCTTCCCCTACTAGAGGGCTATTACAAAGTTTCGGCCGCGATATTCAAGCCGGGTGGCACTACGCCTTATGACGCATTCGACTTTCATCCGCCTCATTATCCATTCCGCATTCAGGGCGAGGGTAAGTCGCATGGTATCGCCTTTCTAGGCCACTCGTGGCGGCAGCAGTAGTACTTACTGGATTTGCAGGCATCCAATCTCAGTTTAGTATTTGCGTCGAATGCCTTATTCGCGGATTCTTTTGGCGGCGTAGTGCAGCATGTCTGCGAATAGCATGTCTTTGTTGATGGGAGGATTCGTATGCGCAAGCGATTCAATGAGCCATCTGAGACAATAGGATTGCCACCTGGGACTCCCATATACACTGGAGAGAGAGAGGCGGAGAAGGTACGGATCCGGCTATTTGAATATGACGAGTCACGATTTCAGGAAAGGGAATTAGATGGTCCTAAAGAGTGCTTCCCATTTCCTGAGGATGAGATTGTCAGATGGCTCAATGTGGACGGCATTCACAAGCCCGAGATCGTCCAGCGGATTGCGGAGCGCCTCCACCTGCACTCACTGACCGTCGAGGATATTGTGAGTATCCATCAACATCCGAAGGTGGAGGAATTCGAGTCTTATATTTATGTGGTTCTGAAGATGCTCTATCTCAATGAAAGCGATGGCGAGGTTATCAGCGAGCAGGTCAGCATCATATTAGGGCAGAGATTCGTTCTGTCCTTTCAGGAACGTCAAGGGGACGTATTCGACAGCATCCGAAACAGGATACGCTTCGGCAAGGGACGTATCAGGCTCAAAGGCGCCGATTATCTCGCCTATTGTCTAATTGACACCATCGTTGACCATTACTTCACAATTCTAGAGCGAATGGGTGAGGATATCGAGAAACTGGAGGAGCAGCTTCTTGACGAACCATCAAAGGAGACGCTTCAAGGCATCTGGCGATCGAAGCGAGAAATCATGTTTATCAGGCGGTGCATCTGGCCGTTAAGAGAGGTTATTAGCGGGTTTCAGCGGCTTGAGAGCGCTCTGGTCGAAGAATCCACAGGCCTTTTCCTAAGAGACGCTAATGATCATATCATTCAGATCATCGATACCGTTGAGTCATTCAGGGATTCACTCTCTGGGATGCTTGACACGTATCTCTCGATCGTCAGTAATAAGATGAATGAGGTGATGAAAGTCCTCACCATCATTGCCACGATATTCATTCCGCTGACGTTCATCGCCGGTATCTACGGTATGAATTTCAAGTTCATGCCGGAGCTTGAGTGGAGTTTTGGCTATTATGCTGCTCTGATTGCGATGGCAATAGTCGCGGTTGGGATGCTGTTCTATTTCTTCAGAAAAAAGTGGCTCTAGATGGGATTGCCTCTTGCCGCCGACCCCATTCCCCAACGGCAGAGATGTTGCTTGCAAACACCCTTGGGATCATCGATCGGATGTTTCTGAAGCCAGAATCGTTGGAAAGCCGGCTATAGATGGTCGGGGCGAGAGGATTTGAACCTCCGACCACTGGCACCCCATGCCAGTGCGCTACCAGACTGCGCCACGCCCCGACGCTCATTTACAAGAACCACAAACTTGCCAAACCCGCTCACCCGTGTCAAGCGATCCGCTTGAGGAATTTTCGTATTCACATGAGGGAGCCTCCTGTGGGTGCTGCCAGGAGGATGGTCATCTGGTGGGAGGACGGTGGCTTTGGCTCCCGCCAGGGGTTCGCTGAGGAGCGTAAGGTCTCCTTCAGTCCGTCCGCTATGGCGTAATACCTGAAGTTCTTGATGATGTCTCCAACTCGCTGAGAGGTGCAAAACAACTTCCTCGTCAGAATCTGAAGCTTCGCCTGAAGGCCGAGTTGCAGGCTCACGAAACTCGCGCAAGCCATCACCAAAGCCGTCATATTGCGAAGCCCATTGTAACTGCGTAATCGCACATCTTTCAACTTATAGCTCTGTTTAATGAAACGTATCACCTCCTCAACACGCCACCTGGCAACATAAGCTCGTGCTACCCATAAGACATCTTTGAGCGTGTTCTTCATCTCAACATTCGTCAGCAAAAGGAGCGTTCCCCCACGCTTAAATTGCACCTTCACTAACCGCAATTGCTCCTTAATACGAGGTAACTCAACCAAAACGCTCCCGAACGTAATCTTCTCCAAACGTTCACGCCCGTTCCGCCTCTTCACGATCTCCGCCTCAAAACGCATCGGAACCGAAATATCCCGCGCCAAAGCCACGCCTCGACGCCACTTGAGATGCCGATTGCCGACCAACGCAACCACAAAACGCTGCCTCAGCCCAAGCAACTCCT
>JAGHCW010000201.1 GCA_021160245.1 bacterium | reverse complement strand
TCTGTGGAGCAACTTGGCATTATCTATCATCGAGGTTCCTCCTATAGTTCTATTTAGGTTAAAGAACATTGCCTCGAACTATATCAAAGGAGGAACCTCTATTCCACTTCTTTCTTCACCAAAACAAGGCCCCGGAGCCAACAACTCACAACACGTCAACACCAAAATACAAAAACTCCTGCTCTGCAACATGATATGAGTATTTTTGAAGAAACCGAATGACAACAGCGCATTTCACCGGCGCTTCCGGCCTCGCATGTTGGCTAATGAGCTGGCCGTCCATCAACGGACTCGCCGCTCACAAAGGCTATTGAATAGGTGCTTCAGGCCGCTTCCTGACTCAATTCAGCGCGATGCTCTTGCACCAATTCTCGAAATGAACGCGGTCAACCTTGCCCGTTAGCTCCACACACCATTTGCCGCCCTGCTGCTCGAACTGCGCCTCGGCCATCGGAGTAATCCGAATCTCAGGCCGGTCTGGGGCATCCATCGCCTGACGAACCGCATCCAAAACGTCCGAACGCCTCAACGAGCGATCCCGCTCCAGAAGGACATTGCAGGCATCCCGAACAAAATCGTCCCGAATCGTCGCCTCGGCCGAAAGAAACGCCCCGTCCTTGCTTCGAGAGCAGGCCCTGTGGCTAAACTTCAGGACCGTGTCATCGAGCGCCAACTCATCTGAGTATGCCTCGTTCGAGGCGCAATCCCTCGCCGCGACTCGAAAGCGGCCGTGCGGACGAACCGGCACTCTGGCGCGGGGATATTTTGCACTTTGGGCAACTGTGCGCCATTGCCCGGCGTCCCATTTTTGGACTGTGTATCCGCCTCCAACATCACCCGGGGATGGGTCCCAGACAAGCGAGAAATGGCTGCCGGCCTTCTCCTCGACGCGCAACTTGTCGGGGGCAGCAGGTGGCTGGGTGTCCACCACAAACGACAGATCAGTCCGGAGATTGTGGGCCTTTCTAGCCTTGTCCTGAAACCAAATAGCGATTCTGACGGGCTTTGTGTCGCGCAATTTCTTCAGCGATGATGTTTCTGCCTTCGCCACGAATTCGGTCTCGGAGATTCGCTCGAAATCAAGCTCGCGTCCGGCGAGTGTGCCCTTGAATAGAATTGGCGCCGGCAGAGTTTTTTCCAGCATTGGCCCGACGAGAAGGACGAAACGGACCTCGAGGTCTTTGCCGAGGCTGATGATGTTGCCTCCCTCTGTGGCAGCGCATGCGAGCTCGGGATCGGTAAGAGCTATCAGTTGGAAGTCGTCAAGATGCTCCGGTCCGGCGAGGCAGACCGCGCCGGACGCGACTAGTAGCACAAGTGCAATGCCAAGAAAACGGCTCGGGCCGAGGCCTGTAACTCGCTCATCGGCGCCAGTGCGCAGTAATGCCGCTGGACTTTGCGGTCGCGCGAAAATCACAGTCAAAACGCTCGATAGGTAATCTCTCAGCGATCTAATCATGTTACTCCGCCTTTCTACTTATACCGGATTTGCTTAATATCTTATCTGCGATCTCATTCATCTCCGCCTCGTCCGCCGCAACAATATAGAGAGCATACTTGTCAGAATCCTCTCCCAGCTCAAGTTTCACACCGGAGCTGCGCTTAATGCTCTTTACAAACCTCTCAGCGACAGCCTTTTTATCGAATTTGCGGAAGACAAATCTCTGCATGACAGGCGCCTCGTCTTTCGGTTGCTCTGTAACTGCCGTGGCGATGAGGCTTCCCGTGGTGGGATGCTCTTTGGGTAATATCCTCTCTTTTGTGGATGTCGTGTCTTTTCCCACAGG
This sequence comes from bacterium, assembly GCA_021160245.1. Classification (GTDB taxonomy): domain Bacteria; phylum B130-G9; class B130-G9; order B130-G9; family B130-G9; genus JAGHCW01. The sequence goes on along the minus strand of JAGHCW010000201.1, from coordinate 2,652 downwards.
CAAAGATGAGTTCTCCGGTTCATGGCGCTTCTGGACGGTTTTTTTGACGTCGGGATGGTCCGCGTGGTCAGTCGTCGGTTTTTTCCCCAGAGCATCGAGAGAATCTTCCACGTCAGTGCATATTATTGGTTTGTCGGGTCTTGGATCTTCAAAAAGCCCCAAAATGGTCGGATAGAGCAGCGCGCCGGCTGCCAGGACAGCTCCTATGACTAGCGCCCAAATAAATTGCTTGCTCGAATAGCCGGCGACCTTCTTCGGTTCTTCATGCTCAAGAGTCCAGGCTTCCCAGCCGTATCTTGCCGCGAACTCATAAGCTAACGCGCCGTAGCCGGCCCCAAATGGGCTCTTCGCTGCCCAATTTTCGCCCCATGAGTTTCTGAAGATGAAATAGCCGCCCCCGGGCCAGTTTCTATCGTCGCAGAAGCCAACCAATGTTACGCAATGGCCGCCTATATGGTTCTCGTTCGGAAGAGGCATACATATCCGGCCAGTGCCGCATGTTACGGGATTGCGCAGCCACGAGTTGAAGACAGGGAAGCCGAACGCAACGAGTCTGGGGCCGAGGCTTCCGGCTCCCGAGAGAATTTCTCTCATCGCATCAACGTCGTTTGCGCGTATCCGTTCACCCTTCTTGCCGGCGTACCGCTTAGCATTCTCCATGGCGGATTTCGGAGGCGGTCCCTGATGCTCCGAATTGGCGTCCACCTCGGCGGAGTATCCCCAGTCGGCAAGCGCGCAGACGCCGTCCTCCTCAAGCGCCCCTATCGCATACATAATTCGCGTGCCGGGTTTGTTCTCTTTCTCATCTCTCACTTTCGCGCCGAAGTAGAGAAATTGCTCGGAGAGTTTTGGGCACTCTGCGCCGAGAGCGAACTCCAGCATCGCAGCGGTGGCAAACGCGGCGCTTGTATTCCTGCTGCCTTGGTCTGATATTGGCCGAAGCCGCCCAATATGGTTTATTTTCTTTTGTGAAAGCTGCCTGAGAGCGAGGCTCCTACCCTCAAGTCTGCTCCTTTCTTGCCTGATCCGATTCAAGTCCTCTGGCTCCCACAGGCCGAGCCCGCGACTCGAGAGCACGGTATCAGGAATCGGCGTCAATAGGCCCCCTTCAACTTCAAGAGGCAGAGACCGACGCGATGACGCGACAATCCCATCCAGCTCCTGGACGTCCATTTGAAGGTCAGTTGCGATCAGCTGCCTCAGGCCGGAAATGTCCCATAGCGCTATGAGGTCCTCAAGGGTATGGATATTGAGTGAGGCGAGTTTCTCCGCAACCTGCTTATCCACATCCCTGGCTAACCGAATTAGCCTGAAATCTGACCTGATCCAGTCCATGGTCTAACCTCGAGAAGCCAATTCAGTTCTTGGGAAGGAGTGCTGCGAATTAAAGCTGTAATAATCAAGCATCGTGCCCTCGGCCCATGACGGAGTTAATTGCGAGCTAATGCTTGCGTCTGAAGGAAAGCAGCTCCTGCTCGACCGGCTTGCTCAGGCGAGGAAACGCCTCCATATTAACCGTTATTCTCGCCGTTCCCGCATCCGAATGAATAATGCCGCTTGACTCGAAGAGCCTGTTCAATTTGCGGTCGAAGTATGTCCACCGCACGTTCCGCCCGTCCAAATGGACAATAATGCCCTGTGCTATCAGCTCACCGTTGGGCCCGAACAGGTCTGCTCGATGCCCCTTCTCATCGACCTTCCTTATTTCCAGTCGCCCTGCCTCGTCCTTTGAGTCTATGTCGTATATCCACCAAGTTCCGCTTAGATCGCCAGCCTTGCGATCGCTTGTGAAATAGGCATACGTCGCAAGCCCCCTTATCCCCTCGCCGCCTTTCTCCCAAACATCGATCCAAACCTGCCAGAGACTCTGGTTCGGGTCCATAGACCGCGCCTCAACATCGAGGACCCACTCCGCCTTGGCGCGTTCCTTGACCAGTCTTATCTCGTTGCAGAAACTCAATCTCTTCTCGAGAACCCAACCGATGTCCTCAAAGCTCCGCTTCATTTTGGACTTATCGACGTACAGCAGCATCTCGCCGCCGCCATATTGCTCCTGAAATATGCAGCTCAGATTGTAGGAAAGATAAGCCGCCATCTCATCCGCCTGCTTGCTCTCGAATGGCACGTATTTTAGGCCTCGGAGATACTCATCAGGCTTAACGGCTGCAAGAGAGTCGCTTTGAGCAGGGGTTATCGACACTTCGTTGGAGAGAGAAAGAGGCAGCCATTGCCCCGTGTCAACGTCGATCGCCCTGATGTTGATCCTTGCCGTGCCGGCATTGCCGACCTCCTTAATGTCTATGGTCAACAGCATGCGCGGATCGGTGAAGCCGCCACAAGGTAGCTGCTGTAGCGCGTATGGACGCTGGAATCTCGCTCCCGAGGCGGGATTTCTTCGAACTAATCTTATCTCGCTATGCAGGAGAAGGGCGGTGGAAAGCCTATCGCGGATGTCCTCGGTAAGGCCGTCTATTCTGCTGCGAACGGCCTCACCTTCCGCGTTGACGATTGTCAGCGGCAGGCCTTTTAGAAATGAATCCGTCTTCAATCTGTGAATAAGCTCTTTGAACGCAACTTCCTCAAGCCAAGTGTCCAGCGACTCGAACTTCGGCTTGACCTCCTTCTTGCCGCATCCGACGAGCAGAGTTAGAG
>JAGHCW010000164.1 GCA_021160245.1 bacterium | reverse complement strand
TTCCTATCTGCGCTTAGAACCCATCATTACTGATACGCTCCCAAGATAAAGGTTACCGTTCCCATGCCTTTGGGCTAACGGATTGGCCTTTCACCAACTCGGACAATACACAGCTTTCAGGACGCACAGCCACAGCACTCCAAAAAACTAGAGGCGCGCAGCCCAATCTGATCTCCGGGGCGCCTCGCCGTTGACATGACGCCGCGGAATTCTTATCATCGTTAAGGCGAAAGGAAGTTTGGCGCCGGTGTGTTATATTGTCAGAAGGGGGGCGGCATGTGCCCGGATTCGGGTGCATCTGTTGGCCGGATAGCGTATAAGAGTGAAAAGAGCCGAGCTGGCTTTGTGAACCTACGGATGTGAGGCAATGCTAAAAGAGCATCACCGAGTTGTTCTCGGATTATTTGCAGGTTGCGATATCGCGGCGACTTGTGGCGCTTTTATTGCGGCCTACTACATCAGATTCCACACTGTGTTTGACGCCCCGGCTGGGATTCCAGACGCCGACCTTTACACGAATCCATTTGTGTTCTCCGTCATCTCAATTACATGGACGATCGCTTTCGGGCTCGCGGGGCTATATGCGCCGAGGCGACTCATGCCCAGGATTGACGAGTTCTTCAGGATCATCTATGTCGTGTTTCTTGCGACATTTGTCTTGATGGGATTGGGCTATCTCTATCGCGATTACCTTTTTTCCAGAGGAGTGTTGCTCATATTCCTCTTTCTGGACGTTATCGCAATCGCCTCGTTCCGAATGCTGCTGCGGGCGGTGCTGGCGCGTCTTCGCAAGGCTGGTTTTAATCTCCGGCGGCTCCTTGTGGTTGGTAGCGGCGAGCTGGCCAAGACCCTCATCCGCCGCATTCAGGAGAATCCTTACACGGGCCTTAAGATCGTAGGCGTCTTGGATAATACAAGGCGAATCGGTGAACGCGTCGTTGAGGACGTGAAGATCGTGGGGCGTATCTCGGAGACAAAGCGGCTGACGGCCGAGCTCAGCGCAGACCAGATACTCATTACATTGCAGCTTTCTGACTACAGAACGCTCACGAAGCTCCTTAATGAACTCAAAGACACACTCGTGGACATAAAAATAGCTCCCGATATCCTCCAGCACATTATGCTGAGGTCTTACGTTGAAGAAATCGATGGCATACCAATTGTCAACTTGACTTATACCCCACTTTCGGGATACAAGCACAAGGTTAAGCGTCTGATGGACCTCCTTCTGTCGATGATGGCCCTCATATTATTATCGCCGGCGATACTGCTTGTTTCATTGTTGGTTAAGCTAACGTCGAGGGGACCTGTGTTTTACAGGCAAACGCGAATGGGATTGGACGGTAAATCGTTCATGATGTACAAATTTAGAACGATGGTTGACGGCGCCGATCAAATGGGGCGCGAGTGGACGAGGAAGAATGATCCAAGAGTGACGAGGTTCGGGGCATTCTTGAGGCGCTTCAGCATTGATGAGTTCCCTCAATTCTACAACGTGCTCAAGGGCGATATGAGCATAGTCGGTCCCAGGCCCGAACAGCCGGCGTTTGTTGAGGAGTTTGGCAACACAATTCCCCAATATATGCTGCGCCACAAGGTGAAGTCCGGATTGACCGGTCTGGCTCAAGTCAACGGCTGGCGTGGCGATACATCGCTGCGCAAGCGGCTTAAGAGTGACCTCTATTATATTGAGAACTGGTCAATGTCGTTGGATGTCAAGATACTGTATTTAACGGTTGCCAGAGTATTCAACCAGAAGAACGCTTACTGATGATTCATACACTTACACTGAACCCGGCCATCGACCGCTCAATCGTCGTTCGAGAGCTGAACATCGACGACGCAAACCGAGTCGTCTCGGAGAGACATTTTGCTGCTGGCAAAGGCGTGGACGTATCAAGGGTCTTGGTCGAGCTTGGTGGTGATACCATTGCTTTTGGCTTCGCTGGCGGCTATGCCGGACAGGAGCTGGAGGATCGCCTCGAACTGGCGGGAGTGAGAACCGATTTCGTTCACCTCAGCACCGAGACTAGAATCAACGTGGTCGTCCGAGACTTAAGGACGAATTCAATAACGGCCCTGAACGCAGGAGGGCCACAGGCGACCCAAGGTGAATATGAACTGCTTCTGAAGAAACTTCAAGAACACGAGTTCGCGCCGGGATTCTTCGCTATCTCTGGTAGCGCGCCTCCGGGGGTCCCCAAAGATGTATATCGGGACATTGCTCTTATGGCCAAGGGGAAGAGCCAGAAAGTGGTTATAGATGCCGATGGCGAACTGCTGAAGCATGGTATTGAAGCCAAGCCATTTATGATAAAGCCAAACAGCCATGAGCTTCAGCGCCTCGTTGGCCACGAGGTTAAGGGCATTGACGCGATACTCTCCGCCGTGGATATAGTAAGGACAGCCGGCGTCGAGAACGTCCTGGCGTCAATGGGCTCAGAGGGTGCTCTTCTTGTCTGCGATGAGGGTACCTTCCTCGCAAAGCCACCTCCAATCAAGGCGGTTAGCCCGGTGGGCTCGGGGGATTCTCTAGTAGCAGGATTCCTCTTGGGGCTCGATAGGGGCCTTTCGGTTTGCGAGAGTTTGAGGGTGGGAGTTGCCGCCGGAGCTGCGACAGCTTTGACTAGGGGAACAGAACTTTGCAGATATGAAGACGTTTACATAATTAAGTCAGAAGTTGATGTGGCTAGACTTAACTAGCCCAAATCCATAATATATGAGTGTTCGGAGACTCTGATGAATATCTGTGTTGTAGGTGTTGGTTATGTAGGGCTTGTTACTGGCGCGGTTTTTGCGGACCTAGGCAATGACGTAATCTGCGTCGATATCGACGAGGCAAAGATCGAGAATCTGAATAAGGGGATAATGCCCATCTTTGAGCCCGGTCTCAAGGAGATGGTTGTTCACAACAAGAAGGATGGAAGGCTCTCCTTTACAACGAACCTAAAGAGCGGTGTCCGAGAATCGGATATCATCTTCATTGGCGTGAACACACCGCCAAAGGATAATGGCGAGACAGACCTAAGCTTTGTCCAGAGCGTTGCGATGGGCATTGCTGAGTGGATTGATGACTACAAGATCGTCGTCAACAAAAGCACCGTTCCGGTCGGAACCGGTGATTTGGTTCGGGAGATCATTGAGACCAATAAGCGCAAAGACGTCGATTTTGACGTGGTATCTAATCCTGAGTTCCTTCGCGAGGGCTCGGCGATAAAAGATACACTCATGCCGGACAGAATCGTGATAGGCGCGCCGAGCAAGAACGTCGCTATGAAGCTTCTGGAGCTATATGCGGTGCTGGAGCGCCCGATGATCATCACCGACGTTCACAGCGCAGAGATCATCAAATACGCTTCTAACGCCTTCCTAGCCACGAAGATATCGTTCATCAACATGATCTCTGACCTCTGCGAGCTGGCGAATGCCGATGTCAACCAGGTTGCAAAGGGCATGGGCACTGACGCTAGGATTGGCGGTCTCTTTCTGCAACCGGGCCTCGGCTATGGAGGATCATGCTTCCCTAAAGACAGCAGCTCCTTGGCTCACACCGTCAGAAAGGTCGGTGGCGACTCCACCCTTTTAGATGCAGTTATGAGCATTAACGCGAAGCGAAGCTCCCAAATCCTCAAGAAGATTGAGAAGCAATTTGCCTCACTGGACGGAAAGGTCTTCGCGATGTTGGGATTGGCGTTCAAGCCAAATACCGACGACATTCGAGATGCAAAATCACTGGAGATCATCGAGTCGCTTCTCAAGCAGAAGGCCAAAGTCCGAGCATACGACCCGGCCGCGATGGACAAAGTTAAGAAAATATATCCAGACATCGTCTATTGTCAAAACGCTTACGAGGCGACCGAGGGCGCCGATGCGATGCTTCTTATCACCGAGTGGAACGAGTTTAGACTACTTAACTTCGAGAAAGTCTTGAGCCTAATGCGAACTCCAATCGTATTTGACGGCCGAAACATATACAGCGTTCGCCGAATGAAAGGGCTTGGATTCGAGTATTACGGTATGGGTATAGGGACGGGAGAATAAACAGGATGCCAAGAACACTTGTCGCAGGAGGAGCAGGTTTAATAGGCTCGCATCTGTGCGAGTATCTGCTGAAGAAAGGCCATGAAGTCGTATGCATGGATAATCTCCTTACGGGCTCGATGGACAATATCGCTCAAATCAAGAGCGATAAATTCACATTCGTCGAACATGACGTAACGGGACCCGTACAAGTCGCAGGGAAGATCGACTTCATATTCCATCTGGCAAGTCCGGCCAGCCCAATTGACTATCTGAAACTCCCCATCGAGACGATGAAAGTAGGAGCTTGGGGAACATTCAACCTATTGGAACTGGCAAAAGCCAAGGACTCGACATTCTTGCTCGCCTCAACCTCGGAGGTTTACGGCGATCCAGAGATTCATCCCCAGGAGGAGAGTTATTGGGGCAATGTGAATCCCATCGGCCCCCGGGCCGTCTATGACGAGGCCAAGCGCTTTGCTGAGGCGATTACGATGGCCTATCACCGCTATTACTCGGTCAAGATCAGAATCTCCAGGATATTCAATACATTCGGACCGAGAATGCGACTCAACGATGGCCGTGTGGTTCCGAACTTCGCTTGCCAAGCGCTGACCGGAAAACCTCTGACCATCTATGGTGATGGCCAGCAGACCCGTTCTTTTTGCTACGTGTCAGACCTTGTCGAAGGTCTTTTTCGCTTGATGATGTCAGACGAGACGACGCCTGTGAACGTCGGCAATCCATCTGAGATGTCAATCTTGGAGTTCGCAAAAAGAATCAACGAGATGACGGGCAACCGCGCGGGCATTGTTTACGAGGAGCTCCCCATTGACGATCCGAAGCTGCGTAGGCCGAATATCGCAAAGGCGAAACGTCTGCTTGACTGGGAGCCCATTGTCTCCCTTCAAGATGGCCTCGCGCTAACACTGGAGTGGTTCAAAGCACAAGTTAAAAGTGATCCCAGATAAGAGAAGCCGTCGGTGTTTCGGATTCTGATGAGAGAGGTTGCGGCATTTGGCACATACACTAGTTGAGAAAATCGTAGGCGCTCATACAAAGACCAGTGTGAAGCCCGGAGACGTCGTCTGGCTATCGCTTGACCTTGTAACCGCGCGCGATTTCGGCGGCGCAAACGTCATCAAGCACCTTGAGTGTGAGTATCCGGAGAGCCCTGTTCAAAAGCCGTCCCAAACGCTCTTCACGTTTGACTGCCAGGCGCCTGCGAATACAATCGGTTACGCAAATAACCAGCACATTATCCGACAATTTGCGAGCAAGCAGGGAATCCGCGTTTACGACGTGGATGGCGGCATCGGCTCCCATGTTATCATGGACGAGGGGCACTGCGTTCCGGGTTCAACAGTCGTTGGCACCGACAGCCATCTGAATCTCGTCGGCGCAATCGGCGCGCTGGGCCTCGGCATGGGCGATCGGGACATAGCGTTCGCGTTTAAGATGCGAAAGGTCTGGTTCCAGGTCCCCGAGTCCATTCTCATCGAGCTTCAGGGCAGCTTTGACTACCCGACAACACCAAAGGATGTCGCGCTTCTTATGCTCCGCACACTCGGGCCTGCGGGCGCGCTGGGCAAGGCTGTCGAGGTCCGAGGCGAGGCGGTCGATACGCTGGACCTCTCTGGCCGTATAACTCTCTCCAGCCTTACTACCGAGGCGGGGGGCGTCGCCGGGCTAATACCGCCGAACGACGAGATCATAGAGAAGCTTGGAACGGTCGGAACCAACCACGCAGACCTCATAACATCGCCAGATTCCAAGGCGAAGTACTGCAAAAAAATGAGCATCAATATCTCAGACTTGCAGCCGAAGGTCGCGCTGCCCGGAAATCCATGCTCTGTCGTGAACGCCTCGGAGGTGGCCGGGACGCAGATAGACTCGGTTCTGATTGGTTCCTGCACAAACGGGCGCTATGAGGACATTAGCCTTGCGGCGAATATCCTTGAGGGCCGCAAGGTGAAAAGTCGTGTCATGTTCAGGGTTGCCCCAGCCACAAAGGCGATCTATGGTCGGCTCCTGAAGGATGGGGTACTCGCGAAGCTCTACGACGCGGGCGCCATCATTATAAGCCAGGGCTGTGCGGGCTGTGCAGCCGGACAGGTCGGCATGACCGGCAAAGGGGAGGTGCAATTAAGCACCGGCAACCGTAACTTCCCCGGCAAGCAGGGCGCCGGAGATACATATCTTACAGGCCCTGTCGTCGCGGCATATTCCGCTATTTATGGTGAGATACGTGTCCCAGAATAGGCATTTTGCGAGCTTTCCAACCTGCACAAGTGGTCGTCGGTTGGCAGTCTCTGTCGGGCTCACGAGCCAGCCATAAATTGGACAACTAAGAGCAGGCAAAATTATATGACAAAGTCGAGCTTGAAGGCAATCCTCGAAAAACGAATAGCCGGCAGCGCATGTTTCATAAAAGATGCAAAAGGCGCCTTAATCGACAACATCGATACCGACATGATATTTCACAACGCACATCTCCACATTACCGACTCCTCAGAGATGGCCCAATTCGCGTTTGGCAATCTTCCGGGATGGCAGCATTTCCCGAGCGAGGCGAAGAAGCGCCAGATACTCGTCGTTGGCAGCAATTTCGGCGCCGGGTCATCGCGCCAACAGGCGGTCGATTGCTTCAGCGCTCTCGGAATCAAGGCAATTCTCGCGGAATCATTCGCGCCGATATACTTCCGGAATGCGATCAACTCCGGCATGGCGATACTGTCGTTTGACGGCGCTCAAGCGAACGCAAGAGCTGTCTTTGAGAGCCTGAAGGATGGCGAGGAACTGTCGATTAACCTGAAAGGCGGCGAGGTCACAACAGGATCTGCCGCAGAAATGACTATATTGTGTAGGCCTCTGCAGCCGGTGCTGCTCTCGATCATTGAGGCGGGGGGCTTATTCGAATTCGCAAAGACAACACGGCAATGGCGCTGAAAGGAAGGGGAATATGGCAAAGTCAGTAGTTGCGGTTATGAAGACGGAGCCGGGCACGGTTCTTGAGGATTATGGCAAGTTAATGCGGATGGCCAATTACGAGGAGCATCTGCCAAAAGACAAAGAGACGGCGCTGAAGATAAACGTCTCATGGCAAGTCTTCTATCCGGCCTGCTCAACCACGCCCTGGCAACTCGAGGGCGTTATCAAGACGATGCTTGATGACGGCTACCCCGCCGAATCGCTTTATGGCGCACACAACCGCACGGTCGTCGTCTCCGCCAAGACGGGCGAGGTCGCAAACAAACACAAACCCGTCCTCGAGAAATACGACATTCGCAACATCCATCTTTATGAGAAAGACGAGGAGTGGGTCACCTACCACCCAAAAGGCGAAATGCTCGCGCTGCTCGACATCTTCAAGAGCGGCATCCAGATACCCAAGCGACTCATCGGCAGTAACATAATTCAGCTCCCAACGATCAAGACGCACATCTTCACCACGATGACGGGCGCCATGAAAAACGCTTTCGGCGGCCTATTGCACGAAAAAAGGCACTGGACGCATTCCGTCATACACGAGACGCTCGTTGACCTTCTGACGATCCAAAAAGAGATACACCCCGGCCTTTTCGCCGTGATGGACGGCACATGCGCGGGCGACGGCCCCGGGCCCAGGTGTATGGTCCCGCACGTGAAGGACTACATTCTCGCCAGCTCAGACCTCGTCGCCATCGACGCCGTCTCCGCCCACATGATGGGCATGGACCCATTGCAGCTCAGGTTCATCCGCACCGCGCACGACAAAGGCCTCGGCTGCGGAGACTTCAACGAGATAGAGATAGTCGGAGAGGACGTGTCCGAGGTAAACTGGCACTTCAAAAAGGACGCAAATACACTCGCCAGCCGCGGGCAAAAGGCGCTATATTGGGGTCCACTTCACTTTGCCGAGAAGTTCCTACTCCGCACGTTCCTCGCCCCCTGGTCCTATGCCGCCTCAATCATCTATCACGACTGGTACTGGTATCCCTTCGTGGGCAAAAAACGAGTCAAAGAGGCGCTGAAGACGAAGTGGGGGAGGCTATTTCTAGAGTATTGAGGCAGACCTTTTCCGGGAGCATCCATTTTGATGGACTTTGCGGTGAGTTGGCCTCGGTCGGCGTGTGGCGGATTCGCTACCCGCCCCCACAGAACGTCAACGCCATTCTGTGGCCATGTCATGGACACGACTCCCGTTCAATCGAACACGTCGCGATATTGACAACCTGTCTTGTTTCCCATATAATTTGGTTGTGCATGATATTGCTGTGAGTACCCAATCAACGGTGACCAATTATATTGGTCACCGTTGATTGGCTTGACATTCCTGCCGGCGTGGATAAAACTGTCCATACTTATTAATAATTATGAACATTTCTATCCGCACGAGAACAAGCATAGAGTGAAGAGACACCAAAGTCAGTTTGATAAGGCAGAGGCTATCTTCCGTCATGCTGACGGGCTGCTGCGTACTGGAGATGCGATGCGACTCGGCATCCATCCCAGGACGCTCTACGCTATGCGTGACGCCGGGGTCCTGGAACAGGTCTCCAGAGGACACTACCGTCTAGCTGAAATGCCGCAACTAGAAATCCAGGATCTCGTGACCGTCGCACTTAGGGTACAGCGAGGCGTAATTTGCCTCATTTCTGCTCTGGCTTTTCACGAAGCAACGACGCAGATTCCTCACGAGGTCCACCTGGGTCTTGTTCAAGATTCCCGGCAGCCCTGGCTGAAGTATCCGCCAATCCGTGTGTTCTCATTCGCTCCGAAAGCCTTTTCAGCTGGCATAGAAACCCACATAATAGATGGCGTGCCGGTCCGCATCTATTGCCTGGAGAAAACGGTTGCTGACTGCTTCAAGTTTCGCAACAAAATCGGTCTGGACGTTGCGATTGAGGCGCTGAAGGAGTGTCGAACGCGAAAGGATTTCAGCATAGATAGGCTGATGGAGTTCGCTCGTATATGCCGTGTCAGCAACGTCATCCGTCCATATCTTGAGGCGCTGTTTTGAGTAAGCGGACGGTTCTGGACGTGGCGGCCTCTGTGAGACAAAGGCTGCTCAATAAATCCAGAGAAGCTGGACAGCCGTTTGGTGAATTACTCCAACATTTCGCGATAGAGCGCTTCCTATATAGACTGAGCAAATCTCCCTATGCTAATAGGTTTATAGTTAAAGACGCTGCGATGTTCCGAATTTGGGGAGCGCCGACCTCTCGCCCAACAAGGGCCATCGATCTTCTGGGGAGGACAAACAATGAGATTGATGAACTCGTCAACGTTCCTTCGCAGGAGTCGGATAACAACGGCGCCAACCGAGCTATCGCAGGTCATCAATTCTCTCTCCGCTTTCCTTCTTCCGGTCACAGATGCTCTGAGATCGGACGGGAGCTTCAACAAAGCCTGGCGACCGCCCGGCCCGTGGGCATAATACATGCAGGGAATCTTTGATGGACTTTCGCCAATCTCGATCTGAGAAGCATCCTTGAGGAGGTTTTCGCTTGACATGGCGCGAGCCGAACGTATCATTCTATCCGTTTTGCCGAGCGTGGGACATCTCTAGTCGCAATCTAAGTAAAGTTGAGAAACAGCGAACTGAGGAAACACCGGGAAGTCTGTGAGCCAGTTAAATAATTCTGATGTCCTAGTCGTCTCATGCTCTCCACATATTAGGTCGCCTGAAACGGTCGGCCGCATCATGTGGGATGTAAATCTCGCGCTGCTTCCGGCTGCGCTCGCGGCGGTCTGGTTCTTCGGCATACCCGCTCTCACAACGATCATCATAACCGTCCTATCATGCGTTGTGAGCGAGGCGCTGCTTCTGAAGCTTTTTGGGAAGGACCTTAGGCTAGCTGACGGAAGCGCGGTAGTTACAGGCGTTCTCTTAGCGTTCAACCTGCCGTCAACTGCCCCCTGGTGGCTCTGCATCGTTGGGGGATTCGTGGCCATGTTGATCGGCAAGCACGTCTTTGGCGGACTTGGCAGCAACCCATTCAACCCGGCGCTTGTGGCAAGGGTTGTCCTGACCATATCCTGGCCATCGCAAATGACGACTTTCCCGGCGCCTCTGATTGGAAGACTCGGCTTCGGAACGGACGCTGTATCAACTGCCACGCCGCTGAACCTCCTGAAGGAGGACATCACAAGTGGCCTGCATCTTAAGAACTCCGCGAATATCTCGCTCTGGGACTTATTCTCCGGAAATATCCCGGGCTGCCTCGGCGAGGTGTCGGCGCTCGCGCTGCTATTAGGCGCGGCTTATCTTATCTATCGCAAAGTGATTACTTGGCACACGCCGGCGGCATATATCGGCACAGTCGCTGTCTTCTCCGGCATATACTGGCTGATAGACCCGACAACTTACGTGAGTCCAGCCTTCCACATCTTCGCGGGTGGCCTCATAATCGGCGCGTTCTTCATGGCAACTGACATGGTAACGACGCCGATGACGAAGAAGGGCATGCTGATCTTCGGACTTGGTTGCGGTCTATTGACGATGGTCATAAGATTCTACGGCGGTTATCCAGAAGGTGTGTCATTCTCGATACTACTCATGAACGGTCTCACACCTCTGATCGACAGGTTTACTAAGCCAAGAGTTTTCGGGGAGGTGAAGAAATAGTGGACAGCATCCCAAGAATGGTGCTCGTTCTGACGCTAGTCTGCGCTGTGGCGGCGCTTGCGCTCTCGCAGGTGCACAACGTTACGAAGGAGCCGATTGAGAATGCCGAGCGAGCCGAACAACTAAAGGCAATTAAGGCCGTGCTGCCGGCCTATGACAACGATCCCTTGAAGGACACGAAACTCGAGAAGTTCGAGGGCAGTTCATTCGTTTTCCACACTGGGAAGAAAGGGCAGAAGATAGTCGGCCGAGCGGTTAAGGTGGCGAGCGATAGTGGCTACGGGGGCAAGATCGAGATCATGCTTGGAATAGCACCAGATGGCAAGATCACCGGTATCTATATACTAAAACACTCAGAGACCCCGGGCCTCGGCGCAAAGATCGAGGAGAAGTCGTTTACCGACCTTTTCAAGGGCAAGTCGCTCGCGAAATCCAAAATTAGTGTGAAGAAGGACGGCGGAGATATAGACCAGATAACCGGAGCAACTATTTCACCTCGCGCGGTCTGTTATGCCGTCAGGAAGGGCTTAACTGCTCACAAGGAGTTCTTCCAAAAGCAAAAGAATAGCGAGACGAAGAAGACAACAGGATGAAAGGGCAATTGGCGGCGACTCATCCACTTGGATAGGCGTTTTGCTGAAGGGGATTTGCTAGATGTTAATTGAGAGGACAAATTGAGCGCGCTAAGGGAATTTACCAAAGGCTTCTGGGAGCTGAATCCCCTACTAAAGCTCGTGCTGGGAATGTGCCCGGCGCTTGCGGTTACGACATCAGCCAAGAACGGTCTCGGAATGGGGCTCGCCACGACGTTCGTGCTGGTCTGCTCAAACGTAATCATCTCACTTGTAAGAAACTTCATCCCCAAAAAAGTGAGAATCCCCTGCTTCATCGTGGTTATCGCATCGTTTGTTACGATCGTTGATCTTACCATGCACGGCTTCTTCATTGACCTATACAAAAACCTCGGGCTCTTTATTCCGCTCATCGTGGTCAACTGCATCATACTTGGCAGGGCTGAGGCGTTTGCGTCGCGTAATTCCATCTTTCCATCGCTACTTGATGGACTTGGGATGGGACTCGGCTTCACATCAGCGCTCATTGTGCTTGGCTCGATTAGAGAAATCATCGGTAACGGGACGATCTTCGGCTTGATGGTCATGGGCGCCGGCTACGAGAAGTTCCTAATCATGATCCTACCCCCAGGAGCGTTCATAACGCTTGGTCTGTTGCTTGGCGCGATGAATTGGGTTGAAGCGCGAAGGAAATAGAATCTATTGATAGGACGAGATTCAAGAAATGACTGACATAATCCTGATCATCATCAGCGCGGTATTTGTCAATAACTTCGTCTTGGCAAGATTCCTCGGCATCTGCCCTTACTTGGGCGTATCAAAGCGCGTTGAGACCGCCCTCGGTATGGGAACCGCTGTGGTCTTCGTTATGACGCTCGCCTCAATCGTCTCATGGACCGTTCACTATTACCTTCTCGTGCCCCTGGGGCTTGAGTACCTTCAGATAATCGCGTTCATTCTGATTATCGCCGCGCTTGTTCAGCTCGTCGAGATGTTCGTCCAGAAGACAAGCCAAGCCCTATACAAGGCGCTCGGCATCTATCTGCCGCTGATAACCACGAACTGCGCCGTTCTGGGCGTCTCGATCCTGAACATACAAAGGAAATTCTCCCTAATCGAGACGCTATTCAACGGCCTCGCCGCGTCAACCGGCTTTGCGCTCGCAATCGTGATATTCGCCGGCTTAAGGGAGCGCATCGACCTGATGGACCTCCCAAAGCCGCTCCGAGGCATCTCGATCGGCCTCATCACTGCCGGCGTCCTATCGCTCGCGTTTATGGGCTTCTCCGGGCTGGTCAAGGAGTAGAAAGGCAACTCCTATCGTCAAGGCTGACGCCTGAAGCAGAAGCAAGCATCAAGACCAACTCAGAGTCAGTCGAGTTTCTTGACAGGATGACCGACGGGAATCAGATAATAGGGCATGATACCCTCCTTCAAATGAAGGGCTTTGACCACCTCGTCGTCGCGATAGGCGCCAACCATCACCGTTCCCAATCCAAGAGATACGGCCATGAGCGAGACATTCTGTCCAGCATGACCGGCCTCAATATGGCAGTATCTGACGCCTCGTTCCTTGTATCTGGTAGTGGTCCTCTCGTCCTCTGAGAGAACGGCTATGACAGCCCTTGCCTGCTCAACGCAGCCCTGTCCATGACACGCAGCAGCGAGCTCATCGATAACCGGACCATTGTAACGCGTCTTCAGACTGTGGCTGTCTTTGTCGTAGTGGTGTCGATAGTGATAGACGCCCGCCTCAATCCCCTCGACACCGTTCTCTGCGACGGCAAGGAATATCTCCAGCGGGAAGGTCGCCCCGGCTGATGGAACTGCCCGCTTCCCGGAGCGTACATATCCCTGGGCTGACCACATGAGATTGGCCACATCAACTACGCTGAGGGGCCTATTATCAAAGCTCCTCACGCTCACACGTTCATGGATCGCACTTTTAATATCGAGCCCACCGGCATAGCCGATTTCGGGCAGGGGTATGATTGCGCTCATCTTCTTAACCTCGTTTCTTTGTTATGATCCCTATCTTGAGCATAGAAAGGCATTAATGCGACCACATGCAGGCCAAACCTTAAAAACTCTTCAACGCTATCGCTGACGCGCAGAAGCTTGAATAATTCGCGCTCTATGGCCGTATATTGCCTCTTGAGACCAGTACTCCTCTCAAAATGCTTCTTTCCTCTTGAGAACCGCGAGAGGGTCTCCCTCGCCTTTGCTATGTCACGCTTCCAATGGATGCCCCGGAGAACTCTCCTGACTTCATCTGGCGAGACCTGGGCAGCCAGTAGGCTCTTTGAGACCTCCTCTATGGCATTGACGCTCTCAGAAAAAAGAGAACTCGCCGCAACCTGACCTTCTAATATTCGCATGTTCTTCTGAAGGCCTCCAACCCTTTGGGATATGCCATCCAGGAGTCTATGAATGATTTCTTGCACTGACGTATGAACCGGCTCAGGTCGGCAACAGGGCCTCCAGAATCCGGCCTCATTCGCTCCATCAAGCCCGAGGGCTGTGTGCAGAGTTGCTCCAAAGAGAGGTTCAGTTTGCCGAGGCCCGCCGCCTTACCCGCGCCCACAGCTATTGCAGACTTCTCACCAATTCCCATTGAGAAGAGCAATCCGCCGACCTCCGCCATTGATACCCCCCTGAAGATAAGCGAACTTGAAAAGACCGCGCCTGTTGGCACGTAATCCCAAAGCTCCATATCATGTGAAGGGCCACAGGGCCGATAACGCGCCCCATACAGCTTCCTGCCCTTCAAGCCATCGATCTCCACCCGCACGGAATCTCCAACTCGCTTGACAACTGCTCTGCCCAACTTGTGAATACGAGGGGTCGCAGATGGCCGCACGTAGAGATAATCCCCCTTCGCCGGAGAGCTCTTGAGGCTTGCGTCGGCAAATGTCACCCTTCCCGCAAAGCCCGGCGCGCCGAATAAAAGACATGCCGGACAAAGTCTCGACGACTTCTTCCTAACCGGCGGACATCTATCCCGACGGTCGTAGCCACTTGTGGCGATGTAAACCTCAACGGCGCCTCGACTCATTCTGCCATGCTCAACCAGCTGCCGCACAACTTGCTGAGGCAGGTCGGATGCACGCCGATCACCCTCGACATAGCGAGCGCGAGTGCGCCGGACATGCTGGCTAAGGCAGCTTCTAGTGATCGCCTCAAAGATCGTTCTTGTGGCCCCCTTGAGCGTCGTCCCAGGAACAATAGGCTTCCCCGGATTGAGAATCGACCTCACAACTGCGCCCTCTCGAAATCCAATATCCTCCGAAAGCTCCATCGTGCCGTTGTCAATGTGTACAGGGGATAGCGACTCGATCTTGAGTGTCATTCTGCCGGAAATCGCGCCTCCAGACGTGGTTTGCCTGTTGATGAACTGCAAAGGGGCAACGCTCTTTCCGGAGGGCATCCTGATGAAATGGTAGCCATCTAAAACGCCCGCCCGAAATTGTCTAAAGACCGCGTCCTTGTCCATCACTTCGCCTCTTTGAACCTGACGAAGCGCAGCACGCCATCCTTCACATATTTCAACGCCACAATCTGGGAGATGTCCTTCGGATACTGGCGCCTCCCGGATGAGTCGCGCCAAAGAAGAATGGGAAAAGGCCGCTCGTCGCAATGGAAGCTGTCAACGCCTTCCGGTATCTTGTCGGCGTTATCTACTTCCCAGAGCATTGCGAAATGCCCATTGTCCCAACGTAGCTCGATGTCGCGATTAAAAACTCTCCCCTTATTGAGCAAATCGGAGGGGGTGCAGGCCAAAAAATCCATGCGCTCGCGGCGCTCTTGGATGCAGATTGCAGGTCCCAATTCGAACAGAAGCCGATAGAACTCACCACTTTGAAGCGTTTTAAAGAGCCCGTGTTTGGCCATTCTAGTCGTCAAGTCCCAATTCGTCTAGTCCCGGCTATCCGAGGCGCCACTTCCCCGAGAAGCGTAATCCAGCAAGGCCTTTGGCAATGCGCCGAAAAGTGACCTAATCGCATTCTCGGCCTCGAATGTGTATCTGAGACCAAAAACGTCAATGATAGACTCATATTCTAGATCACCTGAAAATCCGCCGCCGGAGGCGCTTTCCACGGTTGCAGGCCGGCGCATCACTAGCCAATCCTCCGGCATATACCCAAAGTCAACTCTGTCCTGTTCGTTTACGAGGCTGCCAACACCCAGGAGCCTATTGGAAGGAAGGTTCCGCTTATTGAAGAAGAGCTCACAACGGACAAACTCCAGCGAAACCAGCCCATATCCCTTCGACTTGAGACCGCCTAACTGAGCATAGCCCTCATCGATATCAAATAGCGAGAAGCCGAGAATCGCCAGCTGCCAAAGCTCAAAGTTCTCAATCACTATCCTTGTATTAAACGCGCCTCCAATTACAACCTCATAGTCATTGAGCGAGCCCGGTCTTGCGCTCCCAAGAAACCTGTCGATCGCTACAGTTCCTCGCAGCTGACGAGTGGGAGGCGCATCTCCCGAAGCCTGGGCATCTCTCACATTGAACCGACCGGCGAATTTTGAGCAGCCAAACACTTTGCAGGCCGCACAAAGAGACTTGGAATAGACCTCAGCATCGGTTGCGGTCGATTGCGGCGCGGACGCTAGACGCGAGCCGCAGGAATTCTGAGATAAGGGATCACATATCTTGATTCCGCATGTATGCGAGATTCTCTCAAAGCAAGTCCTGATCATCCCTTTTAACGATGTCCCCGGAATATATGGGGACTCCATCGAGTCGCCATAGGGCGCAATGACATTCTGCTGAAGAGGGGGACTTGCATTCGGCTTCAGGTGCCCGGCCCTAACGAGTAGGGGTCCACGAGGCCTTATTCTCAAGTCAAGCACTGCTCTATTATAAAGCCTCCTATGCATTAGAATCCTCTTCAACGTCAGGAAACACCAAACCGATAAGCGCATTCTTACAGTTCGCCGCAAATTCATCTATCGTCAACCGTCCGAGTTCTTTTGAGGCAACGGACTCCTCACCGACTCCTCCATCGATGTGGGGTGTGTACCCGGGCGAAATACCGTATCGCCCCAAGTGGGTCTTCTGCAGGACATTGTCCGCAACGAGAGTGTCCAGAATCCCAGAAACCTTTTCTGGCAGTCCCAGCTCTTGGCGTTTCTTCTTAGTCAGGCCGAAATGCTCGGCGAGGGTCTTGCCTATCTCACCGGCATCCGCTTTGGCTCCCTCCGACTCAATCATTCTCAAGCAATAGTGGACAACGGCGCTCATGTCGTCTGTGCTTGGCTTGCGTATGCCCAATTTGGTGCTTACGTCCTCGCTTGCCTCCTCCTTAGGCTTCCGCGCCTCGATCTTGGGCAGATAAACCTCAGTCCGGGGCTTAAGATTCGAACCAACACCCAACACCTCAAGTCGGTCCATGCTCAAAGCCACATGCCCAAGACCAAGCCTCCTACCACCGCCCAGCCGGCATATTCCGCCACCAATCTCATCCATTGCCCAGAATAAAAGCCCAAGCTCCCAGTCTTCCGGCTCTGACACAAGCACCTCGAAGCTGAATTTAAGCCCGGCCGGTATCATCTCGACCTGTCTGGCGCTGCTGTCGATGCCGATACGTTTGCTTCTTGATATGCCCAACGTGGACCTAATCTGGGATAGGGATTCCGACCACGGATCGGACAAATTGAGGTCTCTAATCCATAGTCTAGATGTATTCCTCTTGGAGCCAAACAGCCCACAAACGCTGCAAGGCGCAGCCTTAATTAAAGAACAGGGAATCCGCGCGCGCTCTCCAGACTTCCCTGGAGACCCAATGGGATCGCAGGTCCAAATGCTCCCACCCGAATCGCTAGACCACGCCCTGATACCCCGTTCACACTGGAAGCGTATCGCGCCTCGAAGTGTGGAGCCGGGTATGAATGGCCTGCCCTGATGGTCCCTGACGAATCGCGTAATCGCTGCTCCATTCTCGCTGCCTCGGGCGCCTGGCGCGCAACCAATGTGCAACCCCGAAACCAACAACAGCGTGCCCCGCAGGGAGCAGCTCACTCTCGTAGTATCACCTTTGGCCATCATCCTCAGTCTCGGTCAATCCCGTCCTTGCCCTCGCCTCCCCAGTAAAAACCCTATTAAGAGTATGAGATTGACAGAGACATGACAAGTAAATCCGCGCAGTTAAGAGCCAGAACTCCTGGTCCCATGAAGAGTCCACCTCATGAGCCAGCTTCTCAGACAAAATTCGCACCTTAAAATTGAGGTGTGAAAGCAATATCCGTCCGACGCCGCCATATCGCCACCTCTGGTCTCTAGGCGAACTGCCGATCAAAAACATAAGGTGAAGCGAGATCGCCTGACATGAATCTGCGCTCCTGGACACCAGCCAGAGTCGCCTGAAGCCTTCCCGAAAGAAACCTGCGGCTTCCGATTCGGTCAACTCCATGAAAATCGAATTGGCAAGAGCCTCGAGCTGGGGCCTTATGCTATCCATCGCAACGACGAGACGAAGACCTCTATCCATGCTCAACTCCCGAGATGTGAAAGCCGTCACAGACCGAGACTGAACCGAAACCATCGCATATACGAAGTCCCAAGCCCTCGTCTTGAATTCGCTGAAGACCATCAATGAGCGACGCCTCGGCAAAACTCTCTGAAGCCGCCTTGAAGAGGCAAACACTGCCTCGGCAGAGAACCGGAGCCAATGCTCGAGGCGCATTGCACGCGACATTCCATCCACTTAGAACGTCTGATCTCAAATATGCCGCCACGGCCTTGGCATTTATTCCAGACTCTGAAACCAGCTTCTCAAGGGACTCGCTCTCACTTGCATTCCAGCGGGACCAGTCCGGCAACATCATATCCGACTGTAGAGTAATCGAGAAGAATACGGCATTCTCCTGCAGCAGCTGCTCAGTTATCCCCTGCGCGCCTTCCCAGAGGCGCGACCAGTTCTCGAGCTCTGCAGAAACAGCCCGATTGAATCTCTTTAATCTCTCGGCAATTGTCCCCCTCAGGGGTGGAACGACGGACCTGAACAACACCTGTCCAAAGCCCCGACTGCGCATTGAGCCGACGCAAAGAGTCGTTCCCTCAACCTTCTTCAGGACCTCTTTCGATGCAGGCCGGAGCCTCCCTATCTTCCCAGCAAACGCACTGCCGGAGCGAATGAACGAGGCTGTGTGACGCCGACTGTCGTCTGTTCTGCCGGTCTTTCGGTTAACGGGACAAAAGGACGCAAAGCCCCTTTCGGTCACGACTCGCCGGTCTCTTGAAACTATAGCCGGCGACCGCAGAAAAGAGGCGCGCTGAGTTCTTATCGCGCGTCCTCTTCTCACAATACACGGCATGCCAGCCAAATAGAGAAGTCGCAACACATAGTCCCGAATAAGCGCGTCCGACGCCGGAAAATCAACGTCATCGGCCTGAGCAACACCAGAAATCGCTCGCGTGGCTGACGGCTCGCTCGAATATGGCTGAATGAAGGGCAAGACCAACGGCGATCCTTCTCCAAGAACCTCTTCACAAAATGAGGGGGTAATCGGCAGGCAATCGTGGAAGAAGAGCGATGGCGAAAGACATGCGTTGGAATGCTCAGAAGTAAGCTCACCTCTCGCGACGGCTCTCTGAACTTCTTCATATATGGCAGCTCTCAAAGATGCTCCGGGAATATACTCCAAACCATCGCGATGATGACGCCCGGTCGTTGAACGGGCTATGCAAATTGGACTCTGAGCAACAAGCACAATACCCGCCGCATCCCCTTGCGTCGCACTCACCTCGACAACGACGGGTGGAGCAGGCTCAACCTCCTCCGGCTTCTTCAACTCAATTGTGCAGAATCCCAGTCCCATTCCCTTTCCGCCCCCAAGCGACCTGATAGTCCCAATCGCGCTGAGCAGAAGCTCCCTCTCTTGGTCTGATATAGGACTTGCGGCCACAATCCGCGCCTCGAACGACAGATTCGCAAACGGCTTCGTTGCGAGTAGAACAAAGCCTTCCTTCTCGCCCGACGCGTCAAATCGACGATTGGTTCGATTCTCCCAGAGCTCCCCACAATCGCCTATTGCGGCCAGCGACTCCTCGCTCAAGACCGCGTCCTCAAATACGAGTTTCCCGGGCATAAGTTGTGAGCCGAAAAGGGAGCAGATGAGGCATGGACTGCTCTCACAAGAGTCCAGCAGGCAGTCTTCGCTACAGTGCTTTATCCCCCCAATATCCAACAGATTCTCAAGGGAAGCCCTGACAGCGCCCTTTAGAGTGGAGCCGTGGATATAAGGTTGCATCGAGCAATCTCGGTGCTTAAGCCCGGGGAGCCGAGCGCCGGAGCTAAATGCTATGTTGAGAATTACCTGAAACCCGGGCTCACCTATCATGCTGGGACAGCCCCCGCGTCAGCAATCGCGATAGTGACTGCATCTCGCACCAACAGGTTGACTGGCAATGCGTGCTCTCCCGTGGAAGCACATATTCGAATGGGGAAGCCATCGCTCCCCACATTCTCCGGGAGACGTCTCTTGAGAAAACGCTCCAGCTCCTTTTTAGCGGAGTCGCAATCATATCGTCGAACGAATATGAGTGATTCGGTTGGGGATAGGGCAGCAATAAGACATCTCTTGCCAAATGCTCCCTTGAAATCGGCCAGACCACTCGCAATAGAGTTCTGCAAGCCTTCAAGGAGTTTCAAACTTTTTGAAAGAGACGAACCCTCCTCAAGTGCCAACGCAAAGGGATCACATTCAACAAAAAGAACAGCAAGCCCGTTACCCCCGCGTAACCAAGCGCCATCCTCAAGGCCCGGAGATTCCTCAATCAGCCTCGCGCCTACTGAAGCCCGCCACTGACACGGTTCGCAAATAAGCCGACCGTCTTGAAGAGCAAAACTAGCAGGGCGCCTCGCGCATTCTTGGCAATTCTCCAAAAATGCCTCCGCGTCGTACCTATTCGGAACTTGGGGGCCACAATCGGCCATCCTATGGTTGAATATCCCGAAATCGATCAGTTCGGCAAAACTCTTTTTCGCAAAGAACCCCTCAAAAAGCGAGGCACTGTCCTCGATCCCATTATCTATAGAAAAGCCGAGCTTCGCCAGTCCGGCGCTTCCGATGCGGGCGGCGTTCTCGGCGAAGTCCTGAAACCATCGATCCCTTGTGCCGAAACCGAACGCTATCTCAATCGGATAGACATCAAGCACAAAGCATTGCGCAGGCGCCGAGAGCGTTGCTACTGCAACGAAACGCGCCACGGCCTCGGAAAGAGGCCCGGATGCGGACGACGGTGTCAAAACGAGGCCCATGTCGCACGTATTGCAGATCATGCAATCGTTCACGAGGCGAGCGGCGGAGAGAAACGAAACGGTGGCGGCGGCACGCAGGTGGCAATGCTTTGCAAGATGCTCAAGAGGCTTACCAAGCGACATCGCCCCGTGCAGAAGCCGAGCGCTTCCGACGACAGAGTCAATTGATGAAGGCTCGCAAAGGTACTCCCAGGCACTGTCAAGAAAGAAAAAGACAAGCGAGATGGGCGGTGGCGCATCCTCCCCAAAAAGCGACTCAAACAGGCGATTTATGATGTGCCCATCAAGCGTTTCAGGAGGACGAATCTGGCATAGGGTTGGATCAGAGCACAACGCTGACAAAAGAAATAGCCGCTCAAGCTGATCACCACGCTGCTCAATCTCCTCGAACTTCAGCCCGTCATGCAACCGCCCAGAAAACTCGGCCCATCGACCTTCAAGCACATCTGGGGCCGGCATCCTAAAGCCCCGCTTATCCTGCGCCTGCAACTGAGCTGCCAAACTGAATGCTAGACCATACATCGTCTCGACCAGACCGTCCTCAGAAAACTGCATCGTGAATACGCCGGAGAGGAAATACATCCGCCTCCCATAAGCCATTAAGACTAGAATAAGAACGGCTAAAGATCAAGCAGAAGTTTACGATAAGATCGGTGTTGGATAGCGCGCTTCTGCGCAATTTATGCATGGCGATATCCAGGGAGGGAGGAAGTCATGACTGTATCGTTGCAGTATTTTCAACGAATATACGGCGATAAGTTACGTAGGATTGAGAAAAACTCAAAACCCCGCAACTTGGAGTCGCGCTCTGAGGCAAGCGAACAGGGAGATTCTGTCGTTCTTTCTAAGTCCGGCAAAGTCTCGATCCTTACTCCGGGCGCAACCGCCGGACTTTCGAGGACAATGCTGCAGAAAAAATTGGCAATCCAGGCGTATCAGAATATCGCCAAGGGATTACCATCAATGTTGAAGTAGCCCAATTCTGACGCAGCTAGCACAAGCCAGCTCAACGTCACTGCGTATGAGATAGCACGGCTCTAGGCCACCTAGGCCTAATGGAATCGGTCAGCGAAGACCGACGGCGCATTTTTATGCGCTATCCCGGTCATCGACATCCGCGGCTGCTCTCTCTCCTTCCCAAGACCATTACGCCAAAGACATAGCCAAAGACTGTTAAACCGCATATACATCCTCCTCCCGTGGGTTGCAATCGGCAGAAGTGGGGCTATTATACCTGAACTTGAATATGTTGGATTTCGCCACCCGAGGATGACCAAGTGAGACGAGGCATTGCGCTCGAAAGTAACACCGCAAGAGCCGTCTATCATTTGACGAAGGCCACGCTCACCAGGCGCCAGCCGATTTACGTCATTTATGAAGTAACTGACCGCTGCAACTTGAAGTGCAAGATGTGCAGTATCTGGCGGCGCGCAAATAGGGCCGAAGAGCTTAATCTTGATCAAATCGAGGTGCTGGCAAGCCGCCTCCGCGACATCGGCGTTGTGGTTGTGAGTCTCAGCGGCGGCGAACCCTTTATGCGTGAGGACCTCCCTGAAATCGCTCGTATCTTCAAGCGCAAGGGACTTATCACGCGATTGATGACGAACGCTGCCGATGTGGATGAGGCCAGAATAAGAGCCGTCATCGACGCGGGCATTGACTCGGTCTCAATCTCGCTTAACACGCTTTTCCCAGAGGATGAGGCATATATCTGTCGCGCCGACCACGGTCTTTGGGAGAGAGTCGTCTCCAACATGCTCCTCTTCTCAAATGTCATGAGACAACGCGGAACTTTGCTCGTGATGTCAGCCTGTGTATCCTCACTGAATGTCGATCAGCTCCCCCTTCTCGAGGAGTTCGCCGCGTTCCTTGGGTTTCGCGCAAACTTCATGCCGACCGAGCTTGCCGCACATAGGGACCCCGGACTGAGGTTTTCGGATTTCGCTCCCGAGCTGGGCCTCGCCATTCCTGATCGGATGCAGTTCCTTAAATCGATGAACACGCTGCTGAAGCGTAAACGAAGAGGCGTCATCCTCAATTCGACAAGATTCCTACACGAGATGAAAGATTTTGTGCTCCACAACGGCTATCATTCCGGGATATGCGACGCGGGAACTCTCTACTTC
>JAGHCW010000207.1 GCA_021160245.1 bacterium | reverse complement strand
GTCTCAGGTGGCGAGGCGTGTGGCTATGGCATCCTAACGCCTCGTGAGAATTTGTGGTTGTTTACGCAATTCTATGGGCTGAAATATAAGGAGGCGGCCAAGAACATCGATCAGATGCTGGATGTTGTCGGCCTCACCGAATACAAGCACACGAAGATGTATGAGCTCTCAACCGGGATGCGTCAGAAGATCAACTTCTCGAGGGGCTTCGTGACCAATCCCCGCATTGTGTTTTTGGACGAACCAACGCTTGGGATGGACGTTACGGCAGCCCGTGCAATCCGCGCCTTTCTTCGGGACTGGATGGCAAAAGACCCGAGTCGCACGATCATCCTGACAACGCACTACATGGCCGAGGCGGATGAGCTCTGCGATAGAATTGCAATCATTGACAAGGGCAAGATACTCGCGTGCGATACGCCAGAGCGGCTGAAAGCAATGGTCGCAACAGAGGTTACGATGCTCATGGAAACATCTCCGCTTTCCGGAGTTATAGGCCATCTCAAGAAGCTCCGTGGCGTTGTCAACTCATCCGACGAGTTTGACGTCGAGGCGCAGAAGACCAAGCTTAGGATCGTGCTTGAGGGCGAGAAGTTCGTCCCGGACATCATCGATTTCGTCAAGTCGAAGAATGCGAGTATTCATCTTCTGCGCATCTCGGAGCCCACGCTTGAGGATGTCTTCATAAAGCTGGTTGGCCGCGGCCTCTCAACGGACACAACGGTTTAGGCGGCATTTTGGCACCAACAGCTGGAAATATCGCCTGAAAAGCTAGGCAGGTAAACTCCAATGGAATCCAGACACAATCGTATATTTGTCCCGGCGGATGCGGTTCGAGAAAATGAGGCTGCGATCGTGGGCGCTGAGGCGCATCACATCCTGCATGTCCTACGGCTTGGGCCCGGGGACGATCTCATCGGCACGAATGGTCAGGGCAACGAGTCCCTCCTTAAGATCGAAAGAGTAGGCCCTCAGACTGTTATATGCCGCATAGTTGAGAGTCGAGTCGCGGTGTGTCCGGAGACTAAGAATCGCATCGTTTTAATGCAGTCCTGTCTCTCAAGCGGCAAGATGGACCAGGTGATCGACAAGGGGACGCAGTTGGGAGTTGCCCGGTTCGTCCCGGTGGTCTCGGAAAAGTCCAAGTTCCAGGGGGATGAGGCCCGCTTAGGGAAAAAGGTCGAGAGGTGGAGTCGCATCGCTCGCGCCTCATCTCTGCAATGCGGCAGAGCCTTCTTTCCGGAAGTGTCGAGCATTGTGCCGTTGACCGAGGCGGTTGCGCTCCCGCAGAAGGGGGACAAGATGCTTCTCTTCTCACCGAGCGGCGATGTCGGGACAGCGGGCGTGGTTCTGCCCGATGTTCTCAGTTCCCTGAATGAGACATCAGGCGTCTATGTCATGATTGGTCCGGAATCTGGTCTATCTGAGGTCGAGGAGAGAGTTGCCTTGAGATATGGGTTCGTCCCGGTCAGGATGGGCTCAAGGGTCCTGCGAGCGGAGACCGCCCCTGTCGTTGCGGTCGCGCTCGTGCTTAGCCACCTGGGGGAGCTGTAGCATCGAGCCCGTTATGCCAGTCATGTTCTCGGCGGAATAAGCAGCTTGAGCCATCGGCCCGGAAGACATAGTCTCTGCCTTCACTGTAAAATCTGATTAGAGGTGGTATTGGGCGCTGCGCAGAGAGATTTCAATGAAAAGAGCACGTTATCAAACGTCCTTTATATGGGCGTGCCATCAATGGTCGGGTTCGTTGCGACGAACCTTTACGGGCTCATCGACATCTTCTGGGTCGGCCAGCTGGGCAGCGCCCACGTCGCGGCCGTTACACTCTTTCAGGCGTTTGCATTCGTTCTCAGTTCAACGAATATGCTCGTGGGCTCCGGTTCAGTTGCAATCATCTCAAGACGATTCGGTGAGAAGGACTACCCGGCGACGCGGGATGCGATAAAGCAAACCTTCATCCTTAAGCTGATCTTGGCCATAACGATTGCCGCCTCTAGCATCTTTTTTGTGGATAAGATGCTATATCTCATGCACGCGGCCCCGGATGTGGTCGAGCTGGGGATTACATACGGGCAATGCCACCTGCTAGCGCTGCCCATCCTCTTTGTATCATTCACGATGTTTACTGCGCTGCGAGGTATTGGTCAAGCCCCCAGGGCAATGCACATCATGATGCTGATAACAGTTCTCAACGTGGTTCTTGACCCGCTGCTAATTTTCGATAGATTGCCGAGAACTCTCAGCATAGCGGGAATCGAAATGCTCGCAGCCGGGACTAAGGTCGGTCTGGGATTGGGGATTAAAGGCGCTGTCATTGCCCGAGCGATCTCCGTGTTCATCGGGCTGATGGTGGGACTATTCATTCTACGCTTTGGCAGAAACGACATTAACTTCAGCCTTCTAAGTGGCTGGAAGCCTGATTTTCGTCTGATGAAGGGGATCATCAAGATCGGCTTTCCAGTAGGTCTGACGAATGTGGTGCGGACCTCCATGAATGCTGCAACCGCCTCCTTTGTGGGGATGTTCGGCACGATTATCGTGGCATCGTATGGCTTTGCATCCCGCATCCTCCAGATCACCACTTTTATCGGCGTGGGAATGTCGCTCGGGACGGCGGCGATTGTGGGAATATACCTCGGCTCAGAAAACGCCCATAGAGCATCCGACGCGGTGAAGAAAAGCGCCTTTATCGTACTTGGCATCGTCGGCGCCATGGGAGCATTCATCCACGTCTTTGCCGTGCAAATAATGACAGTGTTCACGAGCGAAGCCTCGATAATTGCGGAGGGCGCGACGGCGCTTCGGATACTGCTAATTGGACAGATAATGATCTCCGTTCGCATGGTCGTCGCAAGCTCATTTATGGGCTCCGGCAACACTTGGCCGCCATTGGTGATCAGCGCTACTTGTCAATCGCTTCGCGTCATGGGGATCGCGTTTCTTGTATATGTTCTCGGCGCGGATCAGACAAGCATCTGGTGGGCCTTCACCTCTGCGATGACGTTGGAATGCCTCGCTACAATCTTCTGGTTCAGAAAGGGCAAGTGGAAGAAACAACAGGTGTGAGGACGCTCGGATCGAGCCAGATAGCTTCAATATTCGGCCCGAAGGGGCCAATTGCGCAAAGGATCATATCCGCGCTCTGCAAGTCGATAGCCGTGTCTTCAGATCAGGCAGCCCTCTTGAAGACGTGGCGCAGAGAATATCCACTCCCTGAGAAGAGCAAGCAAAAGCTCTCGGAGGGTGATTCCCTCGGCATAAAATACCCTCTGCCACAAGAGCAGGTCACGTCGGAGATGGCGCTCTTCGCTATCCATACGTATTTCGCGCTCGTCGCAAAGCTCTTGGCCGCGCAGGCAGTCGTAAGTGCCGGCAATCCTCCCCTCGCCCGGTGTCCCTCGTCTGCATCCGGGGTTCTTGATCTGATGCGGAGAATCGAGAGCGGAGAGAGCTTCCGCAATGCCGGCATCCTGAATTTTCCGCAGGACGACTGCTTCAACTGGTATCTTACCGCTTGGTCGGATGCGCTCGCCGATTCAATAGGTGAGGCGCTAGACTGCTCAACATCCTGCGGAATCCCAAGCGCCGGCGAGTGGGATGCCGAGTTCCATGAGCTTCTCGGGGAGCTTTACGCATCGCTTCTGCCTCGCAAGGTCCGCCACGCGCTGGGAGAATACTACACGCCGGAGTGGCTTGTGGATTTTCTGCTGGACGCCATCGAGTATGACGGGGAATCCGAGCTAAAGCTGGTCGATCCGTCTTGCGGTTCCGGCGCTTTCATCATGCGTGCAATTGGCCGCTCGATGGGTGCTTCATCTACGGATAGCCTTGCCGGAGAAGGAGACCGGCAGAAATCAGCAAGTGAGCGTCTTCTGAATATTGAGGGGATAGACGTCAATCCCCTGGCGGTTCTGGCCGCAAAAGTGAATATCATCATCGCTCTGCGGCAAGCTCTGCCGTTTAATCCGCCGCTTGAGCTTCCTATTCGCCGGCTGGACATTCTAAATGACGCGGATTGGTCGCGCGGAGGTGTTCGGATGGCTAAACCGGAAGACATAGGCGCCAGCTCAGCAGGAAGGTTTGACATCGTGGTCGGGAATCCGCCGTGGGTGCTTTGGGATGCGCTATCGCCGGGATACAGGGAACTGACAAAGCCTCTATGGAGGAATTATGGACTCTTCTCTCTTTCCGGCAGAAAGGGCAGGATGGGAGGCGCAAAGAAGGACCTCTCGATGCTCTTTCTCTATCGCTGTATCGATCGCCTGCTGAGAGACGGGGGGAAGCTGGGTTTTCTCATCACACAAAGCGTCTTCAAGACCCGAGGCGCTGGCGACGGATTCCGGCGGTTTTTCTTCGAGAAAGCAGAAGAGCGGGTCTTCATAGACGTCAAGGCCGTTCACGATCTTACCTCACTAAGGCCATTCCCGGGCGCCTCAACCCGAACGGCGGCGATTATCTGCGAGCGATCGAGAAAGCCGAGTCAATATCCTCTCCCCTACAGTCTGCATAGGCGAACAAGCGGAGATCAAGCGGCCTCTCCGAAAAGAGAGACATCGCCTATCAAGGGTTGCGAACTAGTCCAGATGGCTGCCGAACCTGTCGATCAAAACTCGCCGACATCGCCCTGGCTGACCGCAACATCGGATAGGTTTCCGACGTTGCGCTCGATGATCGGCCCGTCGCATTATCAAGCGCGAGAGGGCGTGAACTGTGCCGGTCTCTCCGGATGCTTCATTATCAGAATCATCAAGCAGCTTGAAAGCGGCGCGCTTCAGATCGAGAACATCCACGACATAGGAAAGATCAAGGTCAAGAAGGTCAGGGCGGTGATTGAGCCAGACCTTGTGTACTCACAGCTATTGGGCCGGGACCTTCGGAAGTGGGATGCCCGCCCTTCGGTCATGATCATCCTGGCGCAGGACCCGGTGAGGCGGTGTGGGATAGACGAGAAAACGATGCGTACCAGATACCCCAAGACCCTTCGCTATCTTCGCCGATTTGAGCCGCAGCTCAGGCAGCGGGCGGCCTACATAAAGTACTTCCATGCAAAGCGCCACGCCTTCTGGTCGATGTTCAACGTTGGGCCATATACGCTTGCGAGATGGCGAGTTGGCTGGCGGATCATGGGGTCGAAGCTCGAGGCCGCGCTGCTTCCTTTTGAGGATGGCAAGCCGGTTCTGCCGCAAAATACACACGCATTTGTGGCTTGCTCAAGCGAGAACGAGGCGCACTTTGTCTGCGGGTTGCTGAACTCCAAGCCCGTGAGTTCTCTCGTCTCGAGTTGCTCAGTGTCCGGCGGCAAGAGTTTCGCCGGGCCGCACATAATGGAGTTCGTCAGGATTCCTAGATACGATGCAAAGAGCTCGCTTCACCAGGAAATCGTGAGTTTTTCCACAAATTTCCATCGCGCCTCCCTAGATGGCGATCTTACGGAATTCTCATCTGAAAATGAGGCGCTCGATAGGGCTGTTGCCGAATGCCTTTGCCATGCGAGAGAACAATGTCCGCCCCGCCTATAAAGCCTTAGGCAACCTATCCGCTGACCTTCTGTGCTAGATTCCCTGGCCAATTTCCGGCTAAAGCTTCCGCAGCCATTGTCCGAAGAGTTTGTCCTAGACGGAGCGAGGAGGATGACCATATTCTACAGGGAGGTAGGTAATGCCAGTCCATGATCTGCGCATAAGATACATGCTTGGGGCGGTGTTACTCGCCCTTCTTCTGTGTGCGAGCTGCCTTGGGGAGAGCATCGAGGTGTCTGTGGAATTCCCCGTTGAGAAGCTGAGCATAACCCAAGTGAACGGATTTGACGCCGTCTCTTACCCGGGGTGCTTTGTCACATCGGAGCCCGGCGCCCCCGCACTGCCACAAAAAGCTGTTTATGTTTCCATTCCGGCAAATAGTGAAGTTGACTACATGGAGATTACCGGATACTCCAAGAACGTCTTGACGGGGGAGTTCACGGTTTATCCTGCTCAGCCGCTTGTGCCAATCGAGCTAGGAAATGAGCCGGAGTTTGTCGGCCCAGACGAGGCCTATTACGAGACCGACAGTCCCTATCCATCTGAGATTGCCGTTTGCACGGATTCGGGATACCTTTCCGGATATAACATCGCGGGACTAATCGTTACGCCATTTGAGTACAGGCCAATGTCCAAGACGCTGTCGCTGATTGTGTCCATCTCAATCTCGCTTCATCTCACACCTTGCCAACCCTCCGCGCTCGCCTCATATCAGCGCAGCGAAATCGTACGGACGGCATGTGAGGACAGAGTGAAGCGCCTGGTCACAAACAGCGACTCGGTCTATCCAACGGCCTCGTTTCTGGCTCCTATGGCGAGCTTCGATACGGTCGATTGTGTGATAATAACCGGCGGCTCCACCGTTGATGAGATGGAGCCGCTTTGCGATTGGATGATCGAAAGAGGCTATCGGACGGAGGTCCATTCAGTATCGTCGATTGCCGGCTCTTATGGCGGTCAGGATACGGCGGAGGACATCAGGAACTTCATAAAGAGTTACTATTCCAGCAAGGGACTCGGCTGGGTCGTTTTGGGAGGCGACACAAGCGTTGTCCCGACGAGAATCGCTTATGCGTTCGACTGCGACGGCGATGGCTTTGACAATGTCGATTACCAGCAATGTGACTATTACTACGCCGACCTGGATGGGACGTGGAATGACGACGGGGACAGCCTGTGGGGTGAGGTGAGTCCGGACAATATAGATATGTACGCTGACGTGATTGTCGGGCGGCTTCCTTTCGACACCGAGAGCGAGGCGACAACGATCGCGAATAAGGTGCTGATGTATGAGGGCGCGTCCGGTGGGCTCTCTGCCGACTATCAGAAGAAGCTCCTCATGTTCGCCTGCAAGCTCGATGATACGACTTGGGGAGGCGATTGCCTCGACGCGATGGAGAGCTACGTCGGCATCCCCGGCGATTGGACGATAGCAAAGCGCTATGACCGCGACAGCACATCCGGCCGCTCAAACGTCATCTCAAGTTTGAACAGCGGATACAACCTAATAAGCAACATGGGCCACGCCAACTACTCAGTGATGAGCGCCAAATACGTTGGAAGCGCTGAGTATCTCTATCGAGACGATATGAGCGGCCTATCGAATGCGTCACGGCCAGGTATCCTTCATTCTGGCGGATGCTGGGCGGCGGCCATGGACTACGACTGCATAGGCGAGCGATTTGTTCTGGCTCCAAATGGCGGTGGGATCGCCTTCATAGGCAACAGCCGCTATGGTTGGTTTAGTCCGGGCTATCCCGGCTCTGGTCCTAATGACGCCTATAGCCAGGAGTTCTTCTCATCCATCTTTGACTACGGCACATGTCGGCTGGGCGAGGCGTTCTCCGATTCCAAACAGGCCTTTGTCAGCTACGCCAAGGCGAGCTATAGTAGCAGCCCATATTATCGTTGGGTCCTCTATGGAATGAACCTTCTGGGGCCGCCTACGACACCGGTTTGGACGAATACGCCGGCCGAGATCAGCACCAGCTACGACAGCAGATTCCTGATAGGCCAGGATGAATTTGAGGTCTATGCGGAGAGCGGTAGCGCACTGCAATCTGCCCTAGTATGCCTTTACAAGGAAGATGAGGTCTTTGAGACCGGCCAGACCGGCGCCGATGGTTGGGCGACTATATCAGTCTCGCCGTCAGCAACTTCAACGGGCACAATGCACATCACAGTAACCAAGCAGGACCACTTGCCGTTCAGAGGAACGGTCCCCGTTGAGGAGGACACGAGCAACAGCGATCCTGTATTGACAGACGGCAGCGTGGGCCCGCAGCTCGGGCAGTCGGGGGCCACATTCTCATATTGCGTTCACTACTACGACGAGGACGAGGATTCGCCTGATACCGCCTTTGTGTACATCGACGGAAACCCGAATGCGATGACGTTAAGCGCAGGCGAGGCGTCCGACGGTGATTACGAATATGAGACATCGTCGCTCTCCGAAGGCTTGCATTCATATTACTTCTACTTTGAGGACGGACATTCCGGCAGCTGCAGGTTGCCGTCATCAGGAACCAGCAGCGGCCCCAGAGTTGATGGGTCTGACCCCACATCAAGCTGCTCTATCTCTGATTACTCAAAGACGCAGAGCATCACTTTGAACTTCACGTCATCTGATGGTGGAAGTGGCATTTTAGAGACCAAGCTCTACTACAAGTTTGAAAGCGGCAGCTGGACGTTCACAAATGAGACAGAGGCGGGCGATTCCGGGCAATTCTCCTTCTCTCTTCCGGCCGGCGAGGGGGCCTATTATTTTTACACATTGGCAACTGACGAGGCGGGCAACGAAGAGGACACGAAGACCTCCGCAGACGACAGCACGACCTACGACTGCACGCGACCCTCTTCGTCATGCTCATCACCGAACTATGGCACATCCACGATAAACGTCTCGTTCAACGCATCGGACGGCGGCGGAACGGGCCTTTCAAGCACCAAGCTTTACTACAAGTTTGGAAGCGGCAGCTATGTCTATTCAGGCAGCCAGTCGAGCTCTTCTTCAGGCTCATTCTCGTTCGGCTGCCCAAGCGGCGAGGGCACTTATTCATTCTACACGATCTCTACCGATAGGGCAGACAACGAGGAACAGGCGCCTACTTCCCCAGACAGCATAACGATATACGATGCCTCGCGTCCCTCTTCGTCCTGCTCGTCGCCTGCAAGCACAAACTCATCGCCCATCGCGGTGTCGTTCTCATCGTCGGACAGCATCACCGGCGTGAGCTACACCAAGCTCTACTACCGGTTCAACTCCGGGTCATACACGTACTCAGGTCTGAGCGAGGAGGGTGAGACGGGCTCATTCTCCTTCACTGCCAATGAGGGAGATGGAACCTATGATTTCTACACGGTGGCCACTGACGACGCCGGGAATCAGGAGACGCCTCCCTATGGTCCGGATGATAGCACGGCCTACGACTGCACGGCCCCCGTATCATCCTGTTCTGCCCCGGAGATAGCCTACGAAAGCCCGATAACCGTCGAGTTCACCGCCTCGGACGATGGCTCTGGGCTCTCGACCACCAAGCTCTACTACCGCGAGGACGGCGGCGAATACACGGACTCCGGCCTTCAGGATAGCGGCGATTCAGGGACTTATGAATTCGACCCTCCCAGTCAAACAGGCGTCTATGACTTCTATACGCTCTCAGAGGACGAGGCCGGAAACACAGAAGATGCGCCGAGCTCGCCGGACGCGACGACCGACTTTGACGAGACGGACAGCACAAGGCCGGAATCCTATTGCACGGCGCCCGAATACGCGAAGGACATCCCAATCGACGTGGATTTCTTCGCCTCAGACGACCAGAGCGGCGTTGATGAGACGAAGCTCTATTACAGCTTCAACGGCGGGGAGTATCAGGATTCGGGGGTCAGCAACTTCGGGGCAACGTTAGCTCCTCCGCCATTAGGTATCATGTACGCCTCGCCCGACGGATCACCAGAAGCCTTGGGAACAGCTCTCGATCCCAAGAGCATCGAGAGCATAATTGAGGATCCGGACCTCGCTCCTGGCACATTGGTCGTATTACGAGGCGGGACATATAGTCTTGATCTCTGTCAGCCGGGTTCTCAAGATGGAACGAGTGACCACCCCATCGTCTATACAACCTACGGCAATGAACGGGTCATAATTGATGGCTCGATAACCGTGAATGGGAACAACACAACCATTCACGGCATAGAAATAACGAACACTGGCGCATTCGTAACCAGCGGCATCCAAGTTGGTGGCGGCGATGACGTTAAGATCGTCAACTGCATCATTCACGATCTTGCTAATCATTCCAATGGCATTGGTGGCTGGAGCGTCGGATCGGGGCATGTGTTCTATGGTAATAATATCTGGGGCATGGCTCCCGATGCTGGTGACCCGCACGGACATGGGATATACTCTCAGAATGAGGAAGTGCATGGTCTGAAGATCATCAAGCATAATATCATTCACAACAACGGTAAGATGTCAATGCAGCTCGGGGCCTCCGCGAAGGATACGTATGGCTATCGTATTACGGAAAATACTGTATTCAAGAATGCAAGATACTTGCTTTGTGGTTCTTCAGGTGACTATAACAAACGCACATACAACAACATCATACGAGGTAACCTGCTCTATTCTCCTGCCACGGGAGGATATGGAGACAAGATTTCTCTTGGCTATACTGGTGGGGTCTGTGATGACAACGAGGTCTCTGATAACTACATCATTGGCGGGGATGCAACCAGGTTCTTAACAACAGGGCTGAGAAACATCATAACCCACAATACATTCTGTGATCGCCAATGGTCATACGCGACTTTGTGGGGGTCAGTTCAGCATGACCCTCCAGACCCATCCAACACCATGAACAATAATGTCTATTATCATATTAACGTTTGGGGGGACATATACATACGGTTTACACACCCGGTTGGCGGGATTGAGGACTATTCGCTGGTGGACTGGCGGGCTTTCTCAGGCTTTGATCTAGATAGCACAGATGCCGGTTCTCAGTTACCCACCGAGAACAAGAT
>JAGHCW010000087.1 GCA_021160245.1 bacterium | reverse complement strand
GCATCGTGCCCTTGCCCCCAAGCTCTATCTTGGGCGGAACGGCCTCGCCCTTCGCATCCACAATCTCGATCGACCCGGCAATCCCAACACGGCAATTGCCCTCGTTCTTCACCCAGACCTTCAGGTCACAAGTTCCGTCCTTCTTCTTCGTCGCCTCGAACTTCGTGATCTTCACGCCTCGCTTCTCGGTGCCTTTGGCGGTGAGGAATACGCGCGTTGACACAGGCGCCAGAAGATACTCCGAGTAAACCAATGAGGTGCCCTTTTTTGAGAACACTATTGCCCCACAGAACTCCCCTTCAGCCTTCTTGGGCATCTTGAGGCGGACCTTGAACTTGCCTTTCCTACCCGGAGCGATCTTTAGCGATTTTGGTTTGAGCTTTATCATGCGTTTTTCTGGGATGAATCCGACATTCTTTGACAACTCCTGATACTCAAGCGAGCCGTCAACTCTCTGCGTAACGCCCAGTACTCTGCCCTCAACTTCAATCTCCTGCCCAGTAATATTTTGTAGCTCGACGATCTTCGTTCTTTTACCTTTGGGGGGCAGATTCTCCTCGATTGTGCGAGTAGCCGGCGCAAAGCCCGGCACAGTCGCATCCAGGACGGCTCTAATAGCCGCGCTAGGCTCGCCTTTCATGACTTTGCCGCGCAGAACCGCGAATGAGACAGACCGAACGGCTCCGCTGCCCTCGCCGCTTCCCACTTTCATTGAGCAAACGTACACCCCATCCGGAAGATCTTTGCTACCGGTTGCCTCAAATGACCTTTGGGTCCCTGGCAGGACAAATCCGCCCCGCGGCTCGCACCCAACCGAATCGACCAACTTCCCCGCTTCCTCGAATATCGAAGCACTAACCCCAGAGGACAGATGCACGTTTCCTGTGTTGATCAGATTTACCCGTGCCTTCCAGGCTCTAGACTCCCCGCTAAAGCCTCCCTTATCGTTTTTAACGTCAGCAAGCCAGAGGTCTAAGCCTGCAACATCAACCCCCGTTCTGAGCGAATCGCCAGTGACAGTGAGCATGACAATGCAATTGACGCGATATTGCATCAAGATATTTGCCCCCTTTTTCACAGTCTCAGGCATGGGTGGTCGAAAGAGAACACCAATATACGCGTAATAGCCACCCACAACCCCCTCGGACGGGATGTTGACCGTGCATTGAAGCTGCTTCGCTTCGCCGGGCCCAAGAGCAAAGACATCGGGGTCGAGAGTCATCCAATCGACGCACGGACGTCTCTGAGCTTCATTCGACGGCACCGGCATGCCGCTCTCGTTCGTCCCAACGTACCGTATCTTGGCCTTGACGGCTGCCGTCTCGGTTGTGCCATTGCTGCAAGTGATCGAATAAGTCACCACGCTGCCCGGCGCGGCCGACTTTCGCACAATCTGAGGAGATATTCCGTATTGAGCGCTTGCCTGTGAGCCACCGAGTACAAACATGGCAATCGGAATCAAGGCCCACAACAGCCCTGGCCTGGATAGGCCTGTCGCGCGCTGCCGCACCAACCCGACATGTGAGAATATAGTAGTCATTTGATGGTCTTTCACAGACTGCTCCCCTCTAACTTCAAAACATTGGCACAAAATCTATAGTGAGCTCGTGATTTGAATAACGGCCATCTATCTGATATTTGTCCGGAACAAGCTCACATTTTATCTCACATCGCGCCTCGCCAGGGAGGGAAGAACCCAGCGCCCAAGATACACCTTCCAAGACCGTGCCCTCTCGTATGAGCCTCACCGGCTCCCCACTTGTCCACTCTGGGTATTCATGCAGTGTCCTTACATACCACCGAACACTGAGGCTCGTCCCCTTCTCGGTCGGCTTAACGTAGCCGGACCGTTCAACACCCGACGACACAATACTAAGTAAGCTAACATCTGATTCTGGATCTTTCCCTCTGATTACAAGGCGCTGCGGATGCGATGAAGTTATGGTTATAGGAAGTGATACCGAGAGATCTTTCGCGCTGCCGGGCTCTGCTACATGAAAATAAAGCTTAGTATGGGGTAGGCCAATGTGAATGAAGCATCCATTCTGATCCTGTGAGAAGGCACCAAGCCTTGACTTCAAAGGCCCCGGATGAGCACAGACCGGCCTTCCTGGGACTGTGACCTTGCCCAGGGGCTCTCCAGAAAACTGCTTAGTAGGGTTATGTACTGCGTCCTCCGCCGTAGTGAAAGGAGCCAGAAGAAAGTATAAGGACAAAATGGACACCATCGAAATCCCATGTCGCATCACACATTGGTCTCCATTTGCCACTCCCGTTTTCCGCTTTCACTTAGAGAGGAAGGGGCCGAGGTTTCCCCGGCCCCAAATATGTTCTAACTTAACAGACCCAGCTTATAGGTACGGAGCTAGCTCCACTATCGGGTCCATGATATAACGGCCGTCTGGTTGGTATTTGTGTGGTAAAAGGTTTGCCTTGAAGGTCGTGCCCCTCTTGCCAGGATAACGCAATACGCCAGTCTCGTCTGGATACCATGTGATCCCCATCAACGTGCCGCTGTTGCCTTCAGCAGAGTAATCGCCCAAGACATAGGTGCCGGCGGCTGCTGATCCCTCACCGTTCGCCTTCATGTAGAAGTCGATCGGAAGCACCACATCGGCGGCGGAACCGCCCTTGGCGGTGTTGTCAACATAATAGCGACTCCCCATGTTTGGGCAAGTGGTCTCGGTTTCATATCCACGCGCGCCTGGTTTGCCACTCGTGTCGTCCCAGTCATAGGGAGCGGGTCGCCTGTTGACCATGTCCAGATAAGGTAGATAGCCTGAGTCGAGACCACCCCAGCAACAGTCATCATCCACTGTGAGGAAAACCCACATCCCGTTGTTGGACTCGATCCAGTAGTCCCAGTATGCGTTCATGCTCTCCACCGTGGTCAGCCTATGGAAGTACAACAAGCTGTTCTCCATCCATTCGTTGGCGAACATCTCAATGTCTGCGTCTATTTGAAGGTTGTAGTATCCCTCGCCAGTACCATCGGCACCGGTGTGGCTACCGTTGTCGCCCATTACCCAGAAGGGTGGGCCGCTCCAGTCGTAGTAGAACCACGTATCATAGAAGCCGGCCCCCCAGGCGTAGGAGTAGTTAAGGCCACGCTCGCCCAAACTGGAACTGCCGTACCCTTCAGCTCTACCGCTCTTGTCACCCGGATCGACAAACCAACGCCATGCGGCCTTGTCTTCTCCCGTGCCCGTGTACGGTTCGGTCCCGGAGTCCCAAGTAGCCAGCGCAGCGCCGCTCATCAGAACCAGAGCGGTGATGCATACAAAAACTGTCAAAAATCTAGACATGCCTCAAAAACCTCCCTTTGAAGCTTTGCCCAAATTGGCCGATTTCTTGACTTTTTTAGCCAATTTGAGCAATACTAGACTCTATAATGTAGAGTCTAATAACTAGTCGCGCCCGCTAGATTGCGGGATCGCGTCCGGG
This sequence comes from bacterium, assembly GCA_021160245.1. Classification (GTDB taxonomy): domain Bacteria; phylum B130-G9; class B130-G9; order B130-G9; family B130-G9; genus JAGHCW01. The sequence continues at coordinate 4,955 of JAGHCW010000087.1, read as the reverse complement.
TGACCCTCGGGGCTTTGTGGTTTCCAATCCCTCGCCTCGGGGGTACCCTTTACTAAACTGAATCTGCTCACCTCTATAGAATCACCTCCTCTAAAGGTTCATGCTGCGTCTCTTAAGAGAGACGATATTCGATAGCGCCATATTTGACTTTCCCATTCGATTGCACTGCTGATTGCCCCATCTCCAATAATCCACCACCGGGCAGAACCGCCCTGAACCTGGCTGTTCAGCATAAGCTGTCCAAGACATAGATCGCCCGACCCTGGAGTAGTGCCGCCCAATAGAGAGGCTATTGAGCTCATCAAGCATCTGGATGACCACTTGACAACACCGCGTTCGCCCGGTGGATTTTGTGGAATGGCGTGTTTGGTGCATGAAAGGCCCTGCAGAGCGAGATTTCCGGCATGCTCATTTAGGGTGGGCTTTCTAAGCTGACATATAATCGCGCGTTCTGCGAGAGCGACATCGCAAAAAGCGAGACACAAAAGCAGCAATATCATCACCAGGAAGGCTGCAATAACCTGAAAGGCAGGGCCCTTTATGAGCGAACGGAGTCCGCGCCTACGCGGTCTCTTTGTGCCCAACGGATACCGAATGGCCATATTCTCCCGCTCCCGACGATTCGAGGAGTCGTTGAACCAGCCGCTCGCCTGAAGTCTCTCAGGTAAGGTCATCATCACGTGACGCTGATGATTAGATAGTCCACTAGCTCCTATTCATTGTGGAACATTGGCTTGCTCTTCGGACAAGAGACCGGTCCTACCAGACTGTCACCGGGTCCGCTTTGATTACTATCGTTTCCCCAAAGGGGTACTGACGGCTTTCCCCGATTCATAATAGGTCCGGTCTAAGAAGATGTAGGAAGCAACTAACTTAGCAGGCTCCTACTTCCTCTCCGGTCTAGCCTCCGCTCCTTCTAATTCCGCCTCTATGCATTCAGGTTAAACAAATTAAAAACATCTTCCGAAGAGACAGTGGTTCATTATTCATACTATGTCAAGTACTTTTTTTGTGTTTTTATGATATTTTCCCTTGCAATACCCATGTTGCCTTAATTGCTGCTCTCTATATTGCAGCAATCTGGATACATATTGCCTTTTCGCAACCCTGTGACACAATGCCAGATTCTGTCACCTTCTGATACATACACGACGGACAGTCAATGTACAGCCGTAATTCGAAGGGGGGCTTTTCGCTTGCGGTCCGGTCGCATTTTGCATATCCGCGATCTTCTGGACGCGACGGCTTAACACAGTTTGGATCAATATCCCTTATCTCCTCTTTTCCTTTTCCCCTTTTCTCCCGCTTCCGTCGAATGGAGACTTGTGCCTCAAACCTTGACAGCAGGCGCTCTGGTCTTTTAGTATTCTGCATAGACCGGCCTTCTGCGTGATTGCCGGAGGGTAGGCAAATAAATTACAGGGGCTATTCATGGTTTCAAGACTCATCAAGCGATCAAATGGCGCCGGAATCAGGGCTTTCATCTCAATTGAGATCCCACATCCAATCAGAGAGCAGATCGCCCTCGCCGCGGAGCCTCTAAAGGGCGTCAAGGGCAAGATGAGCTGGTGCAGCCCGAACAACATGCACATAACACTGAAATTCCTCGGCGAATGCACGAGAGGAAGGCTCGGATCGATCTCAAAAAACCTCGCGGCCATTGGGGCGAGGCACGCGCCATTCAAGCTGACTTTTGGCGGAGTTGGCGTCTTCCCGGGGCCTGCATCACCAAGGATCATCTGGCTTGGTGTGAGCGATGGCGCAGATCATCTCGCGAGTCTTGCGAAGGATGTGCGAGCTTCAATGGAATCAATAGGATTCAAACCAGAATCGAGACCCTTCAGACCACATATCACGCTCTGCCGGGTGAAATACTTAAAATCCACCCAAGAACTCGGAGCCACAATCAAGAACTTGCCAGAGGCGAAGATCGAGCCGATAAACGCTGACCACATATTTCTGATGCGCAGCCAATTGCGCCCTAAAGGGGCAATTTATACGGTCATCGAGCGAATATGCTTCTCCGGCCAAGACAAGTCCTCAGAGGACAACTCGCCGGTTGATGCGCCGTCCGAGAACGCTACTCAAGAGATTCTGACATAATCCGCGCCTCGCACCGCCTCGGATTTCGCCGCATCAAATGAACCGCCAGCCAAAATACCGGTCCGTCAGCATTGCGCGACACGACCGATAATTGGCACAAGCAGACAGCATCTCGACCAGACTCGAATAATAACTACAAATCGAAGTATAACGCGACCTCATAGGGGTGCGTGCGGCGACCGAGGGCCTTCACGTCATTCTCGAGCTTGTGATTCACCCAGACATCGATTGAGTCCTCGGGGAATACACCTCCAGCAAGAAGGTAGTCGTGGTCATCCTCAACCGCCTGAAGCGCCTCGTCGAGGTCCTTTGGCACAGGAGTTATCTTGGAGAGCTCCTGAGGCGACATCTTCGTTATATTAAGGTCAATGGGCCCAAAGCCTTCGGCAGTCGGGTCTATCTTGTTCTTGATGCCATCAAGGCCCGCCATCAACATTGCCGCCATTGCTAGATATGGATTCATCGTCGCGTCTCCAGGCCGGAACTCCATGCACTTGGTCTCCGGCGTGTTCGCGTAAAGCGGAATGCGAATCGCAGCTGACCTATTGCCGGACGAGAAGAAGAGGTTGGTCGGGGCCTCATAACCCGGCACTAGCCGCTTATACGAATTGGTGCTCGGATTCGTGAACGCAAGCAACGACCGGCCGTGCCTGAGTATGCCGCCAATATAGTGCAAGGCCACATCGCTTAAGTCGGCGTAGTTGCCCTCTTGATAGAAGACTGGCTCGCCCCCTTTCCTCAGATACTGGTGAAAGTGCATACCATTGCCCGCCTCGCCAAAAAACGGCTTAGGAAGGAAAACGGCAACATGTCCGCTCTCGCGTGCGATATTTCGGATCAGGTATTTCGCGGTCAGTATGTTGTCAGCTGTCTTCTGCAAAGTGCTGAAGAGACACTCTATCTCAACCTGGCCGTCGGCGCCCACCTCGTGGTGGTGATATCTCACCGATATCCCTGCATCCTCCATGCTCTTGACCATCTCCGTTCGCAGCTGAGCTAACTGGTCCATCGGCGGCAACGCGTGGTAACCGGCCTTCGGACCGAGACCGAGGTCAATCCCCTCCTCACCAAGCGAGGAGAGAACACTACGCGATCCCATCGCCCGTAGCGTGTAGCCTGAGCCATAGCTCTCGTCATAATACGAGGCGCCCGATACGACGTTGAACTCAAGCTCCGGCAGCCAGAATGCCTCGTCCGCCTCGCCAAAACCTCTAAGGAACGCCTCGGCCTTTCGGGCAATATGCCTGGGGTCGCGCTCAAAAGGCTCATTCGTATCACAGAGCAGACAATCGCAGATCACGCTCAGCGTCGGTTCCTCATAGAACGGGTCGATAAATGCCGTCCCTGGATCAGGCCTTAAAATCATATCCCCTCGTTCAAGCCTTGTGAAACCGGGAACGCTTGAGCCATCAAAGCCGATGCCTGTTCTCAGCGACTCCAGGCCCGCGCCCGAGGTCGGCACAGTTATATGATGCCAGCGACCGATCAGGTCACAGTACTTCAGGTCACAGAACCGGAAGCTGCCCGACAAATACGAAATAAGCTCATCAATCGTCTGAATCTCTGCTATTGGCATTTATTCCTCCCTGTATATAACCAAATCAACTAGAACATCCGCTCTCTATAGACAAATATGCCTCCGAAAACTCCCCGAAACAAGAAATGGTCCAAACGCTTCCGGCAGCGGCGGCAATATATTCCTGCGAACGCGGCAAGTCAAGGCAATCGACTTGGATTAAGATGATCCGCCAAGCCACCAATGACTTAATCCCTTAACTGCCTTTCAGGAGTTTTCGTATATCTTGCTGGGTGAGGGTTTGGTTGTTAGCTGTATGGCTTACATTTGGCCGGCCAGGAAGTGGAATGGAAATGTATGTTTGTGATCGGATCTCGGATCAAAGGACTTGGTATGCTGCGAAGGCAGAAGCAAACAAACGTGCTTCATTAATGTGGTTCATTCTGGTCGTCCTCGCACAATTGTTCACGATTATATCCGGAATCGTCGCCGCATGCTGGATGGATTTAGGATTGTCTCTCGCCCCTGTATTCGCAGCGTTTACGGCAACATTCATGGCTTGGCAGAGCATAAATCGCTTTGACGGACTTGCTCGATCATACGCGATGGCAAGTCACGAATTGGGTCTGATGGATGCTAAGGCATCCCACATCAAGAATGAGACCGAGCTTTCGCACTTCGTGCTTGATGCTGAAGAAGCTATGTCTCGAGAGCACGTCCTATGGCTGGCCAAGAGACATTCGCTTTGACCGCGGCGCTGGTCGTAGCCATGTAGCACGCCAGAACTCTCGAATACGCTTGCAAGCCGGTAATCTATGAGAACCTCGCGCTGGCGGCTGATAGTCGGCCCTAGCGGGCGGTTCGTGAACCACCCCTACGAACCCGAACAGCCGCCTAAAATGCGACTCGCCCCGACCGCAGCTTTCACCATGGCGACGAGCTCGGTCCGGAACATCACGATCGAGAGCGCGGCGAGGCGGGGGGATTTGTGGCGGATGAGGTCGATGTAGAGGTTGCGGAGGAGGACTTTGCCGATGGTCTTGAGGTAGAAGGTGAAGGCCTTGCCTCGGGTCTTTCGCATGGCGAGGTAACCCCAGTAATGCCAGCGGAACATCATCTTGCAAATACTGATGACGGTGTCCGTCCGCTGGTGATGAACAATTGCGTCGGGGGTATAGCAGAGCCGCCTGCCCATCGAGTTGAGGCGCAGGCCCATGTCCATGTCCTCGCCGTTTGTCCGGAAGCGCTCGTCGAACCCACCCGCATCAAGAAGGGCCTCGCGCCGGTACGAGCTGCAGACGCCCCAGAGGAAATCAACTCTGGGCTTGAACTCATC
>JAGHCW010000030.1 GCA_021160245.1 bacterium | reverse complement strand
TGCTGTTATCGTTCCGATGCCGTAGTCGAGTATTTTCCTGCAGTCAATCCCGATTCGAGCGCCCATAAAAGACCAACTCCCATCAAGTTCACTAAATCCAGAAGGAATGAGAATACTGCAAGAGCATCATAATTGAACACTTTTCGCCCGAGGCCAAGATAATCTGATTCTCGGATGACCCTTGAATGCAACTTATGTGTTAGCATAAGAGAGGAGGAAGTTGACAGAGCAGCCCAATATGCCTAGATTCGACCCGCAAACTAAATAAATGGATGGCCCACAAATGAGAATGTCTATGAATTCCAACCGTTTTGTAAAATTATTGGCTATATCCGCAGTTATTTATCTATCAGGCGTCTCCATAGGACTTGGGGCGAACGTCGAGATCATGCCGGTCAGCGAGATCAAACCGGGAATGACCGGGACATGCCTCACCGCGCTTGAGGGTTTTGAGCCTGAGGAGCTTCATATTGAGATACTCGGCGTCATCCCCGGAATAAATCCCCAGAGCAATCGGATCATGTTCCTGGGGACATGTGAGAGGTTTAAGCGGTTCGGGGTGCTCGCTGGCATGAGCGGCAGCCCTTGCTATATTGACGGCAAGCTGATAGGCGCATTGGCTTATGGAGGCGTTGCGGAAAAGGAGCCCATCGGCGGAATAACTCCTATTGAGGAGATGCTGACCGTTCTCAACGCGCCATCAACGGGCCGTTCGAGGCGCGCCTCGGGCGGTTTCGTCGCAGCACAGGCGGCCGGGCTGGAACCATATCTTGACAACTGTGGAAGGTTCAGGTTGCCTCTCAAGTTAACGCCCCCTCCCATGTTTTGCCAGATGGCTCCTGAGCTTGAGGTCTCGAGCCATGCTGCAGCTAGCAATTCTCTCTTGTCCAACTTTGCGGGCGCGAAACTCTCACCTTTGCCGCTTTCCTTAGTATCAAGCGCTGGAGGGATGAATGGGCTGCTCAACGGTTTTGGGCCCGTTTCTGTTCAATCAAGCTCGGCGAAAGCCATCGAGATCGATCCCGACCGATTGCGTCCCGGCTGCCCGCTGGGCGAGGCTATCGTTACGGGAGATTTCGACATTTCCGCGATGGGTACGCTAACCTACAGAGACGGTGATACGATTCTCGCATACGGACATCCCTCGTCCGGGGCTGGGAGCGTGAGCTACCCGATGTGCAGTGGCGCCATCATAACGGGTTTCCCCAGCTACCAATCGAACTACAAAATATCGTGCGCCTCAAGGCCCATCGGCGTGATAACGCAGGACAGGTATCCGGCGGTAGCTGGGAAGATCGGGGTGAAACCTGACATGCTTCCGGCGGACGTATGGCTTAACGACGCTCTAACGGGGAAGAGCCGCAAGCTCCACTTTGACATAATCAGAGACAGGTTCTACGCCCCATTCATGCTTGCCCTTGTCGCGGCATACAGTGTGGATACGTTTCAATTTGGGAGCGGGGAGATGGCCATTGATTGGGAGATTACGGCGAATATCGAGAATCACCCGCCGGTTGCGCTTCGCGATTCGTATTCCGCCTATCAGGGCGATCTCATGCGGTCTTTTTTGTACTCTCTGTGGGCGCCGTTCGTGGCGATCATAGATAACGGATTTGAGGATGTTCGCGTAGAGGGCGTTCAGATGCGGCTTAAGGTTCGACAATTGGTGGACATGGCCAACATCTCTTCTCTGAGCATAGATAAGAAAAGACTCCGCCCCGGGGAGAGCCTCCGTCTCGACGTGGGCATTTTGCCATTTGAGCAGAAGGAGACGATCCAGTCGTTCCGGCTGCCTATTCCAAAAGCGTGCGATTCCGGAGGCGCAGAGTTATTGGTCTTCGGTGCAGACAGTTACCAGATGTGGGAGCATATGCGCGCGAAGGGCAAATTCGAGCCGAAGAGCTTCGGTGATGTAGCAGATATGCTATCTGAGGCGCCGAGTCATAGGCAACTAATCGTGGTGCTTGCCAGAAGGAGCAGAACTAGGATGCTCGGTAGGGAGGTGCTGCGGCAGCTGCCGGGGTCTGCGGATGCGATTCTGTCGTCCGGGACGACCGTCGGCACGCAGAGCGAAGCCCGGTTCGAGGTCCTAGAGAAATGGGTATTCGACACGGATTTCAACCTGAACGGACAGCAGAAGCTGACAGTAAATATCAAGCCCCGAAAGTACTAAGAGCGGCCATTCCGCAGTCCTAGTCATTTCATTGAGGAGAGAATAATGGATAATTTTGGCTCACGTGTTATTCGGATTGCTGTGCTTATATGCTTCGTCTTGACCCTCGCCTCTATGACCATGGCGACGACGAGCGAGTTCCGTCTTGAGAACAAGAAGGACTTCGCCGCCTGTGAGCTTGAGGGCGTTACACTAACGGATAAGGGGAAGATAATCCTGTCCTGTGAGTTGAACGAGAGAGCGGCTCTCAAAGATTCCCAGGTTTGGGCCGTGGCGACCGATGCTTCGGGGACGATATTCGCCGGCACCGGCAATGATGGCAAACTCTATGCGCAGAAGCCGGGCGCAAAGCCTGAGCTTCTCTTTGATTCCAAAGAGCAGCAGATTCACTCGGTCATGGTGTCCAAAGGTCGGATATATGTGGGGACCGGACCCTCGGGTATAGTGTTTAGGATTGATGCGAAGACCGGAAAGGCGACGACTCTCTATAAAACAGGGGAGGAGTACGTGTGGTCGTTGGCCGCTGGGCCACGGGGCGAGGTTTACGCCGGCACGGGACCTTCTGGTCGTGTCTTCAAGATAGACGGCCCTGGCAAGGGGAAGATGATTCTTGAGTTGGAAGCCAAGAATATTATGACACTTCACTACGATTCCCTCCGAAAGGAGCTCTTCGTGGGCACATCTTCCGGAATCGTCTATTCTACTTTGGGCTCGAAGGGATTGAAGGCGCATCTTGAGGTCGAGGGCTTGGAGGTGAGAACGATACTGCCGGATGGCGATAGTATCTTCGTTCTCTTGACCACGGAATCTGGTGGCGCTATGCCATCAGGGCCTCCGCCGACGAATGAGGCAATGGCTGCCGCCCTTAAGGCCAGGATGTCATCACAGAAGGGGGCCGGTGGGCCGCCGCCGGGAAAGGCCCCCCCAAGACGACCGTCCAGATTTAAGTCTGCCGTTTACAGGATAGACAAGGGCGGCAATAGCGAGCGTATATTCGAGAGTCCGGACAGCACGCTGTTTTCAATGGGCTGGGACAAGGGCGACATGCTTATCTTTGGTTATAGAGGGGACGAGGGCGTTGTTGTGCGTTTAACAAGAGACGGCGAGTCCGATCTTTTGAGGTCAATTGAGGACGCGAAGTTCATATCCGCCTGCAAGCTGTCCGGGGGCGGTTTTGCCATAGGCACATCGGAGGTGGCCAAGGTATTTGAGCTGCAGCCGAATGCGATGAAGCCGGAGGGCAGCATTATCTCGAAAGTTCTGGATGCTGGCTCTCGCTCCCGTTGGGGCATGGTGACTTGGGATGCAGATACGCCCAAGAAGACAGGCGTGCGGCTCTTCACGAGGTCGGGCGAGGTCTCAAAGGTGGATGAATCCTGGAACTCCTGGGAAGGGCCTTTGACCAAGAAGGAGGGAAGCCAGTGCAAGAGCGAGCTTGGCCGGTACATTCAGATTAAGGCCGTCTTAAGCGCATCGCGAAAGGCCGAATCTCCCGTTCTTGGGGAACTTGTGGTTCCGTACGCTCAGCTGAATCTCTCGCCCAAGATTCGGAAGATCGTCGTTCACGATTCGGGCAACCCCCCCTCCAGCATAATAAGATCATGCAAGGCGCAAGGAACAAACGCTCGCAATCAGAAGCTGAAGCGTCTGGAGGAGTTCTCTGAGATGAAGCACACAAAGACGCTGCGGGCGGTAACTTGGCAGGCAAGCGACCCGAACAAGGACGATCTTTTGTACTCAGTTTATATGAAGGGCGCGACCGGAAATTGGCGTCCACTTGCGAACGAGACTCCGTTGACCTTTTACGTCATTGACACGAGTACTCTTTCGGACGGCGAATATCGCTTCAAGGTCTCGGTCTGTGACAGCCCATCAAACCCTCTGAATGAGGAGCTCTGTGATGAAGATGAGAGCGACGCGTTCACAGTGGATAATACGCCGCCAACGGCGAAGATCAGGCGGATTAAGTCCCGCCCCGACGGTTCTTATCTAGTCCGGGGCACGTTCCTCGACGCGTCCGGCAATATCCAGGCCGCGTGGCTCGCGATCGATGAACAACCCTTCGGCGTAGTATTTGCCAAAGATGGCATATTCGATTCCAAGGAGGAGAAGTTTGAGGTCATAACACCCGCACTCTCCGGCGGAGGACATAGACTGACTCTCCGCGTCGAGGATGCCAGCGGAAATGTCAGTGTGATAAGAAGTGAATTGCCGAAATAGAATCTATGGGCTACAGTATAGTTGAGATGTTTTCCTGAAGGAGTAGTGAGGTCAGATTCCCGTGAGACTGTCAAACGTCCTGTCTCTTGCGCCTATGAAGAGGCGATTTTTAAGATATCTGGCAACGGTTTGTCTGTTGGGGCTATCGTTGGGCCTCCTCTCCTGCTCGTCCATGACTAAGCAATCAGAGGAGCCGGAAACTCAAAGTGGGGGTCCGGTATGGAGCAGCACGTCAACGATAAGCCCTGAGCTCGCCTCGATGGCAGAGGGGTACACTCTTTACTGCTACGGCCAGCTCTTTGCGCTGAACGGTGATCTCGACGAGGCTCTCGCGGAGTATGAAAAGGCGGCGCGACGGCTGCCAGCATCATCTCACATAGGTCTTGAACAGGGCAGGACGTTGCTTGAACAGGGCAAGTTGAACGAGGCGATAGTCAAGCTGGACCTTGCAGTTCAAAATATGCCAAACCTAGGCGAGGCGCACGCTCTCTGTGGCGACGCGCACAGACTGCTTCTTGACATTCCGGAGGCGATCAATTGCTACCGGGAAGCTGTGCGGCTTGGATTTGACGAGAGCCGGCTTAGATTGACGATGGTCGAACTTCTTTACGCCTCGAGGCAATACGAGGCGGCGATCGGGGAATTGAGGAAGATGCTCGATACGAATCCGGAGTCGCTTCCCGGGCATTTTTTACTCGGCCGACTGTTACTGCTTGTTGGCAAGCCGGGCGATGCGGTTCCTCACCTTGAGCAGGCATCTTCGCTGCGTCCTGATGACTCTCGAATAACGAGGCTCCTATTCGATGCCTATAGCCTGAGTGGAGAAGATGAAAAGGCTCTGGACTTGGCTCGAGCAATGGTGTCTCGGTCTCCCGATGACGTGATGTTCCGTTTTCACCTCGCCAGACTACTGGACGAGGCCGGGAGGACAGAAGAAGCGATAGAGCATCTCAAGGCTACAATCTCGCTTCAACCCGATTTCGCGACCGCTCTGAATTACCTCGGCTACCTTTATATCGACAGGGGAATAACGGTTCTGAAGGGCATCGCACTTGTTAAGTCCGCCCTGGCGTTGGAGCCGCACAACTCAGCATTTCTGGACAGTCTGGGATGGGGTCTTCTCAAGATTGGCAAGACCGACGATGCAATAGAATATCTGCAGAAAGCCATCTCGGGGGTTAAAGATGACCCGGCTTCTGAGCCCATAATCTGCGCGCACCTCGCCATTGCCTACAGGACAAAGGGGATGCTGGCAGAGGCTCGCAAGTATCTCGCGCTCATAGAATCTGCCAAATCCGACGACCCGGCGCTGCTAAAGCTTATTGACGCTCTCTCTCCGCTTCTTGGCGAACCGTCCGAAAGCAGCTCCTCATCCGCTCGGGACGATGGCTCTTCCCGCTAAATTGAGAGCAATGTCGAACCTTATATCCACAGCCTCTCACTCGAGACCAAAGACTGCAATTCGTTGCGTAATGAGCAGCCAGGAGAACAAAGCCTGTCTCTTTTTTCTATTGTGCATCGCTCTCTTGAGCCTCATGGTTTCCTCATGCAGCCTTTTAACCGGACCTCAACGGGTCATGATCGAAGTAGATGAGGCGCAACGGATTCTTCGCAAAGCGATTTCAGAACGAGCGACGCTAACGTCGGTTAGGTCTTTCACAAAGCTCACTATGATGACCGGCGGCCGGGCCTATCGCGGCAAAGCGGCGCTTCTGCTGGAGCGTCCAAATCGCTTCCGGATCGAGTTCCTAGGGCCGTTTCGACACCCAAGGTATGTTGTTGCTTTTGATGGCGGGCGATTCACCCAGCGCGGGGAGACGAGTCTGACACTTCTTAAGCGGCGAGGGGCCTCCGATTCCACCATCTCCATCATGGGGCTTACGCCGGAATGGCTGGTTTCTTCGGCCCTTGGTATGCCGGAGTTTGACACCGATGCAATTGTCTTCGGCAGCACAATCCGCATCGGACAGGAGCTTGTTCAACTAGACTTGTCAACCGATGAGGCAGACGCGACGATGCTTATCAGGGAAGATCCCAGCTCATGCGACGTTGAGAGATTCATCTGGATTCCCAAACACAACGATGGCGCCCAAGTTGAGGCGGTCTATTCTGATTATGAGGAGCTTGTGGGACCTGACGGAGAGCTATGCCGCATTCCGTGCACAATCATACTCAAAGTTCCAGAGAGCGGCGACTCGATTAGGATCCACCTTTCGGACCCGGAGGTCAACGTGACCTTCCCTCCCTCTCTTTTCAGAGTTGATGCCCTGTCCGCGCCTCAAGACGCCACAGACTGATTTGACATGCTAACCGTCCAATCACCCGCAAAGATCAACTTAACGCTTGAGGTGCTTGCTGAAAGGCCTGACGGGTATCACGAGATCAGGAGCGTGATGCAGACTGTTGACCTCTGTGATTCGATAACAATTGATGAGAATGGCGGGCCGAGTCGAATCGAGATACACACAAATCAAATGGCCTGTCCCGTTGATGAGAAGAACCTCGTCTGGCAGGCCGTCCATTGGCTGCAAGCGGAGACGGGCTTTGACCTGGGCTTCACGTTCAGGATAGAGAAACGTATCCCCATTGGCGGCGGACTTGGCGGCGGCAGTAGTAACGCCGCGTCTGTTCTGAACGCGCTCTGCAATAGCTATAGCCTTAAGATCGGGCGAGATTCGCTTATTCGTATCGCAAGTCGAATAGGCTCGGACGTTCCGTTCTTTCTCTTGGGCGGCACTGCGCTTGCGACCGGAAGAGGTGAGATACTCCGTGATACGCTCCAGCTACCCGAATCGCACTTCGTCCTGTGCAATCCGGGTCTCTCCGTAAATACCGGGCGGGTTTACAGCTCTTCGATTCTGAAGAGGGCTGTCGAGCAGCGAGGCGTTGATGTGAATCTCTCGGAGCAATTTCTGGCGCACATTCTCGAGCCGGGGCGTTTTGAGTATATGTGTAATGATCTACAGAAGGCTGCCTTAGGGCCTTATCCCACTATCCGAGAATTGCTCGCTTTATTCTCAGAGCTGGGTGTTTCAAACACAATGCTCTCAGGGAGCGGCTCGACCGTTTTTACCCCTGTTAGGTCGCCCGAGGAGGGCGAATTGTTGGTCAAAAAGCTCGAGATAGCGGGCTATTTCGCAGAATGCTGCAAGAGCATCGGACGAGAGAATGCGTCGCATAATTGATGACTAGCATCGCCTCGACTTCTGAATCTATATCTTACACGACGCACACTTGCAGGTGTGAAGGCCGTTGTGATAGTTTGCGTTGTGGTCGTTCGCCCCAAAGGGGGAGAATCCGATTGCAGACGGTCACGTCAGCTTAGATTGGTGTTTCAAAACAGGGATTAGGGACTAGAAGAATGTTGCGTTTGTTCAACAGTTTGACCCGCAAGAAGGAGGTCTTCGCTCCGCTAAAGCCCCCTGATGTGGGTTTCTATGCTTGTGGTCCAACCGTCTATGGCTATATTCATATCGGCAATCTGCGCACGTTTATATTCGAGGATCTGCTCAGGCGCTACCTAAAATATAAGGGCTTCAAGGTAACGCAGGTTATGAATATCACCGACATTGATGACAAGACTATAAGGCGCTCGAATGAGGAGGGCATTCCGCTTTCAGAATTCACTGCCCGATATGAGAAGGCCTTTTTTGAAGATATCAAGGCGATGAACATTGAGCCGGCTGAGCATTATCCCCGGGCAACAGAGCACATTGACGAGATGGTCTCGCTAGTCAAGCAGCTCATTGATGGTGGCTACGCCTACGAGCAAGATGGCTCTTTCTACTTCGACGTTGCCAAGTTCAAGCCGTACGGCGCGCTCTCCGGGATTGAGCCGGGCTCAACGAAAACGCGCAGTAGGATCGATCAGGACGAGTATGAGAAGCAAGACGTTAGGGATTTTGCGCTCTGGAAGGCCAAGCGCGAGAATGAGCCATTCTGGGAGACGGAGATAGGCCCTGGCCGGCCCGGCTGGCACATCGAGTGCTCCGCGATGAGCATGAGCTATCTTGGGGAGACATTCGATCTCCACACGGGCGGAGTAGATAACATGTTTCCGCACCACGAGAACGAACTCGCGCAATCTCAAGCTGCGACCGGAAAGCCTTTGGCGAGGTTCTGGCTCCACTCAGAGTACCTACTTCTAGACAAAAGCAAGATGGCGAAATCGATGGGCAACATCTACACACTGCGGGATATACTCGCACTGGGCTACAAGGCTCGTCAGCTGCGCTATCTGTTGCTCTCGTCCCATTACAGGAAGCAGTTGAGTTTCAGCCTCGATCTCCTTGAGCAGGCAGGCGCCTCGCTTTGCAGGATCGATGATTTCGTGAGGAATCTCAGGTCGGCCGGAACTTTCGACGCAGACAGCCCGGAATTGGCCGAGGCCACAGAGAAGTGCCGGAGCAGGTTTGAGGAGGCGATGGACGACGACCTCAATATCTCGAAAGCGTTGGGCGTTCTCTTCACATTCATAAGGACGGTTAATGAGCGGCTTCAGGAGAGTGGGATCAGTGGCGGCGATCGTGCGAATATCGAGGCGCTGCTTACGAAGCTGGACGGCATAATCGGCGTTCTCGAGTTAGGGCAGGAGGATGAGATGCCCGCCGAAGTAAGGGAGCTCATCGACAAACGACAGGAGGCAAGAGAGAGCAAGAACTGGAAACTCGCGGATGAGATTCGCGATCAACTGAAAGAACATGGAATAGTCGTTGAAGATACAAAAGACGGAGTCAGGATCAAACGCTTATGATGATTCTCCGCTCGCTTCGCTTCAAGAAGGCGTACTTTGCGCAATTCGGAAGCGACGGACTTCGAGAGCGCCACTTGGCTAGAGAAGGCCGCGGCATGGGAAGTCTTCTTAGTCGGCATTTCGCGTGGAGAATGGTCATTTTAATAGGAGGTAACTTCCGATGATGTTAGCAATGCGCAAGCACATGAAAAAGCTCTCGATATTCCTGTGGCTTGTCATAGCCGCGTTTATCGGAACCATATTCGTGGTTTGGGGCACTGGCAAACAGGGGCTTGAGGGTAGAAGTGGCGATGCCATCGCTACAGTGAACGGCGATGAGATAGGTCGCGAGGAGTATATTGATGCGATGCGGCGATATTCTGAGTATTATCGAGAGATATACAAAGACCGTATGACTCAGGAGATCCTCGATAGCTTGGACATCGAGAACAGAGCGCTGCAGGAGTTAATCCAGCGTCGGCTGATGATGCAGGAGGCCACAAGACAGGGGATTGTGGTTACAGACGCTGAGGTTACGGCCGAGATTGAGAAGACAAAGGCCTTTCAGGATGAGAACGGCAATTTTAGCCCCAGTCGCTACATGAAGATCCTGTCGATGAACCGCATCCCTCCCGAGCGATATGAATATAGCATTCGTCAGCGACAGAAGGTGGACCGACTTCGCAACTTGGTCACCTCAAGCGTTCGCGTAACGGACGAGGAGGTCAAGCAGCAGTATCTCGAGAAGAGTGAGAAGGTGAAATGCAAATATGTGGAGTTCAGAGGTCGCGATCTCGGCAGGAAGCTCAAGCCAAGCGACGCAGACTTGAAGAAGCTCTATGAGTCGCAAAAGGAGAACTACAAGAGCGAGCGAGAGGTGAATGTCGAGTATCTAGTCTTCGAGCCCAGCGCATTCAAGGCCAGTGTCGAGGTAACGGAGAATGAGATGCTCGATTACTACGATGCGCACGTTAAGGACTACAAGAAAGAGGAGGAGGTGCGTGCGAGCCACATCCTCGTGAAGGTCCCCGATGGCGCGACGAAGAAGCTGGACGATGAGGCCAAGAAGAAGATAGAGGGCCTTCTTGAGAGGGTGAAGGCTGGCGAGGATTTTGCGAAACTAGCCAAGGAGAACTCCGATTGTCCATCCGCCTCGAAGGGCGGAGACCTGGGATTTTTTGGCCGCGGACAGATGGCAAAGCCGTTCGAGCGAGCGGCATTTGCGCTCAAGGAGGGCGAGATTAGCGATGTGGTCAAGACCCAGTTCGGCTACCACATCATCAAACTCGAGGAGAGAAAGCCGCCAGAGACCAAAGAATTCGAGGCTGTTAGCGCGGAAGTGAAGTCAAAGCTAGTGGATGAAAAAGCGCTCGAATTGGCTAAGCAAGCGGCTGAGAAGGCGCGTGAGAAAGTAGAAAAAACGAGCGATCTTGCGGCGCTTGCCAAGGCTGAGAATATGCAGCTCAAGACGACGGGCTTCTTCAAGCGTTCGGACAAGATAGAGGGACTCGGTCGCTCCTATCAGTTCGCTAATGCGGCATTGGGGCTTGCAAAGGGCGCGATAAGCCCAGCTGTCAAGGGGAGGGACGAGTATTATCTGATCAAGATGCTTGATGAAAAGACGCCGATAGTCATGCCCTTTGAGGACGCCAAGACCAAGGTCAAAAGAGATTGGGTAAAAAACGAGGGCGAGAAGATCGCGAAGCGCAAATCAGCCCAATTCGCCAAGCAGGTCAAGGACCTCAAGTCATTTGACGCGATAGCAAAGAAGTTCAGCTACGAGGTTAAGGAGACCGAGCAATTTGGCAAGAAAGGTTATATCCGCGGTATTGGCAGAAGCGAGGAGCTGATCGAGGCGGCTTTTGCTGCTAAGGTAGGGGATGTTGGCGGTCCGATTAAGGTTCGAGATCGCTATGTGGTCTATGGGGTGCTGGAGCACACGACCTTTAATGAAGCGGAGTTTCAAAAGGACAAATGGCAGACAATAGAGAAGATTCGCTCTAAGAGGGAATCTGAACTCCTCACAGCATGGCTGAATGACCTGAAAGAAAAAGCAGAGATAAAAATAGACCCGTCGATTGCGAAGAAGGGCCGGAGCCCAAAAGGCGCCGCGCCCACTCGCTAATTCTTTGGGAGATTTGACAGATATGGTTCAAGACATAGTCATTACACAAGCGGTTAGAACACCCGTCGGAACGCTCGGAGGCGCACTTGCGGCCGTCACGGCGCCGAAGCTAGGCGCGGTCTGCGTGAACGAGCTGCTGAGACGTTCCGGGCTGCAGCCCGAAGCGGTCGATGAGATAATCATCAGTAACGTCGTGAGCGCGGGCCTAGGCCAGTGCCCGGCGCGCCAGGCGGCCCTATTTGGCGGCCTGACGGACGCGGTCGCAGCTCTTACGATAAACAAAGTCTGCGGCGGAGGCTTGAAGGCAATCGTCCTTGCTTATCAGGCGGTTAAGGTAGGTGACGCGAAGATAGTTTTCGCCGGTGGGATGGAATCGATGAGTAACGTCCCATTTGCTTTGCCAAAGGCGAGGTTTGGGTACCGGCTGGGTCATGGTAAGCTCCTTGACTTGATGATCCACGACGGGCTGTGGTGCCCGTTCGACGACCAACACATGGGCAACACCGGCGAGATAATTGCGGAGAAGTTCAGCGTCAGCCGCGAGCGGCAGGATGAATACGCCTACAACAGCCATCGAAAGGCTGTGGCCGCGATTGAGGCCGGGAGATTCAAGAAAGAGATCGTCCCGGTCACCATTCCGCAGCGGCGAGGCGCCCCAATTGTTGTTGACACGGACGAAGGCCCACGCGCCGGAACTTCGGTTGAGAAGCTCGCCAAATTGCGGCCGGTCTTCAAGAAAGATGGCACGGTTACAGCGGGGAACGCCCCCAGCGTGAACGACGGCGCCTCGGCCGCCATCGTCATGAGTTCAGATGAAGCTAGGGCGCGTAATCTGAAGCCAATGGCCAAGATCGTCAGCTATGCGACGAGTGGCCTGGCGCCGGAGATGGTGATGTTGGCGCCGGTACCGGCAATCAGAATGGCTCTTGAAAAGGCCAATCTGACGTTGGACGATATCGACATCGTCGAGCTCAATGAGGCGTTCTCGGTTCAGGCCATTGTCTGTTGCGAGGAGCTGGGGCTGGACCTCGCGAAGGTCAACTGCAACGGAGGCGCTGTGGCGCTTGGTCACCCGATCGGCGCAACCGGCGCCAGGATAATGACCACGCTGCTCCATCAAATGGAGGCGCGTGACCTAAAGCGAGGCATCGCGGCGCTTTGCCTCGGTGGCGGCAACGCGGTTGCGATGATCGTGGAGAGGTAAAACACTCAAAGTCTATATATTTCAGATAGGAGGTTTTCCGATATGGCAATTGGGACAGTGGGGGTGATCGGCGCGGGGACTATGGGCAGCGGCATCGCCCAGGTGCTGGCGTTCACGGGGCACAAGGTGCTTCTGAACGACAGGGAGATGAGCCTCATCGAGCGCGGGCTTAAGGGCATCGAGAAAAGCCTGGACCGGTTTCTCAAGAAAGAGAGAATAACGCAAGAGCAGAGGGACAAGGCGCTGGCAAACGTCAGCCCGGCCGAAGACCTTTCATCCTTCGCCAACGCCGATTTTGTGATCGAGGCGGCCTTTGAGGACCTAGCGGTCAAGACGGCACTTTTTGAGAAGCTAGACGGGGTTTGCGGCCCGGAGGTTATCCTTGCCACAAACACATCGTCTATTTCGATAACCAAGTTGGCCGCCACGACGAAGCGCCCCGACAAGTTCATCGGGATGCACTTTATGAACCCGGTGCCGCTGATGAATCTGGTCGAGATAATCAGGGGCATAGCGACATCGGACGAGACGTTCAGGATAACCAAGGAGCTCTCCGAGAAGCTCGGTAAGACTCCGGTTGAGGTGAATGATGCGCCCGGTTTCGTCTCCAATCGCGTGCTGATGCCGATGATTAACGAAGCGATATTTGCCCTTCACGAGGGGGTTGGGACTGCTGATGCGATTGACACGGTGATGAAGCTCGGCATGAATCATCCGATGGGTCCGCTCGCTCTGGCCGATCTGATCGGTCTGGACGTCTGCCTCTTCATTCTGAAAGTGTTGTATGATGGTTTTGGCGATCCGAAGTATCGTCCTTGTCCACTTCTTACAAAGATGGTTGACGCGGGCTATCTAGGCCGCAAATCCGGCAAGGGGTTCTATGACTATTGAGCAAGTCGCGAGTCCTTAACTTGCTGCGTTATTCATTTTATTGGTGAAGATAGGAGTTATCCACAAATGATCAATTTTGAGCTCTCCGAGGACCAACAGATGATGCGGGCAATGGCTCGGGATTTCGCGGAGAAGGAGATCAAGCCGGTAGCCCAGAAGCTCGATGAAGAGGGTTTATGGCCGGCCGAGATACTGAAGAAGATGGGTGAGCTGGGTCTCATGGGGATGACGCTGCCCGAGGAGTATGGCGGGTCTGAGGTGGACCCCATCAGTTACGCGCTCGTGGTTGAGGAGATATCGAGGGCTGAGGCGTCGTGCGGCGTGCTCGTGTCGATTCATAACTCGCTAGTTGGGGAGCTGATCTACAAGTTCGGTACGGATGCCCAGAAGCAAGAATACCTGCCGCGCGTTGCGACTGCCGAGATTATCGGTTGTTTCTCGCTTACGGAGCCGAATGCGGGCTCGGACGCGGGCGCCATTCAGACGACTGCCGTTCGCGACGGCGATGATTACGTTTTGAATGGGAATAAGGTATTCGCGTCGGGCGGAGCGTTCGCAGACATCATCATGCTCTTCGCCTCGACCGATAGAGAGAAGGGCCATAGAGGCCTGTCCGCCTTCATAATACACAAGGGCACGCCGGGCCTTGAGATCGGCACAGTTGAGAAGAAGATGGGCATGAACGCATCCGGCACGGCAGAGCTCGTTCTTACCGATTGCAGAGTCCCCGCGGACCAGCGACTCGGCGAGGAAGGGCAGGGCTTCAAGATAGCTCTTGGCGGCTTTGACGCAAGTAGAATCGGGATCGCAAGTCAAGCCGTCGGCATCGCCCGGGCAGCACTCGAGGAAAGCGTTAAGTACGCGAAGGAAAGGGAGCAATTCGGCAAGCCAATTGCCCTCTTTCAGGCCATCCAAATAATGATAGCCGACATGGCGACAAAGATCGATGCCGCAAGGCTACTGACGCTTCGGGCGGCGCACGTGAAATCGACGGGCAAGAGATTCTCGACGGAGGCTGCGATGGCCAAGCTCTTCGCTTCCGAGACCTGTGTTGAGGCCACTCGACTCGCCGTTCAGATACATGGTGGTTACGGCTACATGAAGGACTATGCCGTTGAGAGGCATTACCGCGACGCAAAGGTCACTGAGATATACGAGGGCACATCGGAGGTGATGCGACTTATCATCTCATCGTCACTTCTCAAATGAGCGAGGCGGCTTGCCAGGCTGCATAAGGAGGAGCGTCTAGTCTATGATCGTCGGTGGTTCTGACAAGGCCGCGCCAGGGATGGACATCTCGCTTCTTGCGGCGTACGGTTTCGACGATGCGATAATTGATATATGGCGGAAGTTTCATCCGAAACTGCTGCCTATTCAGGCCCGCGCCGTTGCGGAGTTTGGACTTTTTTCTGGTCAGAACCTCCTTATATTCGCACCAACATCCTCCGGCAAGACCTTCATCGGCGAGATGGCTGCCGTCGGAGCTGCGAGGCGCAAAACGAGGGCGTTTTACCTGTTGCCGCTGAGGTCGCTTGCAGAGGAAAAGTTCGACCAATTCCAGGCCCATTACGCCCGAATCGGACTCAAAACCGTCGTCTCATCACGCGATAGAAGAGAGTTCGATAGGCAGATTGAAGAGGGCGACTTTGACATCGCTATTGTGGTCTTTGAAAAGATGGACTCGCTTCTTCTTACGCGGCCCACGATTCTTGAGAACGTCGGCGTTGTCGTGGTTGATGAGATGCAGATGCTGTCGGATGAGACTCGGGGGCCTCGTCTGGAGCTCTTGCTGTCCAAGATCTTACGCATCGGCGGCAAGCTTCAGCTCATCGGGCTTTCCGCGGTTCTATCGAAGGCCAGCGACATCAGGGAATGGACAGGCGCCCGGTTGCTTGAGGAGCACGCAAGGCCGGTTGAGCTACGCAAAGGCGTCTTTTGCGAGGGCACGTTCTACTACATCCTGCACAATGAGGGCGCAGAGGGGCAGGAGCAATTCGGTTCATTGACTGATATGTCGATAAGCTGCGCCTCGCTTTCCCTGGTGGAGGAGCTAGTTGGGCGGGACGAGCAATGTATCGTATTTTTACGTGATAAAACTAGCACTATCGAGATGGCCAGAGCATTCGCTGAGCGGAGCCATATCCCGGCGGCCGAGCACACGCTTGAGCAGCTTCGTGACCTAACTGAGGAGTCGTCATCAAAGGAGCTGCTGCTCTCGCTGCTTGCCAACGGCATCGCCTTCCACAACGCCGATCTGGACTATCAGCAGCGCCGGGCCATAGAGTCCGGAGTCCGCCGCGGGGAGGTCCGCGTTATCTTCTCAACATCCACGTTGGGAATGGGAATCAATCTCCCGGTAAAAAACGTCCTGATCGATCACAAGCGCTGGCGATATTCCAAAGAGTTTAAGCAGATGCACCTCGTGGACATCACCAGGGGGGAATATGAGAACCTAAGCGGCCGCGCGGGGCGACTATCGCTTGAGCCGGACTTCGGCCGCTCCTTTCTTGTAACTTCTGCCGAGTTCGACGTGAAGCGGCTTACGGATATGTATGTGACCGGTAGCTTTGAGGAGGCGATGCCCAGGCTCCATGAGATGCTGCTTGAGGACATCATCCTGAACCTCTTGGCCTCGCGCATCGTGGGCGCCCGGAGCGAGCTCGCGGAGTTTCTGCTCTCAACTTACACCGGACGAAACTTCTGGGCCAAGTCTCAAGCTCCCACTCCCCAAGCCGCCAGAAGCAGACTCGAGCTCGATATTTCGGAAGCAATACAGAATCTCATTGACTGGGAGCTCATAAACTCTGAGCATGGGGACAACCTGCAGGTTATGGAGCTAGGTCTGCTAATTGCTAGGGCGAGCATTACCGCAAGGACTGGCCTCTCATTCGCCGGCTGGGCAAAGGAAAGTCGAAGCATATTTCCCTCGACTCTGGAGCTCCTTCTTCTCATTGCGTCTGCAACCGATGCGCTTGGCGTTTACGTTCCGCTCTCTCGTTCCGAATGGCAGAATGACAAGTATGTGGCGCGCTTGAGAACTGTGGCGGCAGATGAGGCGGCGCAGGACCGCCCGATGATTGCGGAGCTACTGGGCAGCGAAAAGCGCCCTTCCTTTGACCAGACGCGGTCGATCAAGCGGTCGTTACTTATGCTTGACTGGATATCTGAGGCGCCGCTTTCTGACCTTGAACACGGCTACTATAATGTGTGGCCGGGACTTATTCATCGGATTGGTGAGACGGATTCCTGGCTTTGCGACTCTTTGCTTCAGATGTGCAGGCTTTACAACTGGCCAGCGAAATCCCTCGAAGGCCTTGAGCATCTCGTAGATAGGCTCTCACTGGGAGTTATGGATGACGCGATTCCCCTTTCGCACGCCCTCGGCGCACAGCTTGGCCGCCCGAGAATCCGAAAACTCGTTAACGCAAAGATACGAACAGTCTCTAAGCTCCGTAAAACCGATTCATCTCGCATCGCAGAGCTCGTCGGCTTCCCAGCTGCAACGAGGCTCGCGTCCCGATTTGGCCTTAGGCCGCCTCAAGTTCCCGTGAAAGCAGACCGGGACGCAGAACACGTTGAGCCCGACATCGCTGCAACCGAATCACCGGAAGCAGAATTTGAGGACAACCTGCTGACCGTCAATTGCACAAACCTATCCGTTACCTACAAGGGTCTCGTCGCAACTCTCACTCCCAAAACGTTCAAGCTCCTCCGCCTGCTGGCGGAACACGCGCCAGGATTCGTTCATAAAGAGCGGATTTACGAGGCGCTATGGGGCAGCGCGAGTCCGGATTCATTTCCCTATGAGAAGCAAATCGCCGACCACAAGGGCAAGCTCCTGAAAGCGATGCTTGCCGCCGCCGAGGTGTCCGCGGAACTCTCACCGAAAGAGATCCGAGGCCTATTTGCCTCGAAATACGGAGTCGGCTATCGGCTCACGCTGGCCAAAGAGCGTGTGAGGGTGGTCGCATAGCCTGATTGCCTCTTCCTGCTACGAGTGCTCCCTTGCTTTTCGCCTACTGATGATTACGCAGGTGCAATTGCGCGCTCGAAATCTATATATGGTAGTTCGGCTCTCTCGCATTCAATATATTGTATAGTCCCTCGCCTACTTCCGAGTTGCTATCTCCCTCACGTCATCTGCCATACGGAAAACGACAAGAATAAACTCTATCCAGATCCTCGCCAGTATCACATAGAGAAGAAAGGGTATCGGGCAGAGAAGTAGCACCAGAACTCCGAAACCAGTTGAGGCGCTGAACGCAGCCCCGATGTAAACAATTGTCACAATCGCGGAGCCGATCATGGCGAGAACGTAGATGAACTTAAGAACTCTTGTGGTGATCAGATTGGAGAAAGAGAGATCAAAAAGCGATGCGAAAAAGCCCTTCTGGACGTTCATAGTGTGCCCTCCTTTTGGGCAGTAGTTCATATTACATCTCGGTTGCTATTCCTTGGTTGCCATTCCGTCTGATCTTGTCGAGTTCGTCCCGCGCTGCCTCTCCATATCTGTCAGAGATCTGCTGCTTGGAAAGCGAAGCTGGGAGAACCTGCGCTTGCGCCAGAGGAAGTAGTCTATAATAAGGGGGCGTCTGTAGATCAGGTTGTGGAGGCCACTTTCGCTCACTTTCCGGCGAGATTGGACCCACCGGCGGGCCTTGAGAGTTGATGGCAATGATATGAAGGCGGCCAGAAGGGCCTTTACGAGGGCAACGGCAAATCGCGGTCTCCGCCGATAGAGAAAGTAGGGAATAG
>JAGHCW010000072.1 GCA_021160245.1 bacterium | reverse complement strand
CTCCACATTTATCAATTCATATTCATTGCCGTCATCGGCGGCTATTCCCTCAAACTGCTCTAGTGCCCACGCTTCGATAAACGGGCCTGCGACCTTGTTGATATTCTCCAATGGCAAGCCGCGCTTGAGGTTAGTATGGATGAATATGAGATTCTGACCGGTCTCTATCGCGGTCTCCATTATTGCAGATACCTTTCGCACCACGAATTCAGAACATTCGGGGTAGTCTGCATTTTCTTCTGGAATTTTACAGTTGTCTTTCATGAATAGCTCCGTTAGCTTACACACCGTCGCCATAAATCAATAGCCATAGGGACTCTCCCATACATCTGCCTCATTTACAAATGGCCCGAACGATCGACGTAGGGTAACCAAGTCTATTAGCTCACCCGCCGCCTCGCATCAATCCCTCCCCAGCGTCTCTAACGAGGCTGCCAGCGAACGCCAAATGCCTCAAAAGCCTGCTTGGCGGCAAGATATTGCTCCGGTATATCGAGGCGCATGAGCTCCGGATAGTCGCGGGCTCGGTACTCTGGCCGATATTGCGCCATGACGTTGACATAAGTGTTCTTTGATATCTCATCGGCGATGAACCGGGCGAACTCGCTTGAGCCCGCAAGCCCCCCCGGCATGACGAGGTGTCTTATCAACAGTCCTCTCGTCGCGATGCCTCGATCGTCAACCTTGAGGTCCCCCACCTGCCGGTGCATCTCCGAAAGAGCCATCTTGACCACATCCGGATAGTCCTCTGCGTGCATGTATTTCTCCGCGGCAGCATGGTCTGAGAATTTTATATCCGGCATGTAGATGTCGATTATCCCATCGAGCATTCTCAGTATCTCGACCCGCTCGTAGCCACCGCAGTTATAGACAATCGGGAGGTCAAGCCCCGCCTTTGCAGCGATGTCAATTGCCCGGACTATCTGAGGCGCAAAATGCGTCGGGGTAACGAGGTTGATGTTATGACAGCCCAATCCCTGCAACCGCATCATACTGACGGCGAGCGCCTCGCAGCTCTGCTCTTTTCCTCGCCGGAGATGGCTTATGTCGTAGTTCTGGCAGAAGACGCACAGCAGGTTGCACGAGGTGAAGAATATCGTGCCCGAGCCGTGGCGACCAACGAGTTCCGGCTCCTCACCCGGATGGGGACCGAAACTGCTTACCATGACCTTATCGCCCACGCCGCAGAAGCCCCTCTCACCAGCGGTGCGGTCAACGCGACACAGCCTCGGGCAGAGGTCGCAGTCCTTCAGATGGTCAAAGAGAGCATCGGCGCGCCGCGAGAGCTCACCGTTTTTGGCAAGCGCCAAATAACTGGGCTTGGGCATCGCGCTAGCTCTTCGTCCGCCGACAATACGTCACATAGTCCATGGCCATCTCGTCTCGCCCGCCCAATAGACGACAGGATGCGATTGCGTCCTTCATGCCCTCGTCCAGTGGGTCCATGATCGCAGACGATAAGCCCTCGAAAACCGCAATAGAGAGCATGCTCCGGTTCAAAACGTCGCGACTCGGCATCCCATGTGATATGTTACTCACGCCCAAAACCGTCGCGACACCGAACTTCTCGACGACTGCCCCCAGAGTGAGAAGAGTTGTGCGCCCAGACATAGGTAGCGCCCCAACGCTCATCACGACGCAATCAATCACGATATTCGCCATCGAAAGCCCGACTTTGGAGGCCTCGTTCAGTATCCTATCTGCAATCCTTAAGCGCCCGTCAACGTCGTCGGGTATGCCCTTTTCGTCCATCAAGAGAGCAATCAGAGCACCGTCACACGACTTCGTTAGCTCAAGTAGCCGTCGAAGCCGCCCAAGCTCTCCGGTTGTGGAATTGATAAGAGGCTTGCCAACATAGACCGAAGCCGCAGCTTCAAGCGCCTCAGCTGACGCCGAATCAAGTGAAAGAGGGACATCGACATGCTCCTGCAAGCACGCAACTAGTGCCGGCAGAATATCCTTTTCGGAAACACCTGCCGCGCCCACATTCACGTCGATGACGGCTGCGCCGCTGTCAATCTGCTTTCTAGCATGTCGAAGCGCGACATCGAAATCCCGCTCTAAAATGGACTTGGTTAGCCCCTTCTTGTTGGTTGGATTAATGCGTTCACCAATTATTACAAATTCACTTCTGCCGCCAATCGACAGAGGGCTTCCCTTGCCACTAACAAAGGCGGTTGAAATATCAGAGTCATTTTGAGCGGTCATACTAGTACCTCACAAGCGTTGATTATGATGCGAGCATCCTCATTAGGATGTGAATATAGCACCCCCAAAGGGTCCCGGGTAAAGTTTTTGCCCGAATCTTACGTAGAGTACTCACGCATTGTATATATAGGAGGTTTCTAATATGGATGCGATGAGTATTCACGGCTCTCTCTTGCAGGCCGCAGCGGCCGAAAAGATCGCCCATGTAGAATCTCACCAAGGCGAGACCAATCAGCAGCTATTTGCGGCCGAACTCGCGAAGTCCGACGAACAGCGCGCTCACGAGATTCAGAGCACGCATAAGACAGAGGATGGTCAGCAGGTTGACGCGAGAGGAAGCCGAGGCGGCAATGCAAGTGAAAAAGAGAGTTCCTCACACGAGTGCTCGGACGACTCAGAGACTGAAGAGGACGTTCTTTTTAATCAAGGAGAGACGCATTTGATAGACATCACTATCTAGCCCTGATAGATTCCCGACAAATACTAATACTAAGTCGGGGCCGGAGCGTGATGATCATCTCCTATGTGTTTCTGTTCTTGTTCGATCTCATCCTCCTATTCCTAGTTCTACGCGTCTTTGCGGAAAAGCGCCACATCCGCAAAGAGATCGCCAGACTATCGGATTCTGAAACAAGCATTCTCGAGCTCGTCAAGAGCATGGAGCATCTTGTGGACGAATATAAACGCGCGGCAGATAACATTCAGGAGGACATAAGCAGCAAGCAGAATGATCTGATGCAGACAATTCACCGCGCAGACCGCCTGTTAATGGAGCTCGTCCGGCGCTCCGACCGCTTTGAGGTGTCGATTGACAATCCTCCCCAGACCAAACCGAAAGTCACAAAAAGCACTAGGCAAAAAACTCGCAAGCCCGCCGTCAGCAAGCCAATAGAGCAAATCGCCACCGAGGAAGCAATTGAAGAAAAGGTCACGCTGGCCGGAAAACAACTGCGAGATGAAAGGGATGTCCACTCTCGACCCGCGACGCAAGGCTCGCCATCTCTGGCTGACATCGCGCCAAGAGTGAAGAAACCCATTGCATTCGCAGCTGACGAGGCGCAGCCGGCTTCTGGTCCCCGACCGACCGGAATAGGGCAGATTCACCCTAAACAACCCCCGCAAACCTACGCGAACACACGGCGGAAGGGACTGTTCAAGCCAACTAAACAGCCCTCGAAACAACCGATTACGGATGCAGGCCGGCAAGAGATGAGGTCCGAGGTTGAGGACCCCAAAATGCCGGAGAGGAAGAGACTCGTGAAAGAGCTATCCAAGCAAGGTCTGGATGTTGAAACGATTGCATGAAGCCTCAGGATTCCCGCCGGCGAGGTCAAGCTGATACTCAATGTCCTGAAAAGCAAGCAGTCAGAATAGACCGCTGGATTGCGAGGCGCATGCTAATTGCAGAGAGCCTCGCCAATCCAAGTATATGATTACTTCTATTTGCCCTTGGCCTCGTGCGAACTGCTTGGGCAAAATGCGCCGCATTTGAGACTTCGTTTAGCGGTCTTGGGTGTTCCGCACGCATCATCGCTGGCAGCCCTTTTGAATGCGCTGCCAAGAGCCTCCTCAGCGATGTCCGACGTCTTCACAACGGAAGACTGGCATCCCTGACCAAAAGCTACAATGCACGGTAGAGAAGTGATGGAGAACTGCTTGATCATCCGGTCGAATCCTCTCTCGCCCTTTTCCAGAGTCAAAGTGAGAATGGGAAGGTCAGCCTTCTCAAACTTTGCCGTTACCGACTCGAGCGTGTCCGACGCCCTTCTTGACGCCTCAACATCACCGCCGCTGAGCAGCAGGAAGATGACCGCTTTGTCTGCGGTTGTCTCCTTAGCATTCGTCTTAGAATCCAAGAGTGGGCAGATGATGCCGCTCTTCTTGGGAGATTGCTCCGTTGACGAAGGGCGCCTCTTGGCGGCAGAACAGGCGCCACAAGAGCAGCGGGCAAAAGCACAGTCTGATGCAGAGACACAGTCTTTTGACGAGCCACAGACTGCTGAAAAGGGACATGTTGACGCATTGGCGGAGCAATCAGAAAATAAGTGCCCAGCCAGCGCAACAGCCGCCAGCAGAACCGCCGCCAATATCACGGTCTTAATCCAGGGCTTGCGCGGAGGTCTGCCGTCGGAATGCGATCCGTAACACGCCTCGCCATTCTCAGTTCGTTCTTTCGTTTTGTCTGTCATGTCATTCCTTCTTGGGTTCGTTTCCGTTGCAGCGTTTATTGGTACAACAATCTTGGCTAAGGTTATCATTGAGAAAATCGATTAAGCTTTGCACGGTTGAGAAATCGATCGAACACTCAACTCTCTGACCATGCCTCTCCATCAGGATCAGCCCAGCGTGCTTAAGCTCCTTTAGATGATGAGAGACGGTCGATGGTGAAATCTCGAGGTCCTGCCCAATATCTCCGACGCATGCGCAGACCTCGCCATCACAGGCGCCTTCGGAGGGACAATGCGAGGCAAGTCGCAATAGAACCTGCAGGCGACTGGGATTCGACAGCGCTTTTAGGACGTCGGCAATTCTCTTCAACTCGTTCTTTCGACTATTCGACATCTGTCGAAGATAGACCGTCCGACCCACTCCTGTCAACTGATCAACGCTAGAGGAGGAGTTTTCGTATTCACATGAGCGAGCCTCCTGCGGATGCTGCCATGAGGATGGTCATCTGGTGGGAGGGCGGTGGATTTGGCTCCCGCCAGGGGTTCGCTGAGGAGCGTAAGGTCTCCTTCAGGCCGTCCGCTATGGCGTAATACCTGAAGTTCTTGATGATGTCTCCAACTCGCTGCGAGTCGCAGAGCAACTTCCGCATGAAAATCTGAAGTTTCGCCTGAAGGCCGAGTTGCAGGCTCACGAAACTCGCGCAAGCCATCACCAAAGCCGTCATATTGCGAAGCCCACTATAACTGCGTAATCGAATATCTTCCAACTTATAGCTCTGTTTAATAAAACGTATCATTTCCTCAACACGCCATCTGGCAACGTACGCCATCACGACCCACAAAACACCCTTGAGCGTCGGCTTAATCTCAACATTCGTTAGCAAAAGAAGCGTTCCCCCACGCTTAAATTGCACTTTCACTAACCGCAACTGCCCCTTCATAAGCGGCAGTTGAACCAAAACACTCCTAAACGTGATCTTATCCAAACGTTCAGCCCCATTCCGCCTCTTAACGATCTCCGCCTCAAAACGCATCGGAACCGAAATATCCCGCGCCAAAGCCACGCCTCGACGCCACTTGAGATGCCGATTGCCGACCAACGCAACCACAAAACGCTGCCTCAGCCCAAGCAACTCCT
>JAGHCW010000189.1 GCA_021160245.1 bacterium | reverse complement strand
GCTTATCGAAGCCTACGGCGGGCCGGATCAGTATAACCTCGCAACCTTCGCCGAGAGGCTGCCCGAGGACCTCACCATCGAGTACCGCTACGCCGGCGAGGGTACGTTCTGGACCGACGCACAAGCGTCTTTGCGAGACTTGGCGACCAAGAAAATACTAAGCCGCCCAACCACCTCCCGGAGCGCGAGCAAACCCTGACGGCCTCCGAGATGGCATAGTACCCCCCTCGCATTTTCGCCATGCCTGGTCCGTCCCCGACGGCGCGCGATTGGTGTTCTGCGCAGCCAGCTTGGCGGCGTGGATATCCCCGTAGACCCTACGCCTCACGCCGTCGTAAGTCAACGTCGCGACGCAGAGTCCATCGTAGCTGTCGGCATTGTCCTTCGACCTGGCCTACAGTAAGCACCAGCCGTCCGGGTTTGTCAGCAAACACGTGGAAAATGGACCGTCCGCGTTTATCACAAACAAAACAAAGGTTCCCGACCCGAGTGCGATCTATCGCGATCTATCATTCCGATCTATCCCTGTATCGCGGTCCATCCGATTCTTGGACCTATCTCTTCTCAATCAGGAACAGGAACTCCCGATTAGGTTCTTCAGCGTCTCGCAACCACTCATTGGTCCACTTCATGCCCGCCATAACATTCTTCTTGTAGTCTAATTCGAGAACATCAATCAGGTTGCCGTTGCTTCGCACAACGTCGTTCAGGTCGTCGGCGGTTGCCCGCCCGGCAGAGCTGTATGACAGAATGATCCAGCGTGCATGCGTTGCCTTGATTAGGCTCT
This sequence comes from bacterium, assembly GCA_021160245.1. Lineage (GTDB taxonomy): Bacteria > B130-G9 > B130-G9 > B130-G9 > B130-G9 > JAGHCW01. The sequence goes on along the minus strand of JAGHCW010000189.1, from coordinate 2,519 downwards.
CGATTGCTTCGACAGCCATGAAGCGTCCGTCTCTGTTTCGTCTGAATTCCTCAAACGCGGATGCTGCAACCTTGTCAGAGGTGTCTTTGCGACGATTGACCTTGCCAAAGAGACTCGGCCTATCAAAAAGGCAGATACTCGTCCACACATGGTAGTAGGATGCGTATCGGACGCGAGACGGCGGCATCTTTTCGTTGTTCGATCCGTATGGCGGGTCGAAGTAGGCAAGGTCAGTGGATATTTGCGGAGCAAGGTCAAAGATGTCCCCTCGGAACACCTGATGCTCTTGTGGTGACACAAACACCCTCGGCACCTTGAGCATGATATCCTTATAGGAGCGGGGAGACCAATCTTTCAGGTAGGACACGAAATGCCCAAGAGTGCTATCAACCTGGTCAAGTGCCAGTATGAGACTGGTCAGCGCGACGGCTTTGTCAATCTTCTCAAGCCCGAGGGTTTCGATCTCCTGTCGAATACCGTCAAGTTTGCGGGTGTTGTGAATCTGCCATGGCTTCTTCAAACCATCTCGCTGGATGGCGCAGCCTCCGTTGGGCTCACCTCCATAGTGGTCTGTGAACCACCCATCAACAGGGGGGACGCCATTGAGATGGTCGATCAACTCTCGATACTGATCGGGGGTCTTCTTGTTGAGGAGATAGCACGTGCCAAACACTTCCGACCAGGCTGCGATATCATTACAAATAACTTTGTAGCCAGACTTCGCAAGTGCCTGAGAAACTCGCGTCGTCCCGGAAAAGCCATCCAGCACGGTCTTTGCATTAATTCGTTTGGCCAGTTGAAGGATATGCGGAATCAGTTTCAACTTTGATCCCGCGTATTTGATGCCCTCCGTAGGAGGAGCATCAACCACAAGATCATCAAAAAGAGAAAGCCTTTGCATTATTGCTTCAGTCCTCCCTGCTGTTTCAAACGCACAATATCCTCTTTGACCTTTGCAAGTGCTGATGCGTGGCCGGCCTTCGATGAGACGAGGGCATGCGAGAACAGTTTCACCAGAATCAGGTTGTGCGAATAATCGATCCACCCATCGGTGATACTATCAAAATACTTCAGGCCGTTTTTCGTATGGGTCCACAAACCACGCTGCAAGGCGTTGGCTGCCGCATCACCATAACGCACCTCACACACATAGTCATCGGCAGAATCGTAGAACCGGTAGACGGGATGCTTCCTGCCTCTCTTACCCTCTTCTCTGGAGATGCGAACTGTTTCATCGATGGCTCGCTTATAGTCGAAAACAAGGATGTTGCATTTCTGATTTTTCTCATCGTAGATAAGAGGTAGAACATTGATGTCCCGAAACTCTGCAAAAGCGGGATCCTGGAGAACAGCCTGAACATTAAAGCGCCCTGTAACGCCTTGCCCATCTTGCTCCAGCCTCGGAAACATGCGGAAGTTCTTATCTGTGGAGAGTTGAAGCGGGCCGTCACCATAGGCCTTTAGGCTCAGGGAGAACTCAGTTTTCGTGATTTCATTGATGATCTTGATGTCCTCTTCCTGTGATTTCTTGCGGTAGAGGTCTTTGCCAACATGAATGGACTTGAAATCGTACATATACTGATTAATGAACTCAGCAATGGCAATCTCGGCAAGGTCACCGTGTGTCTTATTCCCGATAAGGCGCATGGTGAATATGTTGCTGAGCGTAGTCGTGATCAGGTCGGGATGTTTGTTGACCAAAAGCTTTAAGCGAGTCGTGAAATCCCGGTAGGGATCTTGATCTGGCATCTCTGTCATTTCTCGCTGATCCAACAGGTGATTGAATGAAGCTTTTTCTCTATGCGGGGCGATTGGCATCCTGAATGGAAAAGGCAAATCCCACGCCGCTGATTTTCCGCGGGCCGCCAAGTCAGGGACCACACCCTGACCGATTGCGATTCTCCAATATCTGATACTGCGAGTCAAGCATGTTTGGCTCCTATTCGTTTCGGCAGATGAAATCTGCTTGGAAAAGAGGCTCAAGCTCTGCATTGACAATGATTTGTCCAGGAACCGTTGTCTGCAGGAAGTTGAGTCATAGGATGATGAGTATGCGCACTGACGCGGCGGGCGAGCGGGACGGCGCAGGCCGCGGGTGCGGCGGGGTTTCTCAGGCGAGGAACTTCTGGAGGCGGTCGAGGCCCTTGTCGATGAGTTCCATGCTGGTGGCGAAGCTGAGGCGCACGCATCGATCTTCGCCGAAGGGCAGGCCCGGCACGACGGCGACGTTGGCTTTGTCCAGCGCGGCGCCGGCGAAGCTTAGCGAGTCGCTTACGGCTGCGCCGCCCAGCGTGCGGCCGAAATGGGCACTCACGTCGGGGAAGCAGTAGAAAGTTCCGGCGGGCCTGACGCACTCGACGCCGGGGATGTCGGTCAATCGCTCGAACATGCGATTGCCGCGCCGCTCGAATTCAAACCGCATCCGCTCGATCGTGCGCGGGGCCTCGGGCGAGGTATAGGCAGCCAGGGCGCCGGCTTGCGCGAAGCTGACGGGGTTGGTGGTGGAGTGACTCATGAGT
>JAGHCW010000223.1 GCA_021160245.1 bacterium | reverse complement strand
CTATAGGGTTCATATTGCCGGCGCGGTCCTCGGCATGACGCAGAAATCATATTCGCCATCGCCGTCCGTTGGCGTGAATTCCGCTGTGCCATTTCCGAATGTGCTGGTAAAGCCGGTGTGGCACCAACTATCGCCACCGAGTTTGAAGTAGAGCTTCACCTCTAAAATTCCCGAGCAGCCATCGGTAGCGTTGAAGTGAACCGTAATCGGCGAGCTCGAAGTTGCCGATGGGGCTGAACAGCTTACGGACGGAGGCGTGCAATCATAGACAACGCTCACGTCATGCGTCGTGGGATTTCTCTCGATATTACCGGCCGCATCCTCAGCCTGGACGGCAAAGCGATACGCGCCTTCGCCATTGATCGGAACGAAATCGAACGTGCCTGAGGCCTGTCCTTGTTTAGTATCAACGGGCGAAAGAGCGGAGCCGCCGAAGCCAGCCCAAAGCGTTACTTTGGCAATGTCCGTGTGTGCATCCGAGGCCTCGAATGCTACTGCAATCGGGCTGTCCTTGGAATATGAAGGGCCCGAGCACGAAGACGTGGGGTACTCGACATCGTAGTCCAGCGTGCATTCCGCATCTTGAGGAAGCGGCTCCAGATTGCCCGCCCTGTCCATTGAGATGGAGCAGAACTCATACCTTCCCTGACCATCTTCAAGGAAGACCTCTATTGAGGATTGAGTAGAGGACGTAATGTACTCCGTTGGAGTCCAGGCCTCCCCTGAGCCCCTCTGCCATATCCGCGTCCATGAAACGCCGGATAGGTTGTCCTCTGCAGAAAGCTCAAGCACCGCAACCGGCGCGGTTACATATCCCTCGCAAACGAGCTGCGAGGTGGGATGATGAGAATCCAGCACGAACGAGGCGCCCGCATGCTCGGGAAGGTCAGCCGAGTTGCCGGCCGCATCGGTCGGGACGGCCGCGAGTTCGTATTGACCCTCTCCGGAGTTTATGTATATCTCGATGGCTCCGTAGGCGCCGAAACCAGATTCTGGCAATAGCTGCCAGCTCGCCTCGTCTTTTCTGATCCAGAATTCGATCTCAGCGGGACCGGATCCGACCGGGCCATCCCCGCAGACGTATTCGACTAGTATTGTGGATTTGCTCGCGAAGTCCGGAACGGATATCTGGCACAATGGTGGCGTTGTGTCCAGCGATGTGCTGCAATCGGCCACGCTGGGCGACAGCTCCACATTTCCACATAGATCGCTTGCCTTAGTATAGAATTCGTATATTCCGTCACCATTCTCAGCCTCGAGGTTCAGTGTGGCGGAGGTGGCATCGCCAGCAACTCCTGAATCAGCCCATTCTGTCCATTCCAGGCCGTCAGAATGCCTGAACCAAACGGCAACGCGGTCAATGTCGCACATGCCGCTATCAGCGACGTAGGATACTGCAAGCTCAGACTTTGTGAAGAACGGGGCGCAGGATGCGAGCGAGTTTGGGCTATTCCTGTCCAGCAGGATTTGAGTATCGGCCTCATCCTTCATCGCCTCTATGTTGCCGACGAAATCGGTCGCGATCGTAAAGAATCCATAGAGGCCGTCGCCCTGGACTGGACTGAACGTGAACGTTGCGCCGGTGCCATATTCTTGACTGATGCCCGCGGATTGCCACAGGCCGCCCTCGAGTCTGTAGTAGAGCTCAACATGCGCGGTTCCTATGCCGACTGTGCCGTCGGTGGATTGGCAAGTGATCTCGAGCGGCAATGAATTGGCGAAGTTCGGAGTCGAGGCGTTTGACACGGGCGGATCGTAGTCAACGTGAACCTGAATTGTGTTGCTGCTGGCGACCGTCTGATGATAGTCGCTCATCCCTGTTGCCGGCGACTCAACATTGCCGGCCATGTCAGTCGCTGCGCAGAAGAACGTGTAAATGCCTTGTTCTTCCGCCTCATCAAAGAGGAGCGTCCCGGCGGTTGCCTCGGAGGAGAGACCGGTCGGCAGCCATTCACTTCCAGCGAGGCTATAGAATATCTCAAGAGACGCGACACCGCTCAATAGGTCGCTTGATGCGAACTCAAGCTCAATCGGCGTCGAGTTGGTCATGGCCGGACTCGTGAGCGTCGAGATCGGCGGCGCAAGGTCGAATGCGCATTCAACAATGGGCGTATCGCCAAGCTGCTCGCTATTTCCGCACTCGTCAATGCTGATTGTGCAGAACTGATAAATGCCCTGCCCGTGTGTGGGCTCAAAGAGCACTGATCTTGAAAAGCTCCCCTCATATTGTCCCGCAAGTGTCCAATCGGGATTCCACTCTGCGCCTTCCGGGCTAAAGCGGTAGTAAAGCTGCGTTACCACCGGCCTCGTCGTGGCGTCTGTGGCCCAAATGGCGATCTCTATAGGAGGCGCGGCTTTGTATGGAGGCGCCGAGCACGTCGATTCCGGATGGGTGCTGTCAAATAGCGACTCAATCTGGGATTCGTATGTTGGCGCCTCGGAATTTCCAGCTGAATCATCGGCCTGGCAGTAGAACTGATATAGGCCTTCACCGTAGGGCGGTTCAAAGCTTATCGTGCCGTATGTGCCCTCTCCCCAGACATCTGCCTCCTCCCATTCTTGGAACTCCCGCCTGAAGTGCAGACGAACAGCAAGTCCTCCAGAACTGCAGCCCTCGTCAGTTGCCTCGAAGCTAATCTCAACCGTACCTTGTGAGGCGCACTCGGAGGTGAATATCTCGGACGATGGAGACGTTTGGTCGAGGACCGTTACTGCGTCAGCGGTTTCTTTATCCTCCTGATTGCCTCCGAGATCGGTCGCTTTCGATCTGAACTCATATAGACCTTCACCGTAGGGGAGGGCAAGCTGGAAAATGCCATCTTGTTCGCTTTCCAAAAGGCCCGTGTCCATCCAGTCCGTGTGCCACGTGGCACCGCAATCATCGCTGAATCTGAGGTAGAGTGCAACGTGAAGCAGGTCCGCCGAATCGCTAGTTGTGTAGCCTATCTCCATGTCGCTTGCGCCTACCGCATCGGGCGCAAAGAGAGTCGAGCTCGGCGAGGCCGTGTCGAAGCGAGTACTAGTCCGCGACTCGGTCGGTTGACCCGTGGAGTTCCCGGCCCGGTCGGTTGCGATTGCAGCGAAATCATAGACTCCGTCGCCCTGTGGAGGTGTGAAGTCGAATGTCCCTGTTGATTGGCTCAATGAGAGCCCTGAATCCTGCCAACTGCTGCCCTCAAAGCTGTAGTAAAGCTGGATTGCCAGAATCCCGCTGCCCGCATCAGAATCATCCGTTGAGTATTCAACTTGAATGCTGTCGTTGTTTGAGAGTTCGGGCGATGACAGTTGATATATTGGGCACGTGGTGTCGTAGATGCAGTGCGTGTCGGCTTGCAGGGGCGGCAACTCCTCCATTCCGGCACTATTTATGGCGATAGTATAGAGCTCGTACTTGCCCTCGCCATGCTCCGCCGTGAAGTTGAACGTCCCAACCTGGGCCTCGCTCTCAAGACCTGTATCCGTCCAGTCTGGCTCCCATGTCGCCCCGGCATCGGAGCTGAAGCGGAACCAAAGAGCGACGCTCTCTATGCCGCTCTCGCCGCTGTGGGATTGATATGAAATCCGTATAGCCGATATGTTGCTGGACTCATCACAGCTGGCGGCCGAATATGGCGATTGGTCGTCAAGAACAATGGACGCCTCCACCGGCTGGGATTGCGCCTCGTAGTTTCCAGCAAAATCGCTGGCTGTCGCGATGAGCTCGTATGTCCCATTGCCTTCTTCGGGATTGAAGAAGACCGTGCCAGCTGTTCCGTCGGAATTAAGACCGGTGAAGAGCCACTCGCCCTGGTTGTATCTGTAGTAGAACGCGACCGAGGCAACGCCCGAACCAATTGCACCGTCGGACGCCTCGAAGTCTATTCGCAGCGGAAGCTCGGTAGCATAGGCTAGGGATGAAGCCGTCGCGACAGGCGCCACGGTATCCAGCAGGACTTGCCAGTCTGCCGAATCGCCCTTGTCCTCTACATTGCCGGCGACGTCGGTTGAAAGAGCCATAAACTCATATAGGCCATCGCCGTCAACGGCGGAGTACTGGAAGATGTTCGTTGCGGTCTCAGAATAAAGCCCCGTGAACGCCCAGTTGTCAAAGGACTCGCCATTGTCGTCGGAATACCGCGAGAATAGCTCCACAAGACCGATGCCAGATAGGTTGTCATCTGCTACGAAGATCGATGTGATCGAAGCGTCGGAGGCGTACTCTGCAGAAACGAGAACCGTTATCGGTCGCTCTGTATCGTAGAGCGTCTCACAGTCTGCATCGGATGGAGGGTCCTCGACGTTGCCGGAGCGGTCCACGCCGATTGTATAGAACTGATAGGCCCCCTGACCGTCGTAATCCTCAGCGCCGAAATTGATTGTGCCCTCCGTCTCGCCGGACCTGAGGCTGGAGTCGGAGAACTCCGACCAGTCGTAAGGGACGACCTCTGGGCTGTAGCGGTACCAGAGCTGAACCTCGTCGATGCCACTTGAGTCTCTTGCTATAAACGAGATGGAGATCGGGTTTGAATTCGAGGTGTCGGGCGCCGATGCCCATGACGTGGGCTTTTCTGTGATGTAATCCGTCGCGCAGTCTGCTGTGGCCGGCGGCTGTTCTGTGTTGTCCGCGGCGTCCGTGGCGATTGTATAGAACTCATAGATGCCCTCGCCTAGTGCTGGGCTATACGAGAAGCTGCCGGTTGCCGGGCTCTTCGTCATCTCGGCGTAAGACCAGTCAGGGTCCCAGGTCGCGCCGCTATTATATGAATGTCTGAACCAAAGCTCGACCTGTGTGATGCCTGAGCCCTCCCCGTCGTCGGCCGAGTAATCGATGTCAAAGCCGTCGGTGGCCGTCGCCGGCGCTGTGCAGATTGAGCTCGGCGCTGCTGTGTCAAAGAGAACCGTTGTGTCGGGATTCGCGCTTGGCGTCTCCTCATTTCCGGCGGCGTCAGTGGCAAGCGTTTGGAGACCATAGAGGCCATCGCCTTGAGGGAAGTGGAAGCTGAAGGCGCCGGACTCTGCCGAGATTGCGAGACCTGAATACTCCCAATCCGACTCGCCGAGTCTGAAATAGAGCTTCACCTGCGAGACGCCGCTTCCGGTGTCATCCGACGAGAATGGGACGTCCACAGAGGCCGCGCTCGTCAGATCGGCGGACTGGCAACTTGAAGTTGGCTCTTGGGTGTCGCGGAGTGTGCTAGATTCTGCGGACTTCTCAGGCTCGCGGTTGCCCGCATTGTCTGTTGCCAAGACAAAGAAGCTGTATGTCCCGTCGCCTGAGGCCGGCTGATAAGAGAAGCTTCCTGACGAGGCGTACTCGCGAAGGCCGGTCGATTGCCAATCGCCATCGTTATGTTTGACGTGAAGGTCACAGAAAGCAACGCCGCTGCCGGAATCGGACGCAGAGAAGGCCAATTGTATCGCTCCTCCCGTGCTGTATTCAGGCGAGTCGCACGATGAGATTGGGCACGTGGCGTCGTAAACAACGGCGCAATCGGCAGATGGCGGAGCGTCCTCACTGTTTGAGGCGGCATCGATGGCGATTGTGTAGAAGGCGTATTCACCCTCACCATCAGGTGCGGAGAACTCGAAATTGCCGGCAGTGCCCGATTCCTCCAAACCTGAATAGACGAAGCCGCCACCATTGAAGCTGTAGTAAAGGCGGACTGAGGCTATTCCGCTACCGTCATCTTGGGCGGTGAACTGGACGTGCATCGGGAGCGACTTTGAGTACTCGCCGCATGAACCGCTCGAGGATGGTCTCGTTGTGTCATATATGGTCGAGGCATCCGGGCCGGCCTTGGGCGACTCGGTGTTTCCCGCGTTATCCTCAGCGGCAGAATAGAAGTAGTAGGTCCCTTGGCCGCTATTGAATGGGAATGAGAAGCTGCCTGATGTTCCGGATTTGGTTAATCCGGAGAAGGTCCAGCCGCTGCCTCCGGTTCTGTAGTATAGCTTGGTTGTCGCGACATGACTTGTCGCATCATAGGCGGAGAAGGGAATCGATATTGATGACGTGTTGACCGCGTCTTGGCAGGAGCATCCGGAGACCGGGGCCGTCGGGTCGTAAACTGTGGTTGCGTCTGGGCTGTCCGGTGGTAGTTCGACATTTCCAGCATTGTCCGTCGCGATCGTGTAAAACTCGTATGTGCCCTCGCCGTCCGGAGGCGTGAACGATGAGGCGGAGAGGATAAAGCATAGGAACTCAGCGCCCGCCATCGGAATGGGAAGGTCGGCGCCGTCGTACGTTCCCTCAAGAACCGCCTCGCCAAAGTAGTCCTCGACGTTGATCAGTCGGAAGTAATCGCCGGTGGAAAGCACATCTGAGACATTCACGTTGACGGTGTCAAGCCCCTCCCAGTTGTAGATGGCGATACTTGCGCGTTTGATTTCGTATTCATTTGGCTGAACGACGATCTTGTTCTCGGTGGGCTCATGGACGCCAGCGTCTATGCTGTTCCCATCCAATCCCGAGAATACCCGCCAGTCGTCCAGCGTGTAGTCCACCAAGCTGTCATCTGCGTGGCGGAATCTTATTAAGACACGCCCCGCAGTATCTTGATAATGAACATTGTAGTCCATGATGTTGGATAGGTCTGGAGGGTCATGCTGAACTGACCCCCACAAAGTCGCGTATGGCCACGCACGGTCACAGAATGTATTGTGGGTTATGATGTTTCTCAGCCCGGTTGTTAAGAACCTGGTGGCATTCCCGCCAATGATGTAGTTATCATAGACCTCGTTGTCATCACATATCCCACCAGTATAGCCGAGTGAGATTTTGTCACCGTACCCCCCTTCGGCAGGAGAATAGAGCAGATTGCCTCGTATGATGTTGTTGTATGTGCGTTTGTCATGGCTACCTGAAGAACCACAAAGCAAGTATCTTGCATTCTTGAATACAGTATTTTCCGTAATACGATAGCCATACGTATTCTTCGCGGAGGCCCCGATCTGCATTGACATCTTACCGTTGTTGTGAATAATATTATGTCTGATAATCTTCAGGCCATACTTTTCCTCATTCTGAGAGTATATCCCATGTCCGTGCGGGTCACCAGCATCGGGAGCCATGCCCCAGATGTTATTACCATAGAATACATGCCCCGACCCTACGCTCCAGCCACCTATGCCGTTGGAATGATTAGCAAGATCGTGAATGATGCAGTTGACGATTTTAACGTCATCGCCCCCCCCAACTTGGATGCCGCTGGTGTGATAGGCGCCAGTATTCGTGACCTCTATGCCCAAGACAGTTGTGTTGTTCCCATTCACGGTTATCGAGCCATCAATTATGACCCGTTCATTGCCGTAGGTTGTATAGACGATGGG
>JAGHCW010000044.1 GCA_021160245.1 bacterium | reverse complement strand
GGCTGCCCACAATTGCTTTGACGAGAACCGAGGCGCGACTGAGATTATAGTCACGGAACTCAAGAAAAGGGGCCTCTTTGCGCCTCAGCCAAGTCATTCGGACCGCGCGCCCTGTCGATTCCCAACTCGCCTAAAGGCCGCCATCTTGTGCAATCTTGATCCCGGACTCTGCGAGAACGACCATCTTAGGCCAGATGGCGAACGGAAGAGGACGTTGGAGGACGCCTTGGCCTCACTCATTCTCTTCATGCTCAAGCCAGCCTCAATCATCTATTTTCTTGCGGCAACCTTGCGGGCGTCGCTCTATGAGCGAAAGGGAGCGCGGTCGTACCGTCCTCCTTGTCCCACGATATGCGTCGGCAATCTGACAACGGGCGGCAGCGGCAAGTCGCCTACTGTAATCCTGATATGCGAGCTGCTGATTGGCATGGGCCTCCGCCCTGTTATCCTCTCGAGAGGCTACCGAAGGACGGAGCGCAATTTGCTCGCCATCGCTCCAGGCCCTCTTGAGTACGCAAATTCCCTCGAGTCGCTCGCTAAGTTCGGGGACGAGGCCATGATGTTCAGATCGAAACTGCCTCAGGTTCCCATCGTCATTGGTTCGGATCGAGCCGCGGCGGCGAAAGAGGCGTGCGACACGTTCAAGCCTGACGTACTGGTGATGGATGACGGTTTTGGCCATCTCCGCCTGAAGAGAGACCTCGACATACTCATGTTTGATGCGCGTTACCCATTCGGAAACAAGAAGCTCCTGCCCTGTGGCATGCTCCGGGAGCCACTATCCGCGATATCAAGAGCCAAAGTGGCAATCCTGTCGCACATGGACGAAGCGGACCCGAGGGAAGTTCAGAAGACAGAGGAGGCCATCCGCTCGAGGAATCCCGATATCGCCATTCTCCATTCGCGCCACAGCCCTGTCTCAATGAGGCAACTCTCCGGTGAAGAGGAGCTCCCGCTCAATAGCCTTTCCGGCAAGAGGGTTCTTGCATTCTGTGGGATTGCCCATCCCGACAAGTTCTTCAAGCTACTTGGGAATTGTGGCGCAATCGTCACCGGGGTCGGATTTCCCGATCACCATGCTTTTTCAACGAGTGAGCTCCGCGACATATTCGCTCAATCGCAAACCGGCGATTATGACTTCATCGTAACCACGGAGAAGGACGCCCCTAGATTGGGGAACCTATCACCTCATGAGGCGCGGCGCGTTCTGGTTCTGAGGATCGAGCTATCTCTGGTCGGCCGTAGCGATGCAGAGCAGATTCTGAGTATAATTCGCGGTGTTGCCGGCCAAGATATCCGGCCGTGCGGGTCAGTCGGATCCGCTTGAGGCGCCGGCGAGGACAGCGTTGAGGTTGCTTGCGCGGCGGCGCCAACACCCCTCTCTCCAGTCCCATTTCTCGGTAATCGTCTTGTTTAGCGACGTGGGAATGACCGGGATGGAGTACTCCAGCCATACGCTGACCGTTCCTGTCGTCAGATCGTCACTCATAATCAGGTCGGTGAGATTGAAGCGTTCAACTACGATCTGGGAGGCAATGGGATCAATGCGGGTCTTTCCACTGTTCTTCTGCTCAATTTCAACGGTCGCACAACAGCTGTCTGTATCCTCTCGCCAGACCTCGCCCTTCGCTCTCTTCTCCCAGTAAGTATTGACGCATAACTTGAGAGACTCATACCGCTCTTCTTTGGTCGCCTCCCTCTGGCAAGAGGTGAATACAAGGGAAAGCACAATAAAGAAAAGGAGGGGCCCGGCGAATGCCGGTCCCCTCCCATACATTTTTCTAATAGTCATCAGTCCCAGCGCTTAGGGCTGCAGGTCCATAGCGGCCGTGGCGCCTTCACCCATGATGTTCAGCGTGCCCGGCTCCGTGCATACCGCATACCAAGTATAGAGGCCGTAGTCCAGCCCGACTTCCGGTATTGGCAGCCAATGAATTGGCATAAGCGGCATCTCACCCGGCGGCAGGACACCTGAGTAGAACGGCGCGCCAGTATCGAAGGAATATCCGGCCATACCATTCACAAAGAGCATCAAATCGCTATTCGGGAAGTTGATTACTAGATAGAAATCAACATCCACGTCAACACCGACGTTGTTCTCATAGCCGACACTCACCTGAACAGTATCACCCGGATTGAACGTGTAGCCATTGAGGGCTATCTCCATATCGATGCTCGCCATCACATAGGTCGTTGTTGCGAGCTCAGTGACATTACCGACGTTGTCAATGGCCATATAAGCCACTTTGTATTCCCCAGGATTGGGAATCTCGAACGACCCCGTCCAATAACCGCCTACGCGCCTCGTCAACGTCTGCTTGATAAGTCCGCCCTCTCCGGTGAACGGCTCGGCCGCTGGATCGTATGCAGGCATCATAATCAACGCATACGCCTGCTCGACCATCACGTCGTCTTCCGTCCTTGCCCAGAGCTGCACCGTCGGCGGTGTAGATGTCTCGGCGTACGTCATGCCCTCTGAATGGTCAACGATTACCGGCGCCATATCGCCCCTAATCGTCCAGGAACCAACGTAACTGGTCGGAGCAAGCCCGCTGCTATCATACAGGATCGGCTCTTGCGCTCCGTGCAGCGCCTTTACAGAATCACATGCCATGTTGAACGCCATCTCGACCGGCTTCTCCGATGCGATTGCTGAGAGGAACTCCGCCGTGAACAGATCGCCGTGCTTAGGTCCAGGATAGCTGTATCCAGGATCAGTTGTCGTCGCTATGAAGACGCTATCATCCAGCCAGGAGGATAGGCCATCTGCGAAGAGCTCTGAGCGATTGAACGCCATGAGTCCGATTGTCTTCATCGACGGAGCAATGTTCTTAAGCGACTGGAGCTCAGCTTGAAGCTTTGAGTAAGTCAATGTTTCGCTATTACTCAACTTGAACGAGCTTCCAGGTGTCGTCATCTCGCCAATCAGAATGATATACAACGTCTCCGGCGCCCTACCGGTATTCGCCCTGGCCATCAGCTGGTTGAAGACAATCTGATACTCATCCCTATTGGACGGCGCATCCCTGTACTCCGAATCCTCTCTGATGCTTAGATAGTGAATATCATCGTGGCTCAGCCCTCTGCGACGCAACGCCTGATAAGCGTATTCTGCGGTGAAGTGCTTGTCGTCACGCGCCCTGGATAGGTGCGAATACCCGTGGATAATCACAGCAGCGTCGCCGCCGCTAACAACCACAGGAACCGGATCTGACTCTGCCGAGTCATACTCTGCGGTTCCATCGAACACCGCTATTATCTGCCAGGTCCCCAACAGCGTGAGCATATCAAAGTCAGGCAGCTCGAACGCGCCATCCGGCAAGAGCTCCACTTCAACGCCTTCGAAGCGCTCGCCTGCTGGATTAACAAACTCAATGTAAACAACGCCATCAGTGAATAGCGGATCGGCAATCAATCGACCAGAAATGTCAACCGACTCGCCCATTGCTACGGTCTGCGCAGACACATCAAGCTCAATGGCAGTTGGCGCCCGGCTTACGTTGAATTGCTCTATCGCGCTCTCAACTGGGCCGTACTCATCATCACCTGACCAAGTAGCACTTACTGACCACGGGCCGACTACCGATACTGAAGCCTCGTAAGTATATTCGCCACCCTCGCCCGTAACAGCCGTTCCCATGATCATGGTTATAGGAGTCGTAAGCGCTATGGCAATCGTCTCCTCTGTAGCGCCCATGCCCAATGTTCCGGAAATGACGACTGAACCGAATACTGTCGGATTCAACGGCGCCACGGAACAAGTGAGCGTGGTGGACATCGTCTCATATACAGTCGGGCCATCTTGACTGCCCACGGCCGGCCATCTCGCCTGATCGCCACCAGCGGTTGCAAACAGGAAGTAATAACCATGCACTCCGGCCTCAAGACCGCTTACCGCGACCTGGTAGTAGCCATTCCACGCATCGCCCGAAACAAGCTCCATCTCATGGGATACACCGTCAACATAAGCCAGCTTCGTCGTTGGCGGTTCCATGGTTGGACTGTAGTACATGACCTCAAGCGTGAATTCTGTGTTACGAGGCACATAACCGACCTGAGGTGTAACGCTACCCTCGGAAAGCGCCGGCAGCTGCCTATCTGTTACATAGAAGGTCCACGGGTCTGGCGAAGTCATGCAATTCTCACAGTTACCAGACACGCCTGACGGCACGAGATCACAAGCGGTCACATAAACCGTGATCTCATCTTCGTATGAGAAGACGCCATGAGGATCAAAAATCACATCAACGGTGCCATCACCATTCGCGTTCATCGTGATGCTTGAGGCAGTTATGTTCCGGCCGAAGCGGTCTATCACTTCAACCAGCACGCTACTAACATCAACTCCATAACCGTCATCAACCAGCGTGAACTCAATGTTCGCATCTCTCTGAACGCCGACTGAACCCGCCGGTGGCTGAATGCTGTCGCTTTCGACATACGGAGCCTCGCTGTCAAACATGAGGAAGGCCATGCCAAAGTCCGTCGGGACGAAGGCCTCGTCATTTCCTGCAATGTCCTCGGCTGTCAATGTGAAGTAGTAGATGCCATCTGCCTCAGGCGGTGTGAACGCAAACGCGCCTGTGTCCCCATACTCCCTTAAGAGGCTATCGGTCCACGGGCCATCCTCATGCTTGTAGAACAGAGCAACTTGGCCAATCAGATTACTATATGGATCGTCCCCAATATAGTCTGTTGCCACATACGAGACCTCAATGGTCTCACAGTCATCAAGCAGCATCGTGGCGGGGTCCGGAACAGTCGTAACCGGTGGCGTGATGTCATAGATAACATCCACATCCCAGTCGCCGACCGCTGGAAGCATCTCAACATTGCCCGCAACATCTGTTGTCTGTGCAGCAAGGAAGTAGCGGCCCTGGGCAAGACCTGGCGGGACAAAGTTTATTGTGCCATCAGGACTCGTATTACTGATACCGCAATCCATCCAGACTGCATCGTTCGGGTTATTCTTAAAGTAAACTCTGACCTCGGAAACTCCACAGCCCTCTTCAAGGACAGCAAAGTCAACAGGTATCGGGACTGTCCGCGAGGCCGCCACAGTTCTTGTGAGCGTGGTCTCAGGAGCAATCGTGTCATAAACAAGCGCCATGGAACGTTCGTCCTTGTCGCCCTCAACATTACCCGCCTTGTCGTAAGCAACCGTTGTCAGCCAATATGTGCCGTCAGCCGGAGGCTCGAACACCATCACGCCAGATGACTGGGTGCTGGAGATACCCGTGGGCATCCACACTGAGGCAATAGTCGCTACCTCAAACTCGACCCTAGCCAAACCGCTAAGCGAGTCAAAGGCCGAGAAGTGGACCAAGACCTCGGGATCGTTCGTGCACTCTGGAACGTCTATCATCGATTCTGCGGGCGTTATATCAACCAGCACGCCGGCGTCGGCGGCAATGGTCATACCCATCATCGGAGGCAACTCCCTGCTGCCCGCTGTATCCACGGCAATCGTGTAGAACTCGAAGTAGCCCTCGTCTGTTACGCCGTCAAAGGGCGCAACGTCCGCCGGAGCCGCGAAGAAGAGAGGCGTTTGGATAACCCCAGGTCGATTCTCGTCCAACATCTCCCACAACGTCCAAGCAAGGTTTCCGTCGGGTGAATAGCGCCACCAAAGCTCAACATCCGCCACCGCTGCGGCCGGACTTGAGGCCTCATAATAAACCTCCATAGTCCCGTCATTGCAGTAGTCACCGGTCAGGCCCGGAATAACCATCGAGACCGGAAGCGTGATAGCCACTGTTGTGCTGTCATCTGCGGTAGTAGGCGCTGTTTCGCGGTTGCCTGCATTATCAACGGCGATGCTGTAGAACTGATAATCGCCCTCGCCGTAACCGAAGAGATCGATGTCAAACTCGACCGTCCCGCCGGTGCAGGTGTAGCTGCTATCCTCCCATTCCGTCCAAGTATCCGTCGGGCTGTCGTAGAAGCGGAACCATAGCTCCATGAACGCCAGACCACTCGGCATAATAGACGGTGCAGTGGCATCGTAACCGGTTGCGACAATGTCCACCGTCGTATCGGTAGCGAACGTCGGTGATGTCAGAGTCGAGATCGGCGCCAGCGTGTCATAAACGGTCTCCGCCTCGAACACGCCATTGAACGTCTCGACATTACCGGCGTTGTCCGTCGCCTCAACATAGAACCTGTAGGCGCCCTGGCCATCCGGCAAGTTGAAGTCGAATGAGCCCGTATCCGTTACGAGCGTCGTGTCCGTCCATGAGCCCGGCCAAGTAAGGCCGTCTGCTGCGAACATGTAATAGAGTCGCACAGTATCGACGCCAGAAATGTTCGGAGTTGACGGATTCGTATCATCTGCAATGTAGGTGACTGCTAGAGGAGCCGCGTTGCAGTATGCGGCCGCCGATGCAATCGCCGTCGGCTCAAGAGTATCCCAAATAACGGTTCCGTCACGATCGGTCGGGTTCTCCTCTATGTTGCCAGCCTTGTCAATGGTCAACGAATAGAACTCATACTCGCCATCTGCCACAGCCGTAAAGAAGACATCCTGCGGTGATGCGCCAACGACGGCCTCGCAGCCAGTATGCTCCCAAGCGCCGCCCTCAAGGCGATACCACAGTTCGATGCAATCCACGCCACAGCCGCCGACCATCAAGTAATCGTCGAACTCAACGGAGACGTTAATAAACGTATCGTGGTCCTCTTCATAGTTTTGGAACGCAGCGTCCACTCTCGCGAATGACTCTGGCGGCGTAGTGTCATAATGCCCCCAGCAGTCGTAACGCATGTTCGGATCCGCGCTGTGCTCTTCCTCCAGCCCTGAGACCTCATAGGCATGAGTGTAGAACTGATACAGGCCCTCGCCATAATCGAACCTGGCGAAGTTGAACATGCCAGTCGTCTCGTAGGCGACATAGCCCGTGTCCGCCCAATCGCTCCAGGCAGCGCCCGGATACGCTTGATACCTATAATAGAGGTCAAGATGGTCAAAGGCGGTCGTCGTCGGAGTCGCTATGTACTCCAGAACGATTTCCTCATTCCAGTAGCGCTGATTGCCGCGAGTCCAACACTGTGAAGTCACCAACGAGGCGCCGGACTCATAAGCCACTTCCCAATCGTAGTGATATGGGAAGTCCTCAACGTTGCCGGCCCTGTCGTGACCTACCGTGCAGAATCGATACCAGCCGTCACCGTGCGGCGGGTCCCACTCAGGCGTGAGATATGACCCGAGCGTGTCGATCGTCGCCGTTGTTACATCGGTCGTTGTCCAGTTGTGCCCGGAGAAATCGCCGTCAACGGCAAACATGTAGAAAAGCTCTACATAGTCCATGCCGGATATCGAGCGGGTATCCACAACCGGGTCCTCACCAAAGAGTCTGGCGCTAATCGTTCCACCGATTATGTAGTCATCGCCTGTGCACTCCGTGGTCGGTTTCGTCTCGTCGAAGATGGTTGTCGTTTCGCACTGAGCCGTGCGGCCAACGCTATCAACGATGATGAACCTGAAGCTGTAAGCACCCTCGCCATTCTCGGGCGCAAACGTGACCGAGTAATCTTCCCACGGATTGGCCGCGGTGGTGTTCTCGATGTCAATACCACTGTCAGCCCAGTCGGAACCCTCGAAGCTATAATACAAGGTGGCGCTCTCGACTATGGTCGTGGCATCTGAGGCGTCGAAGCCAATATCAACCGTTGGGCCAAGCAGATACTCTGCACTCGCCTCACACTCAATTATCGGATCGTCTCTGTCAACCACTACTGGTCCACAACCAACCTCGCCGGCCGGGAATGCTGACATATTGCCAGCGACATCCGTGGCCCAGATGTAGAACCTGAATGTCTCCGAACCGTAGAAGCCATAAGCCTCTGGATCAAACGTGAACGTCCCGACATCGGCCGCGCTGATCGAACCTGTCGTCGCCCAAAGCCAAACAGTGCTAAACGTTGCATAGCAGAGTTCGACGTGGTTGATACCGGAGAGTTCGTCAGTCGCGGTGAAGCCGATCTCAATCGGACCGCCGCTAGTCGGTGTGGTATCCAGATCGCATCCCGCAACTGGATCGGTAGTGTCTATCATCAGATACGTATCGTAATCTCTCGGCGGATAGCTCGGGACGCGCTCCCAATTGGCCGCCTCGTCCATGGCCATCGTGTAGAACTGGTAGATGCCGTCACCGTTACCATAGCCCGCAAGCGTGTCGAACATGAACACTCCGGTCGTGGCAACAGGGGCGCCCTCGAAGCGAAGCGTGCTGTCGGTCGTCCAGTGCGTCCAAGTGGAGTAGTCAGCCATGTAATACCTGAACCAGAGCTCAACTATCTCAAGGTCCAGACCACTGCCATCGCCCGCCTCGTAGCAAATCTCTGCTATTGAGGTCGCGGCGATATGATTCGGGTAGATGTTCTCGGTGCATTCTGCGCTCGACCACGGCCCGGTCGTATCTCTTAAGCACGCGCCATAAGCATCCTGGCAGCCATCTCCGTCGCTGTCCTTCGGCGCCTGAGCGTTACCCGCCTCGTCTGTCGCGAATGTGTAGAACTCATAGTAGCCGTCC
>JAGHCW010000013.1 GCA_021160245.1 bacterium | reverse complement strand
CTCCGCCCGCTGGAATTGGGGAATCAAGCCATTGAGGCATTTTAGGAAAGTCGATTTGCCCGCCCCCGTATGGCCCACAATCGCAACTGCATGGCCGCTCTCCTGAGCAAAATCGAGGCCCTCGATTGCGGCGCTTTCGGCGTCCTGATAACGCACCGATAGGTCGCGCGCTTCGATTGCCAAATCAGATGCCCTATCTGCAATCGGGTTCGAGGGATCAGCCATTAGTTCCGGCTCACAACATCAGGCAGCCGGCGACAATCGCCGCGCAGAAGGGGGCAACGATGAACTTGATGCTGTCGCCTGCACCAGCGGCATTGAGAATGAGCCCCAATAAAAGAGCGCCTGCTGTGCCTCCGATCACTAGAAACAAGCCTATGAGCCGTCTAAGCGAGCCAGCCCTGGGCTGATATGAGGGGAGCACTTGGGTGTAAAGAAGCCCCATCCTCTTGATGCGATGGTAGAGTAAGAAAAAGAGGGTTGGATATAGCAAAGCAAAAACTGAGTTGTTGATGCTGATCGCCCCGGCCAAGACCGGGAAGGGCATGAAGCCCAAGAGATCAACTCCCCAAGCGATGAACGTAGCACAGGCAACTGAGGCAATGACACCTACTAGGGCCATGACGGCGTACTTGGACTCTCCTTGATTTCTAGTAGAGATGTTTTCTCGCAGCTTGTAGGGAAGGAAGCCAAGTAAAAAATTCCCCACAAAGCCGAAAATGCTTGCGATACCGAACATGCCGCCAAATACATCGCCGACCACGTTCCCCATAGCAGCGCCCCATGCGGCCGCCGGACCAAAGAGAAGAGACCCAAGAAGCGGTACCAGAACCGCTGGCCTGAACTCCGTCCATCCAGGGATAATGGGAAAGACCTTGAATGGAATGAGTATGCATACATACAGGGCGGCGACAACGGCGGTCAGGACGATCATCCGTGTATTGGTCCACATCCTGAAAAGCTCGTTGGCCTTACTCGGCACTCATCTTCCCTCTCAGCACCCTCTCGGCATATCGCTTGAATGCGACGACGACCTCCGGATCAAAATCCTCCCCCGCGCCTTTCTCCACAAGGCTCATGGCCTTATCGAATGGCATTGGGTCGCGGTAGGGCCTGTTTGACGTTACTGCGTCGAAAACATCCGCAACGCAGATGATTCGTGAACCAAGCGGCACTTCTTCCCAAACCAATCCATCAGGATAGCCCTTCCCTGATACTTTCTCGTGATGATGTGACGCAATGTCCGGAATGCGGGCAAGACTCTCCGTGAACGGGATGCGTCGAAGTATCTCAAATGTCTGATGCGCATGGTCCTGGATATGATGCATTTCCGCCTCATCAAGGCGCCCCGGCTTGCCGAGGACGCTGTCGCGGACGCCAATCTTGCCTATGTCATGGAGTAGCCCGGCATAGCGAAGTTCTCGCAATTCGTTGCCGCCAATGCCCATCTCCTCAGCAATGCCGACCGATATTTCCGTTACACGGGCTGAATGGCCCGCCGTGTACGGGTCCTTAGCGTCGATGGCCGCGGCGAGACTCTCAAAAAACATCTCAAGCATCTTCTCCTGCGCCTCATATAAGAGAGCATTCTCAAGCGAGACCGAGGCGAAGGAACCGAGGAGTGTTATCAGGCGTTCGTCCTCTTTGTCGAAAGTCCCCTCTCTCTTGTTCAAGACCTGCATGACGCCTATCACTTTGTTGTGTTTGTCCCATAGCGGGGCGGTCAACATGTTCTTGGTTACATAGCCCGTCTCGATGTCAACTTTTTTGTCGAAGCGCGAGTCTGAATAGGGGTCCGGGGTATTGATGATCTTGCCGCTTTGGGCGCAGGCGCCTGTGATACCCTGGTCTATCGGCAGCTCTATCCTAATTATCTCGAGGTCTGTGGCGATAATCGAGCGCAGTCTCTCGCGCTCTTTATCAACCAGATAAATCGTGCTTCTCTCTGCGTTCATCAGCCTTTTGCTTTTTTCAAGTATCAAGAGAAGCAGGTTGTCGAGTCTGACCTCACCCGAAAGCATATAGCCGATCTCGATGAGCTCCGACAGCCTTCCCACCTTAATCTGGAGCTGCTCATTCTCTGAGAATATGCCAGAGAGATGATTCCGAATGTCCTCTGCGCTATTCTTTTGTCCAAGGCCCTTACTGATTGATTCTGGCAGCATTTCTCGAATGAAGTCCGCTAAGCGCTCCGCCGCCTCGTCCTTGCCCACAGCTAACCTCCATATTGACCTTAATTCGATCTCAAATCTTGCCAGCAAAGTGGAGGGTCTGTCAACAACTTGAGCGCCAGCAGCCGCATGTGGCGCACGACCATGCTGTTAAATCTAGGGCACAGGATTAAATCACTGGCTCGCAGTACCGTCGCAGCCTTGATGATGCTCGGGACAATGTGAGCGCACGACCGTCACCCGTCTCTGGTCGTTTCTTTGCCCAGAAGTTTCTTAACAAGCCCCAAGTCGCTCCGGTCAACGCCTCGGCTGGCAACAAGCGCCACGAGATATACGAGAATACCCAGAGCGGATGAACCGATGAGGCCAAGTGAATCCAACGAAAGCCAGAGAGCAGCAAGCATTGCAATCGACGCCGCAAAAGGCCGCACAGATGTAGTGAACATGCGGCGAGAAAACGGCCTCGTGAATGGAATAAAAATACCAATAATCGGGCCGATCGCGTATGCTATAAGAGACGCAATTGCCGCGCCGATCAGCCCATAGTGTCCAATCAGCAATAGGTTGAGTGCCACGTTGATAAGAGCTGAGCTCCCTGTGAAAACATAATCGAGCGTTTGACGGCCAGATGAGATCAAGAGCCTGTTGTTGACAATGCCGAGAAAGACAAATACCTCAGCGAATAATAGGACAGTCAACACCGGGGCAGATTCGGGATACTCCGGATTGAAAAGCGCGATAGCAGGCTTGGATAGCACGATACCGGCAAATGCGACCGGAATGCAGACCATGTTCATGTACTTGAAGGAGCGCGAATACACATCCTCAAATGACCTGACATTGCGCTCATGCAGTCGGCACAGCGCCGGGAAGACCGATGCAATGAACGCCAAGGGGACTATTCGCAACACCTCGGCATACCGGACCGCGACGCCGTATATGCCGACAAGGGCCTCCCTCTTCAGCATTCCCTGAAGCATCAATTGATCTATCCGAGCATAAGTCATGATGAACAGGGCACAGACGGCAATAGGCAGCGATTCCCTAAGCAGCCTCAGGCACATACGAGGCTCAACCTTGAGTCTCACTCGCCCGCCCCTCCTATAAAAACAGTAAAGCAAAGCTGCCTCCGGCAAACCGATCAGCACCCCCGGAACTCCCACAAGCACACCGGCGATGATAAACCACTCCAACGAGGCGCCTACAATAATCAGCCAGACTATGGCGGAAGCGCCCAGAACTCTAGCGAGAACCGTCGCGAGGCTCCTCAAGTCTAGCCTCATTCTGAAATGAAGAACTGCGCCAAAGACCGAGAACGGTGAGAGCAATAGGCCAAACGACGCAATTCGCGCCAAGATATTGACAGTTGAGGAGAAACTGAACAGATAGCCGAGAGGGGCGATGAGCAGATTCGTGAGACCAAAAGCTATCACAGAGAGGACAGCTTTCACAAAAAGAGCTGAACCGATGATGGATTCCCTCAGCTCTGGCGTCCTTGATAGCTCCCTGACAATGATTTGGTCCAACCCAAACGAAGCGAATAGCATGAAGAATGCGGTGAAGGAGATGACTATGCTATATGACCCAAAGGGCGCATTTGTCAGGTAGTTTGCGAGGAATATCGTTACTGCAAAAAAGGCAACTATCTTGCCGATCGCCTCGCCCAGGACGATGGCCATGAAATTTCTGGCGATTCTCTGTGTCATATTCATGTTGTTAAAACTAGAGTATGTGAGAGAATAATGCAATAGTATCGCAGTTATTGGGCCTTTGCGGATTACGAATTTGCAGAGACAGCCGCCTTTATCTCTTAAATTGCATCAGAATCGCCTATTTATATGCAGTAGGGGCTTGACTCGATTTCCAACTCAAGGTAGTTTCCACTTATCGAAAGCAGGTGCGTTGTATTTTTTTGGGGCTGTGCGACAGGCAGAATCCATTGGATTCTGTATGGAGTCGGGGAAACATCCTTAAAATAAGAAACCCAGACGGGAGGAGGTGAGATGATGAACCGAAAGGACGCCGTGAACCTGATGGCAACCGAGGCCGATATAACCAAAGCTCAGGCTGATTTAGCGCTGACTGCTTTGCTGGACGGTATCATCGACACACTACGAGAGAATGACAAGGTGACGTTCATTGGATTCGGGACCTTTATGGTGAAGGAGCAAAAGCCGCGCAAGGGCTTCAATCCAAACACCAAGAAGCCGATGACGATTCCTGCATCAAAGAAGGCGAAGTTCAAGGCCGGATCAAAGCTGCAGGAGGCTTTGAACTAGTCGAAAGAATTTCTGTATTCTATTCATTGCACGTAGTAGAAGAGCTTGGCGGCGTTTTGGACACATACTCCAGGCGTCGCCAGGTTTGCATTTGCTCAACAGACGTTGCAGCAGCAAATGGCACAGCAGCTGCAAACTCCGGCCAGCTAACGATGCCCGCAGTCAATCGTCTGCTTCATTATATGCAGGTTGCAGGTTCGACTAACCGATGAGCGAGTACCCAGATTTCCTCGAAACGCTTCTCTCTCGCTCACCCAACATAGACGTCTCCAAGCTAAAGGGCGATGTATCAACGAGGCGCTACTTCAGGTTGCGATTTGCTGAGCCGGGCAATGCTCGGGACTTCGTCAATGCGTGCCTTGAAATAGATGCCGTCCATTCAGGGATTCTCGCCTTGCCCGATGAGTGTGAGAGCGCAATTGTCGCCATGCTGCTGCCCCCGGGAGGCGCGGCGAGATACGCCCGAGCAATCTTGGATATTGCCGGCTATCTCGAATCGTGTGCTGTGCCCATTCCGAAGAACTATATCGCCATTTACGATCTTGGCTTTCTGCTGATCGAGGACCTGGGAGATGCACGATTCTGTGAGCTTGCGCCGGAGATGTCCGACCGCGTTCTCGTCGATACGTATAGAAAGGCCATTAGCAGTCTCATTAGTATGCAGTTCCCGACCGCAGAATCGTTTAGGAGCTGCCTCGCCCACAGCTACTCATTCACTGAAAAGCGATTCCTGTGGGAGCTGGACTTCTTCGTTGAGAACTTCACAAGACTTGCATTCAAGCGAGAGCCGAGGCCTGATGAAAGAGAGATTTTCGCCACATCGTTCCCAATTATCTGCCGGGAGATGATGAGGCAGCCAATGGTATTCACCCATCGCGACTATCATTCCCGCAACTTAATGATCAAAAACGACCGGCTTTGTATCATCGACTTTCAGGATGCTCGCCTCGGGCCAATCACCTATGACATAGTATCCCTTTTATTCGATCCCTATGTCACATTGAGGCAGGAGATGAGGCAAGAGCTCATCGACCACTACATGGGCCTTGTGTCGCCTGCATTCCGCGCCAAGCTGCGTCAATTAGGCGTAAGCAGGTCTATTGACGCTTCAGTCGTTCAAAGGTGTCTCAAAGCCGCCGGGACTTATTCCTATCAGGCCGCAGAGAACAGGAACTCCGAGTATTCGGCGTTCATCGCTCCCGCGATCGAAAGCGCTATATCGGCTGCCAGCCATAGTGTCGGTCTGACCGATCTTAAGAATTTGTTGACGCGGTGGCTCAGCTTCATTGAGTGATTCTCGCCGGAAAAGGGGATCGGAGACTTTTTACTCACTGCGCCGCCTCGTCGCGTCCCTATGAACAACGTATAGGACGGCGGCGCTGCGGGCCTCTTTGATCACATCAACCACCTCGCAATACTGCCCAACGCTGGCCCAAAAAGCCCGGTAGTCATCGAAGTCAGACGAGGAGATGATCAGCCAGAACTTCTGAGGGGCCCCCGAGCGGCGCCAGGTTTGGGCGAAGTCGCGCGCATCAAGGAGATGACTTTTCAGCTTTATGGCTTTTCGTCCAATGAGCGGTTCTCCATAGATTTCAAATGCGGCCGATGCAGCTCGAGTCGTGAAGACGGGCGTCGATGCGTCAATGGTCATCTCGAGTCGCTTGCCGACGTCTCTCATCTCCTCACGAGATATGAGAGAGGGGCTTGCGCAGAGCGTCATTGCGGCCGATATGACGGCAATCGAAAGGGCCATATAGAGCGCGCCCGTGCGAAAGACGGAACGCGGCATATCTCGTTCGAGGCCATCGAAGCAAGCTGCGAACATCAATAGCGCAAGAGGCGACCAGTATGCGGTAAGCCGACCCCCAAAAAAAGGATAGACGCGCAGGAAGCTGGCGATTATTGCCGCAACCAGGGTCCCTGCCATAAGATGAGCAATTGCCGGCGATTGCTTCCTCAAAATCCTCAGAAAACCGAAAAGGCAGATAGCAAAGGCCAGCGCAGGGCCATAGAAGAGCCGGCAGGGCGCGCCGAATAGACCAAAGAGGTTTTGGGCGAACCAAGCCACAAGCGGAGGCCGCGGAAATCCCTTTGCCCAGAACGAAAGCATGAAGCTGTGACCTAGACTGTGCCGTGCGACAATCGCATATAGAAATGCGGCGTTGACAACGAGGGACCCAATCAACAATAGGAGCGGCCGGGCCCTTCCAAGTGATGGCTCTTTCCTGCTCCAAACAAAAACAGAAAATACTAAGCCGACGAGTAAGAATCCCGATGTATATGAAAGCCACAGCAAAAGCGGAAGCGAAATTGCCAGAAAGCATCGCGTTCTATCTGAGGCTTTCTGCCAATGGAAAACTGCGAGGACAATAAGGAGAGCACAGAACAGGTCCGACGAGTAATGCTTGAAATTCGTGGCCCAATCAATGTAGGGATAGCCAAAGGCGCACAACGAGAGCGTCATCGCGGCGATGGAAGGGGAGGCCAGTCTGAGCAGTATTCGTGAGATGAGATAGAGGCTGGCGCAGTTTACGAGCAGCGGCAGCAGTCTCAACGAGTACTCAAGATGTCCTATGAGCTGATAGACCAATTTGGAAAGGAGCAAAAAGAGCGGAGGCGCTACCTGCTTGTAGTCAAGTCGCCCAAGAAGATGTCCCCACGAATGACCGACAATGTTCGCGGCAAGCGCCGCCTCATCTTGCCAGAGGCTTCTATTGTGAATATAGATGCCCAACCTGATGACAACGCCGGCAATCAGTATGACCCAAAGCCCGGGTATTGCGAGGCCGTCCCATCGCTTGCTTTCTGACAAGATCATCGATTGTCTCCTTATCAACAGCATGCGGCCACCTTTAGCGCTCTGATGGCGCCACGAGCACGGGACCGGGCTCTATACTCCCTTAGTCCTCCCATAGTCGTCCTCAAAACGAATGATATCGTCCTCTTCAACGCTCTCGCCTCGCTGAACCTCAATGAAAACGAGAGACTCATCGCTGACGCATTTTATGCGGTGCTTCGCCTCGCGCGGGATGTCAACTGATTGGCCTTCCCGAAGCGAAATCTCATCGTTACCTATAGTCGCCACGGCTGAGCCGGCAACCAAATACCAATGCTCGGCCCTGAATTGATGAAGCTGGAGGCTCAATCGGGCTCCGGGTTTCACAACAACTCGCTTAACCTTGTAGTCAGCATCCTCAATTAGTACGTCAAAATGACCCCACGGGCGCTCTTCTCCGGTCATGTAGTCTCCACAGATGTTCTCAGCATTGGCATTCGCAGTCCTTGATTGATTTACTTGCTTGGGCAGATTGCTAGGCTAATCGCACCTCGCATTCTTAAGCCGCCATTGCTTAGGTCGCCCCTATCCGCTCGGGATGCTCTTTATGTCCCATATATCCTCGGCGTACTCGCGAATAGTTCGGTCGCTGGAGAACTTGCCTATCCGGGCGACATTCAAGATGGCCTTACGGCGCCATAGATTCTGATTGGCAAAATCATCGTTCGCCTTGGCCTGGGCCTCAAGATATGAGGGTAGGTCCGCAAGGTGGAAATAGCCATCTCCGCCCTCAAGCATCGCGTGGAATATCCATTCAAATAGGGCTGGCTCATTCGGGCAGAATAGATTGGATTTCAAGGCATCAAGGACTCTCCGCACGCTCTCATTTCCCTCATAATGCTCGCGAGGATGATATGAGCCCAGCTCATTCATCTTGGCTATCTCCTCCGTTTTCAGCCCGAAGATGAAGATATTCTCCTCGCCAACCTCCTCCATTATCTCAATATTCGCGCCGTCAAGTGTTCCCATAGTCAAGGCCCCGTTCAAGGCGAACTTCATATTTCCGGTTCCCGACGCCTCAGTGCCGGCCGTCGAGATCTGCTCAGAGAGATCGGTTGCGGGAATTATCCGCTCGGCCAACGTAACCCGATAGTCTGGGATGAATGCCACCCGCATGAATTCATTCGCCTTCTCGTCTCGGTTGATCACTTTGCCTACGTTGTTTATGAGCTTGATGATCTGCTTTGCCGCCCAATAACCCGGCGCCGCCTTTCCGGCGAATATGTAGGTGCGGGGAGAGCTAGGTTGTTCATTGTCCTCAGTTAATCGCAGATACTCGTGGATGATGTGCATGACGTTCAAAAGCTGCCGCTTGTACTCGTGAATCCGCTTCGCTTGAACATCAAAGAGCGATGATGGATCAACAGTTACAGCAGCCGTGTCACTTATGATCTTAGCAAGCTTCTTCTTGTTCGAACGCTTGACTTGAGCAAACTGCTCCTGAAAATCCGCATCATCGGCGTGGGCCTCCAGCTGTTTCAGGCAATCGAGATCCCATACCCAAGCATCACCGATCGTATCGGATACAAGACCCGCAAGATCGGGGTTAGCCAGTGCCAGCCACCTACGAGGCGTAATCCCGTTGGTCTTGTTGTTGAATTTTTCTGGCCACAGATCATAGAAATCGGGGAAAAGAGTCGTCTTGACGAGCTCAGAATGAAGCACAGAGACACCGTTGACTGAATGGCTTCCTATTGTCGCGAGATTCGCCATTCGAACCTGCCTCTCTTCGCCCTCCTCGACGATTGAGGTCCTTTGAATCTTCATGTCGTCCCCCGGATAGACCTTCGCAATGTTGTCCAGGAAACGTCGATTGATCTCGTAAATGATCTGAAGATGACGAGGCAGAACGCGCTCAACTAGATCTACAGGCCATTTCTCAAGCGCCTCAGACATCAGAGTATGGTTTGTATATGCCATGCTCGCCTGAGTGATCTCCCAAGCCCTTTCCCACGAAAGTGCTTTCTCGTCAACAAATACCCGCATCAACTCCACCACCGCAAGCGATGGATGAGTGTCGTTAAGCTGGACGGCGACCTTGAGAGGGAATTTCTCGAAGGGACTATTGCTGATCTCATATCTTCGGACTATGTCCCGGATTGCGCAAGAGACGAGAAAATACTCTTGGATCAAGCGAAGCTCCCGGCCCTCGGCCTTGGAATCCGACGGATAGAGAACTTTTGAGATTGTCTCCGATGATATCTTCTGCTCCACAGCCTTGAGGTAGTCGCCGTCATTGAAAATACGCATGTCGAAATCATGTGAGGCGCGAGCTGAGTAAAGTCGCAGGCAATTCACGGTTTGACCGCCATAACCCACAATTGGCATGTCGTACGGGACCCCAACGATCAGCTTCCAGTCAAGCCACATAGGGTTGTCGGCGCCGTCCTTCCCCGGGTAGTTCTCGACCCGGCCATAGATTGGCACAGGGCACGCCTTACCGATGCGTTCCAGCTCCCACGGTGTTTTGAACGAGAGCCAGCTGTCAGGCTTCTCCTTCTGATAGCCGTTGCTTATCTCTTGCTTGAAGAGGCCGTACTCGTAGTTGATACCGTAGCCATATCCGGGCATGTCAAGCGTCGCCAGAGAGTCGAGAAAGCAGGCCGCCAGCCGACCAAGTCCACCATTCCCGAGAGCGGCGTCGGACTCGCTCTCCTCCACATCTTCCAGTCTTGCCCCTAAATTCTTGAGCGCCTGGCTGCAAACGTCGTAAAGTCTCATATTGATTAAATTGTTGCCCAAGGCTCTTCCCATAAGGAACTCTGCTGACAGGTAATAAACCCGTTTGGCGCCCGCCTTGGCATATCGAAGCCTCGTCTTCAACATACCGTCAACGAGCAGGTCTCGGACTGCCAATGATGTGGCCCAATAGAGGTCTCTTGCGTTTGCCTCCCCAAAAGTCTTCGCCAAAGAGTATTTAACATGCCGGCGAATAGACCGCTCAAGTGAAGATGCGTTCATAATGACTCCTCATTTACTCAAGTATTCTGACGTCGTGTTGAGAGCAAAGGCACTTTCCTTATCCGTCTCCGGCAAAGAACGAGCAGATGCTTCCTTTCCCACCGCAAGGAGAGGAAAACGCGCCAAGTTCTTCCTGTGGCGGTGGTCGCAAGAAGCCTCGGGCGCCATCACACTCAAGGCGACCAGATAACATCGGGCATCTGGCGCCTCGAGGTTCTGAGCCGATCCAAGCTGAATAGCTACGGCTCGAAAGCCTTGACAGCCTCTCCAGATGTTTCATAAACGTCGCATATCCGATGCATCCTTATCAGCTCAAAAAGTGACTTCACGGGTCTCGTCAGACCACTTATCTTCATGTCCCCGCCCGCCTCATTCAGAGACCTCAAGCAGGACAAGAATGACCCCAACCCGGAGCTATCAACGAACTTCAGATTCTCTATGTTGAGCACGACCTTTGAGCTGTCTTTGAGAATTGGCGCCATGCCTCTTTTAAACTCCCCAACATTGGCCGCATCGAGCGACTCTCCCGGGACCGTTACAACTGATACTCCATCAGTTTTCTCTACGTGAAGTTCCATACCGTTCGACTCCCTGTTAATGTTGCCTCACAAATGTCATAAAGCCCAATTCTCTGTCCAGCAATTGTCACCTCGTCTGGTACTTAAAGCTAAATACTCTTAACGCGTCTCTAACTGCCGGGTGGAGTTCACATATCAAGTACATATCGGTAAGCTGGAATGGAAACTCTACGCCCAATTCATCCTCTATCCTGCAAGTCTCGTCAATTCTTCTTCTTCATGTTCTGCGTTGTCCGGCGCTTCTCCATGCAGACACAGTTTCGCCCGCGACTCTCTTGAATATAGCTCACCTTGTCCAGACTCTCCTTGATGATATGGAGACCGTACCCTCCTTCCTGATAGGAATCCACTCTCGGCAGTGTAACCTGCACCGGGCGAAATGGCCTTCCGCAATGACGCAGTCGAACAACGACTTTGTCCATGAGCGCATCGAATTCGATATTGATCTTCTCATCCTCATCCGGATCAAAAGCATGCCTAACGATATTGGTCAAAGCCTCATTGACGGCTAATATCACATCGGTTATAGCATCGCCTTCTAATAGCGCTTTCTCGCAAGCTGCGCGAGTAAATTCCCGGACCCCGGCCAACTCTTGCAGATCACTCTTGATCTCCATGCTCTCCCGAGCGATCAGATCTTCCGGAGGCAACTCCATAATCTTAATGACAACACAGGTTACGTCGTCTCGAAAACACTCTGAGCCCGAGAACTCTCGAAGATGCCCAATAAGGCTCTCAACAATCTCCTCAGGCGCCAGCATCGAAACGCCTTCGATGAAGTGCATAAGACGCTCAAGCCCGAAACCCTCGCCATCAATCCCCTCCACCTCAATCACGCCGTCCGAGTAAAAGACAAAAAGATCGCCGACATCGAATGTGTCCGAAATCCGCCGATACAACTCCTGCGTCGTGAATCCGAGTGGGACATTCTCCCCTTGATGCGAAACACATCTGCCGGCGCTCTTGCGGAACTGAACCGTCTTGGTGTGCCCACAATCAATCAGATCGAATACCCGAGACTGGAGATGGAACCTCGCCAAACAGAGCGTTACAAAGCTCTCAAGCTCAACCAGCTCATTGACAAGCTCCGCATCAAGCGCCGAGACTATCGCCTCAAGCTCCGGTAACTCATCCCGTCCCAGAGAAGAATGGAGCTTACACAAAACACGAAAATACTCGCTTTTGGTGGCAGCGGCAAGGAGAGCTGCCGGCACCCCTTTTCCCATCACATCACCAATCAGAATGTCAAAGACCCGTGAGCCATATTTGGAAAACTCGCAGAAATCGCCATCTACTTTCATCGTGGGTATCATTCTCAAGGCGATTTCAACACCGAACAATCCGTCCGGCGGCGAACTCATAAGTAGAGTCTTCTGGATCCTTGATGCCGTTGATATCTCTCGATCACGAGCCGCTGCCAAGTCCGCTGTTGTCGAAGCAAGAAGCCTCGACTGCTCAGATTTCTCCACAGACCGCTGCAGAAGGGCGATAAGTTCTGTGATATTCAGCGGCTTCGTCAAATAATCATAAGCGCCGCGCCTCATCGCCTCAACCGCATCCTCAATGGCGCCACTTGCGGTTATGATTATGGCCTCGATATGGGCAAAATCCCGACGGAGCAACTCCATGCAGCGAAGCCCGCCACTACCGGGCAGTCCGATGTCGAGCAACGCCACATCCACGTCATCGTCCATCAGAGTCAGTGTTTGCTCGGAATTCTCAGCGAGTAAGACCTTGAAACCCTCTTCGGTCAGCGCATGCAGCAGCCGATCCCGAACGAGGCTGTCCCCATCCGCGACCAGAACTTTGTTAGCCCGACTCTCTTCATCCTTGGACGCGCATCTCACAAGTCATCCTCCCCATGCTCAATGCGGATTATACCAAAATCCCCAAAGAGACTAACACACTGTTTGCGCGCATAACAGAAGAAATCTGCAGTCCGAGAAATCGGTAGGTCATACTATATGTAGGGGCAGGCCTTGTGGCTGCCCAAATATATAGATGGGCGGAGACAAGCCCCGCCCCTACAAAACAGCAAATGCAACTTATTGGACAGCCTCGGAAAGCAGGCCCTACACTTCAATATCCGGGGGCAGCCGCCCCAGCATCAGTCCGAATCCTTGCAGCACCTGAAGCCATAAGCAAGAACTCTGCCCCAAGGCTCCAACTCGAGACTCTGGCTCGTCTGGCAGTTCGGGTACTTGGGATCATCGTATGTTGACCCGCCCAGCACGGCGACGGGGATTCCCCTCGAATCCGTCACGAGCTCACGGACATTCCCGACCATGTCATAAGCGCCGGCGCGCGAGACACAGCGACTGCATTTCCCGGTGATGGTTACGCTGTCCATCCAAGTATAGAAATCGCTGCAAGCATATCTCTCCCACACATTTCCGTACGGATACTCGAATCCAAGGGGGCCGAAGCTGCCCGTGCAAGCTGCTTGCCATTCATCCTGAGTGCAGAGTCGCTTGCCGGCGAGCGAGCAGGCTAGGTTGGCCTCAGGAGCGAAGGCCGGCTGCCAGGGCAAAACCCCTTGCACTGACATCGCGGGCCCGGATTCGACGCCGAAATCGTAAGCAGTTGCATCAGGTCGAGAAGCCTCAAACCGGTCTATGCAGAATGTGCCCATACTTGTCATGTCGTCCGGACATGAGCCAGCCTGTTCCATGACGAACGTTGATGCCGTAGCAAGAAACTGGCCGCCTCGCTCGTCAGTCAGGATAAGTCCCAGCAGGTGCTCACCGGGCGACTCAAAGAGATGCCCAGGGCTATGTACGCTTGATGTAGCGCCGTCATCAAAAACCCAGAGCGGAGTTGGCTCGAAACTGGAAGGAGACCCCATGTATGAAAATGTCTGCCAGCTTGCGTTCTTCAATCCCTCAACGACAATTCCGCCCGCCGGCCCGATATATCGCTCGATATGCGCTGAGGTTGATGGCGAGGAGAGAATCTCGTCGCTCGAATCATCAATAAGCTCTGCCACGATTGTTATATCCATCGCCGGCAGGTCATCCGGAATCGGAACATTGACTATTCCCGGCAGATCGATCACGGAATGTTCCGGCAGTGTGATAGTGAACCTCTGCTCCTCTTCTGAGAAAGTCGGCAGATAGAACCTCTGCCCCAGCGCCTCAATCCACGCGCTTGCGACGACGGTTCTCTCCTCGCCTGGATTTGCTATCCGAATATCAGCCAAGAGCGTGTCCATGCCCGCGAATAGTCTTCTCTCCTCGGGATAAATAGTAATCGACGGCGCCTTTTGGACACCGACCGGGGAGTAGCGCATGTCCGCGGAGCCGCCCTTGTAACCCCACTGAGCGGAACCCGCGTCAACTCCATCGAGTTTGAATATGAAGTACCGCCCCTCCATAGGAATACCGATGTCGAGCGTCCCGTCCTCGTCGAAATCGTCGATTGTCAATTGGGAATACGAGTAAATGCCCAGCGCACGAGGCGCTACGATGATTGGCCAGCCGGGAAGGACTTGCCCGGCCTCGTCATAGGCAAAGACGCCTCGACTATTCGTTATCAGGATATTCTGCTTTCCATCTCCATTTATGTCGCACGCAATTGGCGGCTGGAGGTAGTAAATGCCAGTATCAAGCGGCCAGCCCGGCAGTTCTTTACCTGAGCTGTCAATCACATGAATGATGCCACCGGTCCTGTGCAGCTGCACGTCGTGCTGAGGCGCCATCTCAACTAGAATGATCTCGCAGGCCCCGTCGCCGTTTACATCGGCGAGCACGGGATGGGCCTCGAACAGAGAATTGCCGCCTTCAAACGGCCAGCCGGGCATCAGGCTGCCGTCGATCTTAAAGGCGAAGACGCGCGTATCACCCAGAGTCCCAAGTATCTCCTGTTCGCCATTACCATCCAGGTCTCCGGCGGAAACCATGATCTCCGCCCCCTTTGGATTGAATTCAAATCCATCAACCGCAAAAGGCCAGCCAGGGAGAACCTCGCCTTGATTGTCAATGACGTAAAAGGCGCCGGACGCAAAGAAGGCGACCTCATCAATGCCGTCACCGTCGAGGTCGGCAGCCGCGATGTTTCTTGACTGCACAAAGTAGTCAATGGGAAATCCATCGACGAAGCTTCCATCCATGTTGAGCGCCGCCAGCACGGGTGTCCCCATAGGATTGTCGAGATTCATGCTCTTGATGAGTATCTGCCGACCGGCGTTGCCGCACAGATTCGCCGTCGAGACGTGACCTGCGCAGCTTCGATAATGGCCGGAAAGCGCGCTCCATGTCCTCTCATCCGTCAGCGTCATAATGCCGAGGTCGTCGTCGAAAACATGAACGCGGTGGTATGGGTCGAGGAAGATGATCTCATCCGCAAGATCTCCATCCAAATCGACTATAGCTGGCGCGTTGGAGCCATAGACAACTGGTATCTCATCGATTTTCTCGCCATCTATTGAATATGCGTAGCAAGCCACGCTCGTTGGACAGATAATCTCAGGGACTCCGTCGCCATTGAGATCCGCCCGCATCGGTGGATAGAGATGAGGATCAAGCTGCTCACTTGGCCATCCACATCGCCCGGACATGCCGCGATTGAGCACTACATCAAGCGCAAAGGTCTGCGGCTCATCAAGACTGTCAGCGTTGACCCAAAGCGTCAGCGCGCAGCTGTGATTGGCCGGACAGTCGGGCGAGACGGAGATGACGAAAGGCGCCGGCCCGCTCAAGACCTGAAGCGGACGCATTTCCCCCAAATCGCAAGTATCGCCCGCAATTGAGACGAACGGGTCATTGCACGACAGCGACATCTGCACGTTGACAGCCGCCTTCCAAGTGTTTTCGAGCGCAAGCGTCAGCACAAACTGCCTATCATCCGGCAGGCTTGTTGAGAGCTCCTCGAGTAGCCAGAACTTGGGCATGAACTCAATCCTGGGCTCGGTAGAGAGCGCCCTGTAAGCGTCAACGCGAGGACCAATCTCATATCTATTTATCTCGCCGGCTATATTCACGCTAAAGGGGTCCGTCGGCACGGAAGTCGCCCGAATATGCGCCTCGAGCAGATCAGGGTCCCAGTCCTGATGGATAGAAAGCGTTAAAGCCGCAACGCCAGCCGCGTATGGATTGGCGATCGACGTCCCCCCGCCGTGACCATATACATTGCCGGGACTGCAAGTAATACACTGCTCGTTATCGAGGGAAGCCGAGGCGCCTGTCCAATAGCCGTAGTTTGTGCCCATCGGCACGTCATTCCTGTCAACGCCAGCCACCGCGACAATATCACGATACGCTACTGGATAACGAGGCGAGAAGTCTCCCTCGTTGCCCGCGGCGCCGTATATAAGAAGCCCCCTTGACCGTGAATAACGTATCATTGACTTCCCAGTCTTGCTATAGATGCTACCCGCCGCCATGTGGGCGATTCTTGCCCCATTGTCCGCCGCATAAACCGCGCTCTTTGCGCCATCCAGCACGACATCAGTCCAATCCCGTATCGTCACCATCACCGTCGCATCCCACAGCATCCCAGCCATGCCGATGCCGTTGTTGCCCCGAGCAGCATAGACCGACGTACAATTGACTCCGTGTCCGGCGCCCGGGTGGAAATCGTCATAGACGAAGGGCGTATCGGCAGGGAAGTTCCAACCGTGAATGTCGCCAATATAGCCATTGCTGTCGCTTGGACCGTTTGCCTCCTCCGGATTATCCCACATTGCGCCGACGAGGTCCTCGTGCGCATCCGTGAAGCCGCCATCGATTGAGCAGATAACAACCTGTGTCGAACCTGTCGAAATTGCCCACGCCTCTGGGAATCGCATGTGCATCAGCGAGCCCTGAAGAGGGAAATACGGGTCATTTGGAACAATATAATCTTCGGTTGATTCGAGGCCGATTACCGGCTCAGGCTCTGGAAGATTACTCGAGAAGTATGCGGGCGGTTCTTGTGCGCGCGGATAGTCAAGCAGGGCCTCCGCCCACTCAACCCCCGGCAGATTGCTGAGCTTGTATGCCGCATCAAGCAGATTCACAGAGTCCGAAACGCTGAATCTGAAAAGCAGCGAGAGGTCCGGGCAGCCCTCTTGCAGAGAGCCAGACTTTGCCCGAGCATCGCAGTGTTGTGGGCAAACGGGCTCAGCCGGACCGCCATCAAGAGAAATCCGCGCCGCCTCGAGCTCATCGAACGTGAACGCTCCATCCACGACCAATGGCGACGTCCCACGAAGAGCTCTTGGTGATAACGAAATTGCTATCTCGGCCGCGCTTGCAGCAGCTTGCGGCAGAAGAAGCGTAAGCAACATAATGGCTATTGAAGATAGGGGAACCACAGAAAGACGCGATACCATATCCGGAGACCTCCAAAGTTAGATGTGTAATGCATCAACTTCCAATTCACTGGCCGGGCGTGGCATTCAGCGTTATCTATACTTTGCAGAAATCGATCCGGTTACGTCAAATGATTTGTGCATCCCCCATTTCTGATGTGATTCACTGTCCCATTTGGGACAGATTCGAGCGACCGTTGTCCCTTATGGGACAATTAGTAAAATAGGATTACGTCGTAATTCGTCTAGTCAACTGCCTTGATCACGCGATACAGCCCCTCGATTTAACCTGTGCGATGACCAAACCGGGGCAGCCCCACAGGATTGCCCCGGCCCCATAGGTCTATAGTTTTGCCCCAAAAGCGCTCTAAGGCGCGACCCGTACTGTCACCATCGATATCTCGCCCAGGACATCGAGACTGTCCGGCTCGGTGAACGCCGCAAAGAACGTGATGTCCCCACTCGGAATCCATGAGGCGACGGTAACGTCGAGCACCACTATGCCCTCTTGATTGCTATATGCTGGGAGACTCACAGACGTGCAGACCCAATCGCCGCCCCATGAGGGATAAAAGAGCAACGACTCGCCGACTGCCGCCGCGATGTAAAGGTCGCAACGACGCGCCTCGCCCGGATTATCTTGATTGCACGTAACAAGCAGCCTATCGCCATTCACAAGTGCTGCCGAGTTCGCATATATCTTTGCCGTCGCGGGTAGCTCCGAGGCGACGATGTGGGACGGGCTATTCGACACGGCAGACAAGTTGCCCGACTGGTCCTCAGAGCGGATTGCGAAGAATATGTTCGCCCCCGGAATTGGGACATTCACGACCAGTTGCTCAAAAGTTCCGGGCTCGGATGGCATGAAACCGACGGCTAGCGGGAAAGCGACGTCCCAATTGCCCTCGGCTATCGGCTCGAATCCAGCTTTCAAATGATAGTACTTGCAGGCAGTTTGTGAGATGGCGTCTTCTGGCGCAGACCAGACTAGTTCTAGCTCCGTCCCCTGGGCGCCATAGCGAGCGATGAGGTTGTCTATCGCGACAGGTGGCGTTGTGTCCTGAACCGCGAACGAGCAACTCTTGGTCGCGCTCAGCGAGTCAACTATCAGCTTGACCTCTGCTGTATGGGCGCCAGAAGGCCAAGCGCCGATAGAACCTGAGAAGACGTTGTCCCCGGCGCCAAGCGTCAGATCAAGCGCCGTAATCAATAAGCCATCAAGCCGAAGTTCTATCATCGCATCAACAGGCGCTTTCGCCCCACTGCCCTCAGATGATGTGCAATCCGACTCAAATCCGGCGAGTGCAAAGAGCTGACTCTCATTGAATCTTCTAGAACTTGCGGAATTCGTGGCAAAGACCTTCACCGTAAGCATGACATTCTCCGCCTCGGACGGATAACTCGCCGCATCGGTCGATACTGAGATGAGATTCGCGTCACCAACGTCAAAATGCTCGCTGGCTGTCGAATGAACGATGGACTCGTCGCTCGCGTCGCATAATATAAACTCGATCTTGTGAACCCCAAGCGAGGATGTGAAGAGCTCGCCCGACACGGTGAATAGATTCTGATCGTCGGTCGCCACGCGCACCTCGTCTGACCCCAGCCGGTAGCTGCTACCATACGGGGCTGTGAGCATCGCAACCGCCCGAATATCCGCCTCGACATTGGATGCAACCCTCAAAACCGCCGTTATTGTATCGCCCGGGGTATAGGACGTCTCATCAAGCACGGCATCAATTATGCGGACAAAAGGCCCTGCAACATCGAATGAGTATGAGTGAGCAACGCCCTGCTCATCGCAGCCGCAATCACGGATCTCATAGTTTATCGAATGGGTCCCGATGGGAAGCGAGTCAGGCAGCGCAAAGTCGAAGTTGATGTTTGCCCCGCTGAGAGCATGTTGCGCGGAATAGCCCGGCGCCGATACGTAAAGCAGCCCGGAAAGGGACGTCTCGACCGTCGCGCTGACAGTTTCGCCCTGAGCATAAACCTGCTTGTCGGTGTAAAGTGTTAGGTGATCGGTCTTTGCCTCCTCAATATATACTGTGTTCAGATATATCGAGCGGCCCCCGCCAGCATCGTGTATCCCAACGTCGATCCGATTGCCTCGCGTAAACGTCACCGGAACCGAGAAGACAAGCTGATTCGTGTCAGCTAGCGTGAAATCCTGCTGTTCATCGTAGTCAGTGAATTTGGCGGCGCCATAGAGAGGGATACCATTCGCAAGCGGCTCGTTTGAGGCGATGTTGAATGTCAATTGGGCGGTCTCACCCTCCTGATACGTTGCCTTATCGAGTGAGAGCGCGACTGATATATCGACCCCTGTTACGGTCATCGTCAGGTAACCGACGACGCCACCCACGTCATAGATTGCTGTATAGGACCCACCCGCGAGATCGGCCGCAACCGTGAATGCCACATCGAACTGATGCTCCTCAGCCGGTTCCAGCCAGTGGTTCAGCGTCACGTCGGCAACGTCACCCCACTCGAACCGAAACTCAAAGTCCGCGCCCACATTGCCGGCGTTGGCGATGTCAAAGACAAGGCTAACGGCCTGGCCAGCGAGCACATCCTGAGCGTCTGGCGGCGTGATGATCGGCGTCGCGTCAAGGACGAGAGGGACGTCCGTTGTCGCAAGCGGAGCGCCTGTTCCACCAAACGACACCGTCAATGTGTGACTCCCAAGCGGGGCGCCAATTACATTGATCTCGAATGTCAATGTCTCGGTGGCGCCTGCCTCTACGGTCAAAGCTTGCTGGGCATTATAGAAATCGCTTGTGATAGTTAGATTCCCGGCCGCCTCCGCCGCCCCCGTATTCTCGACGACGACCTCGACCGGAATGCTCCCATCGCTATACCCACCCGGGGTCGCGCTCAGAATGACACTCCGTCCGGATACAACGTTGATCGTCTGCGATCCGACCTCGAAGCGATTGCTGTATGAGAGCGCATAATCCCCAGCCTGGAGCCCATCGAACGTCAGCGTCTCGGTAATGGTTGAGTTCTTGGGCACCTCGAGCGAGACCATACGGTTCCCGACCGGTGTGCCAGACGGGTCGTCCAACTTGAAGTTCGTCTCGACGCTTGCTTGCCAACTAGACGTGTTCTCAAAGGCCACCTCGATAGAGGCTGCCGGGGCAAGATATGCCTCGCCATCCGGGATATTGACCGTGACATTCGGCCCATAAGTTACTGTGAAATTGTGCGTCGTCTCAAAGTCACCAGACACAACTATAGTATATGACCTGTCGGCGCTTATCTGATCCGACCATTCAACGCTCTGGGTGTCCAGCGGCGGAATCTGGACATTGATGTGGTCGCTGCCCTTGTCAATTGTGACATTTGCCGTAAGGTCGGGACTGGAGTTTACTAGCATGATCGCAATCTGGAACGGATCATCCCCGACCTCGCTCGGCGCAATGAGCATATCCGATACGGCTGGCGCCTCAATCGTGATGGTCTTCTCAGCGGTCGCCTCTGCACATGCTGCAGAAAGCGAGATCTCGCCCAGCCCAGGCGCTGCGAAGCTCGCGCTATAGCTATAGTCGTCCCCGGGCGCGAGGCTAAACGTCCCTGAGCGATAGAGCTCAACGCCTGCCGCGGAGACCGTCACAAAGAGACCATCGCGCGCCTCGTCGGTATAGTTGACAACCGTCCCGAAGGCCGAGATGACATCGCCCGGAACGTAACTGTCTGCGTCTGTATTTAGCGATAGGGCGAGGATGTCCCCACCGAATACCTCGAATGAGTAACCATCGCTCGATAGCGTCTGCCCATTCGAATTACATAGACCGCCGAGTAGCCGATATTGACCTGAAGCAAGGGCGCCGACGTTTTCAGATACATCAAGTGTGCCGTCCTCTGGAACCGAGACCGCGACATTTTTCTCCCAAATTGGGCCATTCCGACTTTCTTTGGCGTCCTTCTTCGTTGGATCGGCAATATAGAAGACGGATGGGTCCGCAAGTCCCCCAATCCCTAACAGAGATGTGGTTACGAGGCCACCATCTGCGGTGAGCGCCAATCTGGGAACGGTCGAGATGAATGTATGGCCTGTCTCA
The DNA here is from genome assembly GCA_021160245.1 of bacterium. GTDB lineage: Bacteria > B130-G9 > B130-G9 > B130-G9 > B130-G9 > JAGHCW01. The sequence goes on along the minus strand of JAGHCW010000013.1, from coordinate 6,373 downwards.
AGCCTGAAGACGGATACGCCTGCCGAATCGTAACACTCAACCCCGTCGGCAGTCAGGATGTAGATCTTCTCGTCCGCATCGACAATGACGCCCGAAAAGGAGGACAGAGCGTCGTTCAGCTGCACACTCCAATTGAGAGCGCCCCCGGGCTCGATTGAATACAGAAGATCATCGGCAACAAAATAAATAGTTCCATCCTCGGCGAATGAGGTCCCAGATACCGGATCACCCGTCCCAACATAGCTCCACTGGAGATCCCCCGTGGATGGATTCAGGGAGTAGAGCTCAAACTCGTTGCGAGCGCCGCTTGCCGCAGCTATGACAGAGCCATCGTCTGACACGGCAGGCCCACCAAGGAACATCATGTTGGCGGTAGCTACGTAGTTCCATCGAAATGTCCCGTCCGCTGTGTGGGAAATGACATCCGCATCGCCCTCAGTCTCTAATATCGTGTTGTAGATATTGCCCGAATCGTCGCACGCTGTCGAGCCGATTGGGAAACCTGGCAGGTCAGTCTCGAATCTGAGCGAGCCGTCCGATCTCATCGCGCACAGACTTGGGGGTTCGCTAAAGGCGAAGAGCACATCCCCAGAGGGACTGACGGTCAGCTGCGTGATATCGCCCGTCCCTGGAACATCGGACGACCACCGAAATTCGCCCTCCGGGCTAAGTCTATGGAGCTCTGTGTGCAGATAACCTCCAAATGCCCCATAAACATCGCCATCTGCTGCGAGGCAGGGCGACATACGCAGCGAATACTCGGTTGGACTATATGACCACCAGATAGAACCGTCTTGGTGAAGAGCGAGGATCTGGTAGCTATCAAATAGATAGATACCCCCGTTTCCGATAACCGGCGAATCATCCGCGTCGCCTGAGAACTCGCGTGACCAGCGAACATTGTCCGTGGTTGGCCCGACCACAGTGCTCAATCCAGATTTCTTGTGGTCGCGGCGGCTTTGTGGCCAGTCGATTCCGCCGATATTTATCTCAAGCGTATCTGAGGCTATCGCGCCGTAACTGTCCGAGATATATGCAGTAACTGTGAATCTCCCCGCGGAATTATAGACATAGTCATGGCTCTTCTCGTTGCTTGATCCCGCACCGTCACCGAAATCCCAGAGGTACTCGTATGGCGCGTTTCCGCCGCTGACCTCCATGTCAAAGTGAACGGTCAACGGTGGTTGGCCTGAGATGGGGTCGGCCGATGCGACAACCCAGAGCTCGCCGGGCGCTCCCGAACGCACAACTTGAAGATGCAGGGAACCCCTGAACGAGGCGCCGTCATTCGCAATCAGCGCTTCGGCAGATACACTCTCACCCGTTTGATACGCCGGCATGTCAGTATTGACTGCAAGCCCCGGGGTAAGCCCGTCTATTTCAATCGCTCTACTCGTCTGACCGGCGGCCCCGGAGGCAGAATCGAACCCATCAGCGGACAGAATATAGGAGCATGACAACGCGTCGGCCGGAACCGCGAAGTAGAGATAGTCAAACCCAAGCGGCGCAAGCGAAGTCGTTTGCCCCGCGCTTTCGTAGGCAACACTCGCGCCTCGATATAGTTGCATGTCGCAGGTTACCTCAGCGTTGCTGCCACCCGCATTTGTGATCTTGACAACGATGCTCTCGCCAGCCGAGACGCTTGTGTCCAGCACATCGAGTTGCAGCCCGCCCGGGGGTACGTTGAATGTTGTCTGCTTGGATATGGCGCTGGCGCCAAAGAGCGTAAAGTCAACGCCGACCGTGTGCGCGCCTCCGCTTATCGATTGGGGCAATCCCTCTGTTGTGAAGCGAATGACCTGATCCGCTCCGGGGATAACCGAGACCGACTGCTGCGAACTGTAACCGATGTCCGGCACGGAACAACTCACTTGATACTGTTGCTCGAACCCTCCCGAGTTGTGAATATGCGACTCGATCTCGACCTGCTGACCGACGCCGTAATTCTGCTCACCGGTCTCCACGGAGAACGAGGCGAGGCAATTGACTGCCTCGTGCCACCGCGTATCCGCGAATGAATCGCTCGCCGTAAATTCAAATGTATAGGTCCCGAACGTTGGCTCTGGGACGGGGTTAAGGTTGAACTCAACGGTCCGCGTCTCACCCTTCGGCACATCATAGCTGGCCGGCGGAAATTCGATGTTCAACGTGTCGTCCGGGTTGAATACTCTTAGGACAAGACTGCCCCCGGAAACGTCAAGCAGGCTGCTATTGTTCTGTATGTGCACGCCTATAGCTGCGGCCCCTCCCGGGACAAGTGTGGCGGGGATTGAGCTTGTGAACGAGAGCGGCGAATCGCCGACAATGATTGACTCAGATTTGATCACGAGTCTCTTGTCCTCGTGCATTAGCCTGACCCTAACGGAGGCTGTGCCGGATGGGCCATCGATGGGGATGTTGCCGCTCACGCTCGCCACTTCTGAACCGCCAGCAGGGACAAGTATGTCCTCCGAACTTGAGCCCCATGTATTTCCGTTCGGCGCAATTATTACTGCCTCGACCGTGCATGTGAACGAGACGCCACAGGTGTTTACGAGGTTGATGGTCGCGCTTATGGGGTCACCGAGTACATAGCTCGATTTATCGGGCTGAATTGTAACCTCAGCAGATGGATTGACGCAGTGCAGCATGAATACGTGACGCGTCACGAACTCATTGTTCTCATAGAGCTGCACCATCATCTCCCCTGTTCGCGTCATTAGGTAGTCGAAGTCAAAGCTAGCCTCTGAACTTGCTGGAACATCGAGCTCCTGTGATAGGGTCCCGCCGCCCGAATTGGGGTAGTCAACCCTTACGTGGCGTGGGGTCTCGCTGTTGTTGTAAACATGGACGGTTATGGGCGCATAAGTGTTGTGAAGATACTTCTCAAAGGGGTACGTTGTGTTGATCGCCAGCTCGGGGTCAGTGAGCGACTCGGGTGGGGCGCTCACAACGAAGTTGCACGAGAATGCCTCGGGTTGAATGAGGCTGTCTTGGGCATCAAACAGCTCGTAATGAGCGTGCCATATCCCTTTCGGCGCAACAGCTGTAAACCAATTGTCCGGGACCCAATGGACAGAGGAGTCAGAACCGGGCGCAAGATTGATGCTGTAATCCTTCTCTTCAGTTGTGTACCAGAAAGGCCCATAAATGAGGAAGTGCGCTCGTGTTGCGGTTTGTGAGCTGTTATTCACAATAGGAGCCTCCAGACTTGGGACATCGTCACCGCGGAATTCCGGAAGCTCAACGGCCAGTTGGCTCCAAACGACCGTGTCGCGCACTAGTGTCTCCGTGTCCCACGACCACAGCCCTGACCAGTCGTCATAGCTGCAGAGAGCAAAGACTAGCCCCTGACCGAAAGGATACGCTATCATCTCCGGCTGACCGGTCGTCGTTCTCCTCAGAAGGACGCTCGTGTCGGAGGGAAGCTCCGTGAAATAGCCATCAACGCTCGAATTAAGTGTCTGGCTCGTGAACCCACTGAGCACCTGATGATATGTGGAGAGATATAATGAGGCGCTGAAGCACGACGTCTCCTCTGCCCACCCGTAACCACCAAGCGCCTCACCCGGGTGAATATGATAGTCGCTGCCATGTTGCTGGTCAAAACAGAGAATCGTCCCGCCGCCGTTGACGAAATCGGCGAGCTTCATCTTGAACTCGGTGCTATTGTCAAGCCCAACAAGGCCGCCTGACGGAATCACGAGCAAGTTCCCATGCGGCATCTCATCAACATCAATGAGGTCAACCGGGAGACGCGTCAGCTCGGCTATCATGTTGGCGCAGCCAAGCCAGAAACCCGTGCCTAAGACGTTCGTTCGAATCACATCACGCATCTCGCCAATGATTGCGAGGCGCCGCGTCCTGAGCTCGGCCGCCATGGTGTCCAGGTTGAACATCGCGGCCATCACGGCGTCTGCGGTGTCGTCCGGCAATTTGATGTCGCGCGGCCAGCTATTGAGTTCATCCAGCAACGAGTACTTGAGGTCAAGATAATCACAATAATCTAGGAGATTCGAAAAGCCTCGACTGACGGCAAGCAGGCGAAGCGACTCAACTGTCCGCTGGGGGACAACGAGGGCATTTGAGAAGCTATAGTTCTCATCCGGATGGTCAGTATTCGGGTTGCCGCCGGGTGGGGCAAGGTCCCATTTGCGACATACGTTCTGGGTAACAGAACAGCTCACATCAGCATCAAGCCCGACTGAAAGCCCGAAACTGACCGACATGGGCGAGCCGTTCCAGGGCGCCGAGACGGTTATTCCCAGGCCAGTGATCGCCTGGACCCCGAAATTGAAGTTCGTGGAGCTCGAGACATCGCCTCCAGCATTGGGATCGCCTGTGAATGGGATGTTGAATGAGACAGAAGCGCTTCCGTACGGTCCAACGCCAGCCCCCAAGCCTGCGCCACCGCCAGCCTCAGCACAGACCTGAATATCAGGCTTAAGCAGCGAAGTGGAGACGCCGCTCTTGCCCTCAACGCCTCCGCCGGTATAATACTTCCCCTCAACGCCCGATTCCAGCCTGATGTCAACCCAATCCGTCCAAACGCGCAGCTCGCCACCAATATATATCTCCACGCGCGCAATCTCGGTTGGGCCGGACTCCTCTATCTCGAATGAGAAATGGTTAGCAACGCCGGCGTAGAAATCCGCATTCAGCGAGTGCTCGTCAAGAACGGTCCCAGCCGCCGAGAGCGCTCGAACTTCTACGTCAACTCCAAGCCGAGTCTCGCTTGCAACGGCCCCAAACGTGCAGACTGTTGTCAGCGGCTCGAGGCGGTAATCGAGGTCGAAAACCTGATATTGCGCGCCTCGCGTCTGGGTCTTGTAGTTGGCGCTAATGTTCGTAACGTTATAGATCGCGGTAGCCTTTCCCACTCGCTTGGCCGTTATGTTATAGACATCGGGCATGCTTGAGTATGGGTCCTCGTCCCCAGTGGCCACACTGATGCTTCGCTTTGGTGAGGTCGTGGCGGCATTGTTCCCTTGGGCATAGACCTGCATCTCGTAATCATCGTCCGGTATCCGCCCTGCGTTGAGCGTGAACTGATATAAGCCTCCCACCTTCTGGCCCTGGAGCGTGAAGTTGGTCAGCTCGCCGGCGCCGATGAGCTGCACAGTTGGCGATTCGGTATCGAGCTCAGCGTTTAGCGAGACCGTGATGACCGCCGGAAGCGAGGCGATGCTGCTTTGGGCATTGACCCAGCTGATGCCATTGCCGGAGAAATCATAGGCCGACTGCGGCAGGACGGTGAAATCTCGCTGAGTCGTGGATTCTCCTGCCGACTCGGCTTGATAGTGATACTGCGTCTGGCCGCCCGAATACTGAACCGTGAACTCGAAAAAGCAAGTTCCGAACGCGTCCGAGGTCGCCTCAGTCGTGTATTCGTGCTGGTCGCTCCACACGCGAAATGAACAGACCTCGTCCGGCTCATCAAGATCGATGCTGACCACCGCCTGCGAGAACCACTGGCCCTCGATACGATAGCCTTTCAGCGGACTCTGCGGCATAGGGTTGGTATATTTATTATCGTCAACATCAAGCTCCAAGAGATAGTTAATGGAGGCTCGGACTGGCGCCGCAGCGCAAATGGCGACTACAAAAACAACCAATAATACTTGAATAAAACGTCCCGCATTCGACATGATTGCTCTCCTCAGCTCGATTTTCGGGTAAACCTCTCAAACAAGACCGTGCCCAGAATACAATTGCGGCATAACTTATTAGACCAAAACGCCTGAATTGTCCTGCCTTGACGGTTATCTGTCAAGACCACAAATCAGCGGAGTTGACCTCAGATTGTAGGTAGTCTCTGCGGTTGTTTTTGTATTGCCGCCGCCGTTATTCGAATCTATAGAACCACGAGTGACACGAATGGCCACGAATGAGAAAAACTTATCCAGTCTCTTCGTGGATTACCACAATCTGAGGTCAGACCCAATCAGCCAAGTGTTCGCAAAACGGAAACTGGCCCTTGAGGTATTTCCGAGCGCAGATTCTATATTATGTTATCAAGGATATTCACGCAAAGCCCTCGTTCGGTTTGAGTGGCTTGCAGGTTTGAATTACCTACACATCCAAAAGCACCCGAACGCTAAGCATGCCCCGCTCGCGCTTGATCGCGAGGTTGTGCATCGTTACGGCCTTTACGTCGGTCGTTGGAGACAAGTCCAGATCAGTGAGTCGCACAAAGCCGACCTTAGCCTCAAGCGACGCCTCCCCCGGTCCCTGGCCATCTGAGCAACACGCCTCCTCAATACTGAGACCATAAGTAGTCGGAACCATAAGATTTGTGTCGAAATGCCAGAGCAGCTCCGAAAGCCAAGAGACAAGCAGCATCTCGGCGTCAATCTCGCTTAGTGAAATGGTCTCCGTCTGATCGATCAAGAGG
>JAGHCW010000200.1 GCA_021160245.1 bacterium | reverse complement strand
TCTCTCTCCTATCCGTCAAATCTCAAGTCGCGAGAGTTAAGAAGCGTTCACTCCTACAAACAAAGCAGACCTTATATCGACAGCCTGCTGCAATCAACCGCCAACGATAGCTCTGAAATTCGGGAGCATCAATGCCGCAACTTGCGCCGCCTTTGAATTACTGTCGCCGCATTGCAGGATCAGAAGGTCTCTTGAGAGATGATCACAGGTCTTGATGTCCCCATTGACCCGGCTACCGGTAAGGAATAGCATCCCCCTTCTTATTGTGAACAACTCATCCTGGAATTGAATCTATGAAAATAAGAGACCTGACGGAGGGAAGCGTTCTCAAAAACGTGACTTTCATGGGCGTTCCCTCCATGATCGGCTTTGCGACCACAACGGTGTGCGCGCTGTTTGATGTCTTCTTTCTCGGCCTTCTTGGCAGCTCTGCATTGGCGGGGATGACTCTCGTTCTCGCTTTTACCGGCGTTCTTTCCACGACGAACTCTCTCGTCGGCGGAGGCTCGGTCGCCGTCATCTCGAGGCGCTTTGGCGAGAAGAACGACGAGGGAACTGAGAATGCGATTAAGCAGACACTTCTTTTGAAGCTCTTCTTTGCAGTACTATCTGGCGCTGTCGGGCTACTCCTTCTTCGGACGGTCCTATCTTGGATGAACGCGGAGCCGGAGGTCGCACGACTTGGTCTTGAATATGGCGTTTGGTTCTTCATTGGCCTCCCGTTCAATTTCTGCTCATGGTCGATGTTCACCGCTTTCAGGGGGATGGGCGACGCGAATCGGGCTATGGTGTTGATGATACTAACAACATCGCTGAACATACTGCTTGCGCCGATCTTGATGTTCGAAAGACTTCCGTTCGCGATTGGCCTCGCTGGACTAAATGTTCTCCCCGAGGGCGCAACTGTGGGATTCGGCCTCGGCATAAGCGGCAGCGCCATCGCCAAGGGCATTGCCATGCTGGTCTGCTGCGTGCTGGGCGTTGCCATACTGCACTCCAAGAAATCGAACGTACGGTTTCAATTGGGTAGAGGCTGGAAACCAGACTTCTTGACGATGGGCAAAATCATCAAGATCGGCGCGCCGCCGGGCCTAGAAGGGATCGCGCGGTCGCTTGCCGGCCTTGTGACGGTATATTTTGTGGCGCTATATGGAACGGCCGTTGTCGCCGCCTATGGAATTGCACAGCAGATTCTCGGCTTCACAGCCGTTTTTGCTGTCGGGATGATGCTCGGCTCGTCCGCAATCGTCGGTCAGTGCCTCGGCGCCGGACGCAAGAGCATGGCGGTTAAGACAGTCAGAACGGCGGTCGCGGTGGTCTTTCTGATCTGCCTGGCCGTTAGCGTGCTGACATTCGTCCTAGCGCCCGGCATCATCGGCGTATTCACGGACGATGCGAGTGTCGCGCGCGTCGCAATCATCGCCCTCAAGATAATGGTCTTTGCTTACTTGTTGCATTCCATAAGGGCCACTCTCTCGAGCGCGTTCACCGGCTCTGGGAACACATTGCCACCGACCGTGATTGCGGTCTCCACCGAGTCGCTCCGGTTGGGGCTGATTGCCGCTTTCATATATATATTCTCAGCGAATGAGAGCAGCATCTGGTGGGCATTCGTCATGGCCAGCCTATCCGATGCGCTGCTTTTGGCAATATGGTATAGGAAGGGAAGATGGCTTGAGCGTTGCGTGTGATCTCGGCCAAAGAAATCCGATATTGCCGTCAACTGAACACCTGCCCAACAGCCTGCAATCTAGCTCTATCATAGCTGAGGATGCAATGACTCTTGGGCAGAACCACTTGCCGAATGCATCAACTTGGATGTATTGTCTGCATTGAGATTGACATTCTCTAGATGCGCCCGTAGCTCAGTTGGATAGAGCGTCGGACTTCGAATCCGCAGGCCGTGCGTTCGAGTCGCACCGGGCGCGTCTTATACAGGGCGATCCCAGCGATTCCGCCCCAAGGCGCACCCAGTCCATGAAATGCCTGTCTATGCTGGTTTCACCTAACGTCCCCGCCGCTAAACTCCACTGACTCCATACCGGGCGGACTACGTCGATGCAAGCTGCGAGCAGCATTTTGGGATGCCTAACCTCGCCTGTATAGCCACTAACTCAGCACACTCTGTCATACTGACTTCATACCAGAATAGTCGTCTATCGCAGCATTACTACATATTGACACATAAACATACCTGATAGTCGATACTGCGACTCCTGTAGTCTGACGCACAACGCATTGTCCCTGCGGACAATTCGGGTGAGACCGGGAAAGGTGTTGATAGAAAAGTAAATCTGTGGTTCGATGATTGGGTTACGAGAGTTAAAGCTCTGAGATGTGCGCGGTTCTTGCGAGGGAACGTTCTCGTTCGTCAGAGGATCGCCAGTTTCAGGGGGTCTATCATCTTTTGTAAGGGCGGAGGCGTTACTATGAGAAGCGAGTTTGTTTTTGCGTTATTTACTTCTGGCATTCCATCAGTTGAGAGGCAGGACTGATGCCTCGATACCGCATAACGAATCTAATCACAAAAGAGAAGGCAGAAATTGAGGCCATTCTCTCTTCGGACGCTTGCCAACAGCTAGGATGGCCTCTCAACTCCTGCCGTGTCGAACTCATGCCTGTCCAGGAACCGACTGGAATGCAGACCAGGGGCGGAAGGCAGATCAGGAGCGGAATCATTGATGAGGACTCCTCATCAGACCAGCGCCGCCTGCTGGTTCTGATGGTATTGCTTGGCGCTCTCATCGGTGGCATTTCAGGTGTGGGGTCCGGCATAGTGGTTGTCGGCGCCATCTTCGGCGCCTTTATCGGAGCTGGACTCGCGCTTATTATGTGGGGGATGCTTGGCCCGTCTGCCATACCGGTAGTCAACACGATTCTAATGATCGCCCTTGTAGCGGCAGCAGTTGGCTGGGTGATAAAGATAGTCTATAAATCCTCGGGGTTGTGACGAGGCAGACCAGGGCAGGAAGTGCAGAATGGTCCGCTTATATAAGGCGTGAAAGATGGAGGTATCGCCATGAAGGTTAAGTTTGCTTTTGTGTTGTTCATTTCTGTGTTGCTATCTCTGGGGGCTGTCTGCTTCAGCACGGCCGCGGATTATTACGTCGATGCAGATACTGGACATGACAACAACTATGGGACCGAAGAGAGTCCCTGGCGGACGATCACGCACGCCCTCGATTGGATCGCCTCGAATAATCCCGGCAGCGACGGCAATGCCCACACGATCCACGTTGCCGCCGGCACCTACGCCGCCTCAACCAACGGCGAGACATATCCGCTCAACATGCAGAGCTGGGTCTGTCTCGTTGGGGATGACCCAGAAACCACAATCCTCGACGCCGAGGAAGGAGCCTATCACCTCATCTACTGCCACGAGGTCGATAACCTCAGCATTGTGGAGCTCACGATAACGGGTGGGTATGCCGATGGACCCAATGACAATGACAAGAGAGGCGCTGGCATTCACTCGTGGTATAGCTCTCCGACGATTCAAGGGAACATCATCACGGCGAACTCCACGGAGGGAAATGATGCCCACGGCGGCGGGATATACTGCTATTATGGCTCCCCTGTCATTGAAGGCAATGTCATCTCCGCAAACGTAGCGGACGAAGACGGTGGTGGAATCTCGTGCCGATACAGCTCGCCCGACATCACGGACAATACGATCAACGGAAACAGCGCAGGTGACTATGGTGGCGGTGTGTCGTGCTATTACAGTTCTCCGACAATCGAGAGCAATACGATTACAAGCAATAATGGAGGCACCACTGGTAAAGGGGGCGGAGGCATAAATTGTTTTCACAGCAGCCCCACAATAGCAAATAACACAGTTGTGGGCAACGAAGCTTATAGATACGGTGGCGCTGTATTCTGTGAGGACAGCTGCCTGCCGATCATCAATGCCAATATACTCAATGACAACTCTGCTGGGGATTATGGAGGGGCCGTCTATTGCCTTGATAATTGTTCGCCTGCCATCACGAATAACACAATACGGGAAAACTCCGCACAGCGCGGAGGGGGAATATACTGCGAAGACAACTGCTCACCAACCATCCAGGACAATGACGTATCGGCGAACCAAGCAACGGGCAGCAAGGCGAGGGGCGCAGGTATTTTCTGCACGGATGATAGTTCTCCGGACATAGTGGGTAACTCGATCACCGGCAATTACGGAACACAATATCAGCTACAAGGCGGAGGAATATACTCCGAACTGGACAGCTCACCCGAGATAGCTGACAACGCAATAGCTGACAACGCGTCGTATTTAGGGGCCGGAGTATACTGCACATCCGGTTCCCCCGAGATCAAGGAAAACACGATATCCGGCAATTCGGCTTCATATGGTGGCGGGATATACTGCACGTGCTCGGCGCTAATAGAAAACAACGTGATATACAGCAACTCGGCGGGCACTTACGGTGGTGGGATCCGCTGCAGCGGCTCCGCCATCATTCAAAACAACATCATCCATGACAACTCCGCGAGCACAGGTGGGGGGATATACGGCGACTGTAAGGACTATTGGCCAACTGTGCGGAACAACACCATAAGCGAGAACACCGGAGGGATCATCTACTCTCAAGGCGAACACTCCTCCCCGATCACCGATTGTATAATCTGGGCCAATGGCGACGATCTTCACGGCTGCTCCGCTACTTATTGCTGCATTGAGGATGAGGACGAGGGGGAGGGTAACATACATGAGAATCCTGACTTTGTGACGGGGCCGCACGGGGATTACTATCTCGATACGGATAGCCCTTGTATAGACGCGGGGAGCCAGTCGGCTGAGGACGCGGGGCTTGACGACAGGACGACGCAGGTCAGCGGCACTTACGACAGCGGCACGGTTGACATGGGCTATCACTATCCGACCGAGGGCGGCAACTACGCGCCTCAGCTATCCGAAGGCGATGTCAATCCCGATTCTGGGACGACGGACACGACGTTTGTCTATAGCGTCCATTACTACGATCAGGACGGGGACGAGCCAACGGTCAAGGATGTCTATATCGATGACGAGGCGCATGAGATGGATGGGAGCGGGGCCGACAGCGACTACACCTATTCCACGACGCTTTCGCCCGGCGATCACGAGTTCTACTTCTACTTTGAGGACGGCGCCGGCGGCAGTGACCGCGATCCGAGTTCAGGCGCATACGACGGCCCGACGGTCTATGGGAACGAGTCGGATTACTACGTCGATCCTGAGAACGGCGACGACAGCAACGATGGTAGCGAGGAGCACCCCTGGCTGACGATCACGCACGCCCTTGTGTCGGTGGCAGGTGACGAGGCGCATCCCGTAGCGATCCACGCGCTGGCCGGCACTTTTGCCTCGAGCACAAATGGCGAGACATTCCCGCTGAACATGGAGAGTTGGGTTTGCTTGCTTGGGGATGATGCGGAGACATCGATCCTTGATGCGGAGGAGGGTGCCTATCATGTGCTGTACTGCGATGGTGTCAGCAATATGACGATTGCTGAGCTTACGGTAACAGGCGGCAATGCCAACGGCTCGGGCGACGATGATGACGGCGGCGGAGTCTATTGCTGCAATGGGAGCTCACTCATCGTCAGAAATAATTACATCGCCCACAATTCCGCAGACCGCACTGGCGGAGGAGTCTCTTGCTGGAGCGGCAGCTCCATAGAGATAGAAAGCAATATAATCGAGTATAACATCGCAACTTGGGCCGCCGGAATAGCCTGCTGGGACAGCTCGCCGACAATCCGATATAACGTGATCCGATTCAATGCAGCCTATGAGAATGGTGGGGGGCTAGAGTGCCATGGAGCATCGAGTCAGCCGTCTATAACGGACAACACAATCACAGGCAATTCTGCAGGATACTACGGCGGCGGAATCGCATGCTCTGAGACCTGTTCACCTTACATATCCCAGAATACCATAGGGGACAATTCGGCAGCAGAGCACGGAGGAGGAATAGCAAGCTACAACGCCAGTTCGCCCAGAATAGATGACAACGAAGTCGCAGATAATGAGGCTGGCCAATACGGAGGCGGAATTTGCCTGGCGGGAGGTTCACCCGAGATCACGCATTGCAGCATCACCAGTAATACCGCTTATGACGGCGGGGGGATATTCTGCAATGAGAGCTCGCCGTTGATTTCACAGAACACCTTCGACGGGAATTCGGCAGCGCGATCTGGTGGCGGGATATACTGCTACAGCAATAGTTCGCCCACAATCGAGAGCAACACAGTATCCAACAACGTTGCTGACACGAATGGCGGCGGCATTCACTGCCTCGGAAGCTCGCCAACCATTAGAGATAACGCCATTAGCCAGAACAGCGCCACGAATGGTGGAGGGATTTACTGTGGCGAGGGAAGTGAGCCGACGATTGAGGGCAATGCCGTCTATGCCAATTCTGCGGAGGAAAAGGGTGGTGGCGTGTGCTGCTACGAAAGTTCTCCCACCATAGCGAATAATACGGTTGCCAACAATTCAGTCGAGGGAGATTCATGGCCAGACGGTGGAGCCGGTATATTCTGCGGCGACAGCTCCCCAACAATATCGAAGAACACGATCACGGACAACGCCGCGGCGTGGTGGGGCGGCGGGATGCTCTGCGATAACAGTTCGCCGACTATCACAAGCAACACGATCTCGTATAACACCGCTGGACGCGGCGGCGGGATATGCTGCTGCAACAACAGTTCGCCGACCATTGACAACAACACTATCAGTGCCAACTCGGCGGAACACCAGAACGGCGACGGCCGCGGCGGCGGGATTTATTGCCATGATAGCTCGCCGACGATTCAGAAAAACACAATCTCAGAGAACTCAGCTGGCCTCTTCGGCGGCGGGATATGCTGCTTCTACAACAGTTCCCCGACTATTCAGAACAACACGATCTCAGGCAACTCGGCAAAGCAACGTGGCGGGATATCCTCAGAAAATAGTTCCCCGATGATTGAGAACAACACAATCACCGGCAATTCCGCGGAGGCGTGGGGCGGCGGGATATACTTAGGTGGCCGCGGCGGTTCTCCAACAATCGTGAACAACAGGATCACGGACAACTCGACGGACTACCTGGGGGGCGGGATAGCCTGCTATAACAGTTCCCCGACCATTGAGAATAACTTGATAGCGCGTAATGCGACCGGCAGCCTCGGCGGCGGGATATACTGCATGGTCAGTTCCCCGACCATTCTTAACAATACGTTCACGGGCAACTCAGCAGGGGACACTGGCGGTGGGATATACTTGGACGATGACAATTCGGCGACAGTCATAAATTCAGTCCTGTGGGGAGACAGTCCTAATGAGTTCTATGTGGAGGCAAGCAGTTCAATCACCATCACTTATTCCGACATCGAGGGGGGCTGGGAAGGTGAGGGGAATATCGACGAGGACCCGCTCTTCGTTGCCGGGTACTACCTGAGCCAAACAGCGGCGGGGCAGGGCGATCAGAGTCCTTGTGTTGACGCAGGAGACGATGACGCCTCGGAATATGGGCTTGATACACGGACGACGCGGACGGACCAGGCGCCGGATAGCGGAGTGGTGGATATGGGCTACCACTACGAGCGCGAGTTCTCTGGGCCGCAGCTGTCCAACCAATCCTATTCTCCCGAATACGGGCGCACCGACACGGACTTCACGTTCACAGTCGATTACTACAGCGAGGACAGCTATGCGCCGAGTTCAATCGAGGTCGTCGTGAACGAGTCGGCCCACGACATGACGCTCGATTCTGGGAGTGCTGCCGACGGGACTTACGCGTGGACGGGGACGATTCCGGAAGAGGGGACTGCGCAATACCATTTTGCATGTAGCGACGGACACGGCGGCAGCGACCGTATGCCCTCTGAAGGCGAGCTCGACGGCCCCGTTGTCTATGACGATTACGAGGCGCCGGAGTCGAGTTGCACCGCTCCCGGAGGGACGCAATCGGACGATATAACGGTCAATTACACGTCCTCTGACGATGATTCCGGCGTGGCGGAGGTTGCGCTTTGGATGCAGTTTGACGGCGGGGGCTACAGCGAGATCGACTCTTCGGGCGATGCCAATGGGAGCTTCAACGCAACGCTGAGTTCTGGCAACGGTACTTACGATTTCTACACGATAGCGACTGACAGGATTGGCAACGTTGAGGATGCGACGGGAACGCCCGATGCGACCACGATATTCGACAACGCGCCGCCGACATCAAGCGCGAGCGCCGATGGGTATTTCAGCGCGACGCCGATTGCGGTTGATTTCACGGCAAGTGACGCGTTGAGCGGCGTCAAGTCAACGGCGCTCTGGTTCAGATTTGATGGTGGTTCCTGGACGGACAGCGGCCTTGCGACTGGCGGCGAGGCGGGCACGTTCGATTTCGACGCGCCCGAGGGCGAGGGGACTTACGATCTCTACACGCTCTGCACAGATAACAACGATAACGTTGAGGACGCGCCGGCAGCGGCCGACTGCACGCTGGTTTATGATCTCACAAAGCCGCAATCGAGCTGCACGTGCGATGATGTGACCAAACAGACCTCAATCGCAGTCAATTACACTGCCTCGGACAACTACGAGCTGGCGGAGGTTTCTCTTTGGTATAAGTTTGATAGCGGCGCCTGGACGGATACCGGCCAGACGAAGGCGGCTGCCTCAGGTTCTTTCTCGTTCACGTTCTCTGAGGGTGAGGGCGAGTATGGTTTCTACACGCTGTCGCTGGACGAGGCGGGCAACGTTGAGGACCCACCGGCCGTTGCCGATGCCACCGTGTTCGCCGACTACACCATGCCCCAGTCTAGCTGTTCGGCCGATGAGTGGACAACTACTGTGCCTTTCGAGGTTGAATTCGAGACGTCGGACAGCGGTGTTGGCGTCGCTTCTACGAGGCTCTATTTCAGATACGCGGGCGATGACAATTGGACGGATTCTCGCCTGGTGGAAGCAGGCACATCGGGAGCATTTCATTTGGACCCCGTCTTCGGCGATGGCGCTATCGAGCTGATGACTATCTCAACCGACAGGGCCGGCAATGCTGAGACTCCTCCTGCTGCGCCTGACGACACCGTTATGCTGGACACTACCGCGCCTCATTCAACCGTCGATTGTATGACGCAGACACGGTCATTGCCATTGGCGATTGACTATACGGCAGACGACGCGCTGTCGGGCGTGGCAGAGGTTGGCCTTTGGTATCGGTTCGATGGGGGCGACTGGACCGATTCTGGCCTGTTCGATACTTTCGGGACGAGCGGCTACTCGATAGGCGTTGAGAACGGCGCGTATGAGTTTGAGTTCCCGCATGGCGAGGGCATATATGACTTCAGGAGTCTTGCCACAGACGTTGCGGGCAATACCGAATCGCCAACGGGCGCCAGCGCCTCGTGCATCTACGACGTAACGCCACCCGTTACGGCTGCTCAGGCGGACAGCGTGGTTAATGACCCGGCAATCAACGTCGCCTTTGAATCGAGCGACGCCTTGACCGGAATCGCCAACGTTCACCTTTATTACACTTACTCCGACCTCGATGGGAATGCTGACGATACTCTTCGCGACACAGGAATGGAGATTGACGCTGCATCCGGCGTGATCGACTGGGCGCCAGATATGGGGCCGGGCTATTACAACTTCTATCTTTGTGGGACAGATGTGGTTGGCAACGTCGAGGCGCCGGACGGCGAGGCGGATGCTGTCTGCCTTTACGATCCGAGGCTCTCGCTCTCGAGTTCTGAGTCGCCTGAATATGTCACAATACCCAACGTCGAGATAGCTTTCACAATCGATCTTGGTGACGATAACTATGACTACGTTGCGCTTCATTACCGCTACGGCGCGACGCTTCCGGATGCTGAGACTGCCGAATGGGTGACAAGCGCCACGACTTCGCCGGACACT
>JAGHCW010000159.1 GCA_021160245.1 bacterium | reverse complement strand
CAACGGGACATAAACTAGAACGATATCATCTGGCTGTGGGATCAGCCATATCTCATCTTTGATTGTTCTGATATATACTGGTACCGGAGAATGTGTCATCCCGAGGCCAAGGATTGGCGAGAGCAGCAAGGGGACATTGACGAGAATCTCACGCCCGGAAACCGGCTATCCCGCACCGATCACAGTCACAGGAGCAGTGGGATACACATCTGCATGAGCAGGCCGTAACTGCATTGGCTCTGTTTGCATACTCAAGCTGAACCTCATCACGTATATAGGACTCAATCACCAGTTGTTCTTCTTCAGAAGTCATCTGCAATGGGATTGTCAGTTCACCGTTCTGCCTAACCATGATACTCCCCATTAGATTTGAATGCGAGAACGTCAGTTTAGGGCACATTGCCGCCTTGTCAAGGTATATTTTTGCCCGAAAAATCATAGCTCACCAACATCGTGTTTTGAATACACATAAGGTATTCATAAGGGTTATCTTGCTGAATACACAGGCCAAGCGTTCTGCATGCGCTGGGTGCTGAGACAGTCAGAAATCCGATTTCGCGAGGCATTTCTCGGAGCAGAGGGCGGGCGAGGTCTCTTCCCGGATGGTTGGGAACGGTCCTTCGTTCTGAAGTCCAGAATCGGTAGGCGTGTCACGCTTCGACCTCAATCTGCTGGAGACCTACGAATCGAGGCTAGTTCTCAATTTCGTCCCCCAGCTCCTCCAGGCATAGCCCCAGGACTTCTTTAAGATTGTGATTGGGTTCATCCAGCGTGGCGGCCTGCGTGTGGGCGCCTGGTATTCCCGGCACGATTCCGACATATAGTTTCGTTTCGGGATCATACTCGATATAGCTGACGAATGATCTCATGCGCGCTTCCCCAATGTTGTCTCTTTATTCCTTTCGAGCTTACAGCCATCGCGGACAACGACGCGACCGTCTTTGATGACTGTGTTCACCAGGTTGTGGCCGCATTCGTAGGGGATGTGGAGCGAGTTGTCTGCATCGAAGAGGACGAGGTCGGCCCTCTTCCCTACCTCAATACTACCTATCTGCGCAGAGAGCCCAAGCGCAAACGCAGCATTCAGAGTGCAAGCCCCTATCGCCTCACGCGGGTGCATTCGCATCTTGGAGCAGGCGATTGTCATGATAATCGGGAGCGAGCGAATGTTGCACGAGCCGGGGTTAAAGTCCGTGGCCAGAGCAATCGGCAAATTCGAGTCGATCATGCGCCTCGCCGGGGCGTACTTGTTTAGGCCCAAGAAGAATACGCAACCGGGAAGCAGAACGCCCGCGATGTCGTTCGAGGCAAGCGCGTCAATATCGCTCTGACGGACGGCGTCGAGATGATCGGCGGAAATCGCTTCCTCCTCCGCTGCGAGCTCACAACCGCCAAATGAGGCGAATTGGTCGGTGTGTATCTTGGGGATCAGCCCAAAACGCTTGCCCTCACGAAGGACGAACCGCGCCTCGTCAACAGTGAAAGCGCCCTCATCGCAGAAGACGTCGCAGAACTCTGCCAGCCGATGCTCCGCGATGTATGGAATCATCTCCTCAAGAACAACCGAGAGATATTTTGTGCGCGAGACCCCATCTGGGACAACATGTGCCCCAAGAAACGTGGGGACAACTGTCGCCGGATGGGTATCGTCAAGCTCACGCATCGCTCGCAAGAGTTTGATCTCCGTGTCGAAATCGAGACCGTAGTCGCTCTTGCCCTCAACCGTCGTGGTTCCCAAAAGAAGCATTTGGTCGAGGTGGAGGCGGCCTATCTCGATCATCTGCTCAAGCGAGAGCTCACGCGTGGCTCGCATTGAGCTCTTGATGCCCCCGCCGGCCTCGGCCATCTCGCTGTAGCTCTTGCCCTCGCATCGCATCGCGTACTCATTCTCGCGGGAACCGCCAAAGACGAAATGGGTATGGCAATCGACGAGGCCCGGAAGCACGGTCTTGCCGGAGCAATCAATCGTCACATCGGCATCCCGAGCGATATTACGCGGCAGCTCCGACGTAAGGCCGACCCAGACAATCTCGTCCCCTCTGGTGGCCACCGCCCCATCGCGGATGATATTGAGCTCCCGCAGCCCCGCGCCTCGCTTACACCGCTCACCAGACTGGGAGACGGTTACCAGCTCGGAGATGTTTGTGAGGAGGACGGTATTTACCATGAATGCTTTCGGTCCCTGATTTATGATCACGTATCTAGCTGAAGCTCCCGCGCATTAGCTAGCGCTGTCCAGCATAGAGTGAAACTGCTATACCATCCCTCCGGCACAAACTGGTACCAGCCAGCTGCGCCGCTGTCACAAGAGATAAGCTCCAAGTCCTCCATCTCCGTCACCAGTGCCCTAATGAGAGTATCCGCGTCCCCGTGTCCAAATAGATCTTTTGTTCTGAAAGCGCGCGTCCATTCATGAGTCAATGTCGCAAAGCGAAACTGCATTTTCAAGAGCGTTGAAATCGACTCCTGCATCCTGGGAGGAATACACTTGCCGACGAGAGTATTTGCGGCGCTCGTGGCAATGCCACGGGCGGCGCACTCGTCAATCAGAGCACCATCCCAGTATGAGACTGCGTGTCCAACTTCGTGGGCAAGAATGGGTAGGCGACCACAAAAAGCGAGAAGTGCGTCAAACGCCGCATCGTCAACGGCAGCCCCTATACTATTCAATCCTGTTCTAAGAAAAAGACGCATCTCACCGTCCGAAAGATGCGCAGGAACGTGAAGGACATCGAAGGTCCGCGCCAGCGTAGGTTCGTGTCTGCTCAAGGCCAACGTGACTTCAGGGCGGCCTATGAATACAATTGAGAGCCGCAGGCCGTTGTTCTGGGTCGCTACATCTTCAATGAAGTTCTTGAACCAACTTACGAACCGCCTGCTCTTGGAGAGATCATCGATATCATCAAGCAATAAGCAAAGGCCTTGAATGCCATTCACTGCCTCCGATACATGTGCGATGATCTCCGGAAACCTCGAGAACAGGTGCTTCAGTTCGGCTTGATTTGGGCTGAATAACGCAGAGAATCCCAGATGGTTTTCCGTATCCAAGAATTCCGAGAGCAAGTCCGTGGCCTCCTTGGATTTTGAGTTTTCTGCGGACGTACTCAATAGCTGTTCAAGAACGCGACACACAAAATCTTCAGGTGTTCGCGCTCCCAATAGGTTGACATAGATCGCCGTGAGTCTGACTCTCGAAAGTGCGTCCTTTCTCAGATAGTGCGCAAGAGAGGTCTTCCCTGCGCCCCTTTCCCCGAGCAGAAGGATGCTAGCAAATTCGCCTTGAGATGAGCGTTTTGCCTGAGTCAGTACCTCGCATACAATCTTATTCCTCCCGTAGAACCGCTCGGGATTGACCGGGAGCCCTGGCGAAAACCACCTAGTTGGAGTTGGTGATCTACTCATAATCATGGAAAAATGGTGCAAGCGCACAGCTTCCTGCGACCTTGTGCAGTGGCAGAGGCTCTTTCACGGCATGAGGCAGCCGGTGTCTCCGCCGGTCATGTCTATGGCGACGCCTGTCTCGTCCTTGGTCCAGAACGCCTCGTTGTGTTCCCTCGTGTAGGAGTCTGTGCCGTTGGCGTCAATGAATATACCGAGCGGGACGCGATAGTTGCCCATATAGGGGGCGCCACAGCCCAGGCCGCCCGAACTTAAGATGCTGTACATGTCGTTGCCGGCGTTATCAAGAAGCACACCGAGACCGTCGCCGCCGTGGCCCATCGTGTACCAACCATTGGCCGAATAGTGGTCGTTCCCCTCAACATCAACGACGATGCCGACCGAGGCGTCCAGACCGTGGCCGATGCCAACGCCCCAGTTCCAATACTCGTCATTGCCGCTTTCATCCACGAGCACGCCAACGCTATTGTGAATGCCGGCGCCTGTAGAATAGCGCCTCGCCACGTAAACGTCATCGCCGGCCTTGTCATCGAGGATGCCCGTCGCAAACCAGTAACTTGACCCCTGACAGAAATAGTCGCCGAGGTAGTAGTCGTTTCCGCTGCCATCGCTTAGAACGCCGATGCCGCCCGCGCCTTGCCAGTTCTCGTTATCACGGCGGGGACCGTATCCAAAGCCCTGGCCCATGCAGACGTAGCGTTCTTTGCCCTCCTGGTTCTCCCTGAAATCGACCTCGAAACCACCCACAAAATAGAAGTCATCGCCCTCAACGTCGCGAAGGACGCCGGAGCCAAATGTGAAGCCAAATCCCTGAGCGTATTTTGGCGAGTAGTAAACGTCATCGCCCGATTCATCGTCAAGAAGGCCGACGCCACAAGCCGAGGCGCCCTGAACCATCATCTCGCCGATGTGGACATCGTTGCCATAAACATCTCGCAGAATGCCGATGCCGCAGGTTGAGGCGCCCTGGGCATGATCGCCCGCGATGTATGTGTCGTCACCAAACACGTCCACCAAAACTCCGATGCCGAACATCCCCCATCCCTGACAGCCGAATTTACTCGATTCATAGACGTCATTACCCGCGAGGTCAATGGAAACAGAAAGAGGCGTATCCTCGTCCGATGCCCCACACGTGCGACCCTCATAGCGGTCGTCGCCGCCAATGTCGATGAGAAGAGCGTTCGTCTCACGGACACCATTTGTGTTGCTGTCATAGGTATTTCCAAGCGCGCCACCAACCATCACGAATCCTATCGGCGTATCAAACTCAAACAGTATCTCATCAAGCGATGAATCAGGCGCGATGGCGAAGTACGCTTCGGCCTTTGTGATGGCGGAAAGGAACTTGGTTGCCCCATTCAGAAGCTCGGCCTGGTCCGTTTTCTCCCACTCATCAAAGACGTCACTCAAGAATTCACTATTGTAGTAGTGCAGCGGATAGGTACCCAATTCCCGACGAACAGCGCTCTTAATACCGGGGGAGAAATCACTGAATGCCTCGGCCAGGTTGACCGACGCCTCGTCCATTGCATAGAGGATAAGCGCCATCGCTTGTCGTAGTTCCTGTGACAGGTTACCGCACTGCTGTGTAAGTTTTGCCTGCTCCGCAGTCGAAAGCAGGTCGCCATTGCGGTCGTATATCGCAACAATAGCGTCATAAAGGGGCGAATTAGAAAGAGGGTGATCATAGTCAGCCGGCAAAACTGTCGAACCCAGTGGTCCTGCGGCTGTCAAAAGGTAATCTTGGAGTTCGTCATCGTCCAGCATCAATTGATCGGTCAGCTCTTTGCTATAGACCGGCCCGACGAATGCGTCGTCCAGTATGTCGTCGGTTATGTCCAAGACGCATTTGGGAATGTAGGGGTACCGGCCGTAATAGACCTCTGTGTTCCTGTCCAGCGCCGCGCGGTCCATGCACATCGTTTTCAGCGCCATGTCCACAGCATTTAGAGGTGTTAGCGGTTCCCAATCTCCGGCCACCAGGTGAGTAACGTTCATCTCTTTGAGATGGCCGCCCGCCGGGCGTGCAACTGAGATTCCGAACCGATTTGTCCGGGAGGCCGCACGGTCAAATGGAGAGGCGAACGAAGGCGCATCAAGCTTGCGCCTCGTAAGAACAGTAGAAAAGAGGACCCCGGCGCAGTTGCCGAAGTATGCTGTGCCATCCTTGGATATCGTGATACCCCCCAGGACGGGCTTACCGCTCAGAGTTGTTCCGCCGATTTTAACGCCCGTGTTGAACGACCATTGGCGAATGCCGTCTTTGGTGAATCCGTAAACCTTATGCTCGCTGGAGCCGAAATAGACGTTACCATCAGGCCCAAGCGCAGGTGAGCAGGAGATGATATCTTTGTCCGTAAGTGAGTAGCGCCATCTCTCGCCACCGCTCAGGTTCAGCGCGTAGAAGACGCCCGAGTCACTGCCGAAATATACCCGATCATCCGTCACGAGCGGTGATGAAAATATGGCCCGGCCTGTATCGAATTGCCAAAGCAGGCTACCGGTAGAATCAACGGCAAACAGCGCCCCACTCAGACTTCCGGCATAGACCGTCCCATCAACGCCTGCGCTCAAAGCCCTCGTCAAATGCGCGTGCGCCTCGTATGTTCGAATAACGCCCAAATCGCTATCAACCCAGTAGATATTGCCATTGTATGACGAGAAGCAGACGCTGGAATCGGGCATAAAAAGAGGACCGCCGTCGATCCACGCTCCAACCTCAAGGACCTCATCCTCCTCGCCGGCCGCGGACAATTTGTAAAAATAGCCATCATTGGAGCCAAAATAGACGTTGCCATCGCCATCGACTGCCGGCTTGCAGAAGATTGGGCCGCCCGTCAGATAGTTCCATTGCAGCTCGCCGTCCTTGCTCAGGCAGTAGACCGCGCCGTCGAGCGAGCCAAAGAGCAATCGGCCTTGATTGTCAAACGAGGCGTCGCCGACTATCGGGCCGCATTCTGCGTATGACCATTGCAGGACGCCAGATGAATCGACGGCGTAGAAATTGCCATCTGTGGAGCCGAAATAGACTGAACCATCGTCACCGACAAGCGGCGCGCACGTGATCCAGTTGCCTGCCTTGTAGTACCAATTGACATCGCTGGGATCAAGAACCACTGGCGGCTCATTTTCGAAGCCCTCTTCAAGCTCTTTAAGCAGATCGTCCCAGTTGATGTCTGCCAGATGCGACCTTGCTTCTGAGATGTCTGCGGGATGGTGGGGTCTTATGTCTGTGATGTCTGCCCAAGAGGATGTAACAACGAGGCAGACTGTGAGCAAAGTAACTAGTACGCCATAGGTTCTCATAGATAATTCCCTCCAAAAATCGCTAACGAGCCAATGCCATCTGCAACTGAGCCGCCCCAAATAGGCGTTGTCTCAAACAGCAAGGCGGCTGGCAGAGAGACAACGCAGCAAAATGAGCGTCTTCCAACCAGTAACTACGGGACGACTGTGATTTTCGGGAACTCAGTGCTGGCATTGCCATCTTTGTCTGTCGCGAGAATAATTAGCATATAGTCGCTTGGAGCAATCCCAGCCGAGATAGGCAATGAGTAAAAATAAAGGACAGCGTCATCGTAGAGGCCCCAGTGCGACTCGGTCATAATGTCCTTGCCAATCGCGATATCCAAATAGAACAGCCGCCATTCCACCGATGCGATATCCCCACATCCGTCGGGGTCGGTAACGAGTGCCGCGATGTTGACTACACCGCCTGCCTCCGACGTTACATTGGTGAAAGGCGTCCCGGCCATCAGGATAACGGGAGCTGGGTCGTCAGACTGCATCACGCCGGCCCGCGTCTTCACTCCTTCTATTTCCATAGCTCGCATCACTCCCCAGCCGGGCGCTTGGCGCATCGGCACGGCGCCTTGATTACTGCCTATTGTGAAATAGGGCCATGTGCTGCTGATATTGCCCACGCCGTCCCTCGCAACGAGATCCAGGCCGTAAGACCGATGATGATCAAGTGTCCATGCGGGGATGGTAAAGTCGCCGCGGAAGAACAGACCGTCCGTTACATCGTCTCGACCCACTTTACTCAGCTCCCAGCCGAGCTCAATCCCGTCGTAGAAAACGTCAACCGACACCACGTTGTTCTCGGGGTCTTTGACCAAAGCCTCGATTGTCAGGACAGAATTCTGCGATGCGGAGACCACGCTCTCGCCATATCCGGCCATCAAAATCTGGGTCTCGTCGGGAGATGGCTGGTCTTTCTGAAGCGCGTAAAAGTTCCCATCCCAGCAGCCGATATAGAGCGTCTCATTGGGCCCAATGGCAGGGGTTGGGCGAATCCAATACTCGTTCTCCTCAAACTCGTATTCGCCTCCCGACGGGATGAACATCCGGCCGATGATATCGCCTGTTGGTGCAAGCGAGCTGACTGTATAGTCCCCGGAGACGATATAGATTGTGCCCTCTACATCCACAATAGGCGATGACAGGGCCCAGCTGCCGAGGGTTATCCCCTGGGTTATGGGGTCACCGATGATGAATCCTGAGCCAGAACCATCAGGCAGAATAGAATAGAGCTTCCCGACCGGCTCGTCCTGGCCATAGCCATCGTAATAGGTTCCGCAATAAATATCTTCTGATAGCATCCCAATTGCCGGTGATGAGTGGACCCATGTTCCAACATTACGGCGCCATAGCTGCGCGCCCCAAGGAGCGAACGCATAGACACGGTTATCCGAGCTCTCGGTTCCGATGTAAACAACACCATTGGGGCCTACTGCCGGCGATGCGTGAATTGCTGATGGCAGCCGCACTTTCCAATGACAATAGCCATTGAATGCGTCCAGAGCGTAAAAGTAATGATCATCCGAACCGCAGTAAATCAATTTCCCATCGAGGCTCACAGCTGGCGAAGAACTGACCCAACTTCCAGTTTTATACTTCCAGACCACTTCGCCCGTAGTATTGATGCAATATATGTGATCATCGTGGGAGCCAAAGTAAATCATCACGCCGTCGCGCCTGCCATTGCCATTGGCGTCGTCGTACGGCTCGGGATAGTCAGCGTCGTAGCGACCGTTGTGGTTGACATCGGAATACCACTCCTCACAGCCATGATTCCAACTACCATCGCCATAGACATCAAGATAAGGCTCGCCCGCATCCCACAAGCCGTTTTGGTTCCCGTCGGCAAATGGCTCCCCTATATTCACGACAGGTGATGACGTGATTCGGGCGCCGGTTGAAACAGCCCACTTGACTCTAACTCTATCCCAGAGGCCATTGCCGTTAAAATCGATGAAGTGCTCGCCAGGCGTGTATTCACCATCCCCATTGCGATCCACATAAGACTCCTCGCATTTCTCGCTATAGAGAGCATAAAGCCGCCCGTCGTCGCAGCCAAAGTAAATGACGCTTCTGTCCCGCAAGCCGTTGCCATTCTCATCAATGAAAGGCTCTGCGTCGTCGCGCACGCCGCTTCCGTTCGCGTCTGTGAATGACTCAGCGTCATCCCATCGCCGATTCCAGTTCGTATCCGTGTATATCTCGCCCTCATCATATTCACCGTTTCCGTTGGCGTCAATGAAGGGCTCGGCGAGATCAAAACGACCATTGCCATTCTCGTCCACGAAGGGCTCCGCAATGTCGAACTGCCCGTTGCCATTTGTGTCGTAATAGGGCTCACCCGGCCCGATAGCAGGCGAGGAGACCATCGCGCTGGCAGTCTCGTAGCTCCAGTACAAAGTCCCGTCCGGATTAAGAACGTAAAGGAAGCCGCCTGTGCTTGTAAAAGTTATGGAACACTCGTCCCATATACCATTCTCGTTCAAGTCCTGATATGGCTCACCGGGCACAGCAGGCTCGCCGGGCTGGCCAAGAACAGCGGCGTCAAAGCTGCCGTTGTTGTTCACATCGAGATAAGGCTCACACGGGCCTATAGCACACGAGGAGTTGATCTGGCCAATCGACGGGGCGGTAAAGACCCACTTGATCTGAGAATCCGGATATTTCGGACCCAATAGCCTCGAGCATCCTGAATGTCGAGAATCGAAATGAAGGCCCTGCCAAAAAGGCTCACTTTGCCAGCTAGTAAGTGCCTGCGCCCAAAATGGCATCGCCAAAAGCGCCAGAATCGCGACAACTAAAAACCGCCGCAAATGTATAACGTGCATCAGCTCGCCTCCTACCTTATTATCGCACGAATGCGTGATTGCCCATTGAAGCTCTAATATGGTCATATATTGTGCCTTTGGCCTATCTGCTGTCAAGAGAAATCTCATGAGGAGAAAAAACGAATTCATTGTGTATGCCAGGCGTTCCGAGGCACTGCAATAAGCCCGTTTTCAAAGGACACGACACGGGAT
>JAGHCW010000141.1 GCA_021160245.1 bacterium | reverse complement strand
GCCGTCCGGACCCAATGCGACTTCGTGCACACTCGCCCATCCGGGCGCCGTCCAGCTGCGCCACTCATCACCAGAACACTGACAGGAAAACAACGCGACAACCACGAAAATGGACAATAACAGACCGACATTGCGTAATCTTACCATGATCAGGTTCTCCTATTCAGTCGTATAATTCTCTTCAGAATCCAAAATCCGCCTCAGCAACGACGACAGCGGCGGGCGGCGCCGAGAATACTTATACTGCCCGCCTGCCTCTCGTCAGGCAGATCATACTTGGACACAATTATATATGTCAACACTGTTCTTACATGCGCTACCGAAGAAGTGTATTCGTCAGGCGTGCAAGTTGTTCGTTGCTCTGGCATAAGCTGTGCGTAGAGCGAAACTAGGGATTCTCGGAGCGTTATTATTGAGATTTCTTGCTATAAAGTTGACATCTTCTCGCCCGATAGCCATATTTAGCCTGATGGGATGGGCTGATTAGCAATTTGGGATGGTCTTATGAGGCGGGCGCCCCATGGATACCTTTCTGGACCAGTAGCGAGTTCGGTCTTCCAGTAATAATGGAAGAGTCGTCGTTATAGTTACTTTCTCCGCAGTCCGAAGAGATATTCAGGGCTGGGGATTGGGATGGCCCGTAACTCATTCTGAGACAGGGATTCTGTAGGAGTTGACATGGAACTCTATCTGGTAACTGGCGGAGCGGGCTTTATTGGCTCCAACATCGTCCAGCGTTTGGTTTCTGAGGGCAAGCAAGTCAGAGTGTTGGATGATTTCAGCACCGGCAAACGGGAGAATATCGCGCCATATATGAATAAAGTGGAGCTGATCAAGGGGAGCATATCCGACCTTTCCGTCTGCAAGGCTGCCGTATCAGGGGTGAAATTCGTTCTGCATCAGGGGGCTCTTCCATCCGTGCCTCGTTCAGTCAGAGACCCCATTGCATCGAATACAGTCAATGTCGGGGGCACGCTGAATATGTTGTGGGCCGCGAAGGAGGCAGGCGTCAAGCGCTTTGTTTACGCATCTTCATCTTCCGTCTATGGGGATTCGAAGGTTCTTCCGAAGGTCGAAACGATGATTCCTTCTCCATTGTCCCCTTATGCGGTCTCGAAGTTGACAGGCGAGTACTACTGCCGGGTCTTCTTCTCGCTCTTCGGACTTGAGACTGTTTCCCTGCGGTATTTCAACGTCTTTGGCCCGAGGCAGGACCCAACTTCTCAGTACGCTGCTGTTGTGCCAAAGTTCGCCACCGCTATCCTTGCGGGCGATTCGCCCACGATATACGGGGACGGGGAGCAGACTCGCGATTTCTCTTATGTAGAGAATGTTGTGAACGCGAACCTAGCAGGCCTTTCCGCGCCGGATTGCGCCGGGGGAGTTTTCAACATAGCGTGCAACAGCAGGATAACCGTAAACGAGTTGGTGGCTGTTCTCTGCAGAGTACTAAAACGAGACGTGCAGGCCACTTATGTTGACTCGAGGCCCGGCGACGTGAAGCACTCGCTCGCGGATATCGAGCAAGCAAAGAAGCTGCTCAATTACGAGCCGAAAGTGAGCGTTGAAGACGGGATTGAGCGTTACTGCGAATGGCTGTTGAATAGCAATAAATAACAGGGGAACATCCCTAATGCCAGACCTCAAGAAGAGAGGGCCACTTTTTATCATAGCCGGCCCATGCGTAATCGAATCCCAAGACCACGCTTTGATGGTCGCTGAGATGATCCAAGAGGCACTAGGGTCGCTCGGAATGTCATTTACTTTCAAATCGTCGTTCGACAAGGCGAATAGAACCTCGGTCAGCTCATTCAGAGGCATCGGCATGGAGCACGGCCTGGAGGCCCTGATGCACGTCAAAGAACAGCTCGGGATACGCGTTCTAACGGACGTCCACGAGACCGGCCAAGTAGCCGATGTGGCCAATGTCGTTGACGTGCTCCAGATTCCCGCTTTCCTCTGCCGACAAACGGACTTGCTGGTTGAGGCGGGCAAGACGGGCCTTGCGGTGAACATAAAGAAGGGCCAATTCATGTCGCCCGCTGATATGCGTTTCAGCGTTGAGAAGGTGAAGAGCACGGGCAATCAGGATGTCTATTTGACTGAGCGCGGCTCGACATTTGGCTACGGAAATCTGGTTGTTGACATGCGCAGTATTTCCATCATGAAGCAGATCGGAGTGCCCGTGATTTTTGACGCAACGCACTCGGTGCAGCTCCCAGGCGCAGCTGGAGGTTCATCGGGCGGCGCGAGGGAGTTTGTGGAGCCGTTAGCTTATGCCGCTGTGGCAGCGGGCTGTGACGGGCTGTTCTTCGAGGTACATGACGATCCGGACAACGCCCCGTGCGACGGCCCGAACATGATTACACCAGATACATTCCGCCGCATAGTCTCCAACTGTTTTAGGATCAACGAGGCTATCTGCCAGTGATCGGAGGTCCACCACATTGAGAACCATCTCGGAGCCCACGCTTCTTAAGTCGATGGATGAGGCGAGGCGCTTGCTTCGGGAGGAGGCCTCGGCGGTTGAGCATCTAATCGAGCGAATCGACGACAGCTTCTTATCTGCTCTCCGGATGATTGTGAGCAGCTCGGGGAGAATATACATTTTGGGCCTTGGGAAATCTGGGCTTGTGGGTCGGAAGATAGCGGCTACGTTCTCAAGCACGGGCACGCCGGCCTACTTCATTCATCCGGTTGAGGCGCTCCACGGGGATATGGGCTTGATAAGCCCTGGTGACATTCTGATCGCCATTTCTCATTCAGGGGGCAATGCGGAGCTGATCAGGCCGGCGAAAGTCCTCAAGCAGCGAGAAGTGCAGGTGATTGCAATTACAAGCGGAGCCAAATCCTCGCTCGCTAAGGTTGCGGATGTGGTGCTTGATCTCGAGGTAACAAAGGAAGCCTGTCCGCTGGGCCTTGCCCCGACAACTAGCACAACCGCGACGCTTGCGATGGGCGATGCTCTGGCAGCGGCGCTAATTGTGGCCAAGGGCTTCAAGGAGGCGGATTTCGCGATGTCTCATCCGGCGGGGACATTGGGCAGACGGCTTTTGATGACGGTTTCCGAGGTGATGATAGAGAGGGGATACATTGCTCTCATTTCCCCTGAGACCACCATTAGGCAGACAGTAGTTGCGATGAGCGAGCGACCGCACGGCGCGGCGTGTGTTGTCGGCGATGGTGACGTTCTTATAGGTATTGTAACAGATGGCGACGTCCGTCGGCTTTTGCTCGAGGATGACCTCGCTAAGATGATCGACGAGCCAATATCAACCGCTATGACCCGAGACCCCATTCGTGTCTGCGCCTCGGAGCTTGCGTCTCGCGCTCTCAACCAGATGGAGGACCGTCCGAGCCAAATATCGGTTTTGCCGGTGGTCGAGGAGGATTCGGACCGGGTAGTTGGGCTGCTGCGATTACACGACTTGATAAAGCAGGGGATGAAATAGCAGTTGGGATACAAGGCATCCATATTTCCCAAACTTGAGGAGAGTGCTATTGAGCGCTGTGATGAATTGATTGATAATTTGACCGAAAGTCAAGGCATAGGCTAGTAATGTTCGAGAAAATGCTAGTAGCATTCAAATTGATGTGGCGGCATCGGCGCATAACAGTTTGGTTCATTGGGAGCGGTGTTGCAAGGTCAGCCCTTCAGATCGGCTATCTCTGGATGGTCAAGACTTTCCTAGAAGATGTCATGGAGTCCTTGCGAACAGACAGTGGAGCAAATGTTACCACAATGCTCTGGGGCGCAGCAGGGCTTATCTTTGCGTGTTGGATAGGGCGCAGCATCGCGGACTACTTCTCTAAGGTCCTTCAGACTGAACTCGGCAGGAGAATCGAGCTGCATCTTCGCCTCAAGATGGTTCAGCACATGCTCAAGCTTTCGCTCAGTTATTTTGACAAGAACACGCAAGGCGACATCATCAAAGCTACGAGTGGAGATGTAACTTCACTTCGGCTACTAGTTGACACCACCTGCTCAATCGTTACCTCCCTACTTGGGGCCGGCGGGCTGCTTATCGCCGCTCTGAGAATGGACGCAAGTCTAGCGCTCTGGGGCCTAGTAGCGCTTCCCCTAGTCATCTACCCCATAATGCACATCGGCACGAGACTTCTTGAGGCATCGAGAAGTGCCCGATTCCATGGCGTGCGGATAATGGACCTCTTGATGCAGATTCTCTCCGGCATAAGAGTAGTCAAGGCATTTCGAGGCGAAGAAAGGGAAGCCAAGGCTTGCGAGAACTCCGCTGATGAACTGTTCAAACAGATCATGAAGATGGTTCGAACACGATCACTGTCCGGCGTCATCTTTGACAGCCTCGCCGGCTTCGGGGTCGTGTTTGTCATTGTATTTGGCGGCATGAAGATGATCGAGCGAGCCATCGAGTGGCCCGTTCTGATAGCTTTCATCCTGATCCTGAACCAGTTGTTCCAGCCAATGCGAACCATCATGCATGCATATACGGTGATCAAGACCCAAACGGTTAACCTCGACCGTGTTGACGAATTTCTTGCAACTGAGCCAGAGATCAAGGATGCTAAGGACGCAGTGCCGTTGAGAACTACACCTCACGAGATATTATTCGAGAACGTGTCTTATTCCTATGACACAGCCGCGCCCGTCTTGAAAAACGTGAACCTCAAGATCCGCGCGGGCGAGACGATCGGCGTTGTAGGCGGCTCTGGCGTCGGCAAGACGACCTTGCTAAACCTGGCAGTCCGGTTTTATGATGCTAAAGAGGGTAGGATTCTGTTCGATAAGACTGATGTAAAGCGAATAAAACTCGCAGACCTAATGGATAGTATTGCGATTGTTACTCAGGAGCCATTTTTGTTTAACGTCTCAGTCCTCGACAATATAAAGTATGGTAAGCCCGACGCGACTGACCATGAGGTCCATGAGGCGGCCAGGGCGGCGAACATCCACGATGACATAATGTCTTGGCCAGAGAAGTATGAAACTGTCATCGGCGCCGGCGGAACCGGCGTCTCGGTCGGCCAGAAGCAGCGCATCAACATCGCCAGGGCCATCCTCAAGAACGCACCGATACTCCTCTTGGACGAGGCAACCAGCGCCCTGGATTCCGTGACCGAGAAACAGGTGCAGGACGCGCTGGACAAACTCATGGAGAGCAGAACCACGCTCGTCGTCGCGCACCGCCTCTCCACCCTCCGCAAGGCCGACAAGATAGCTGTCTTAGCGAATGGAACCATCGAGGCGTTTGCCCCGCATGACGAGCTGTTGAGGATAAGTCAAACGTATCAGGATCTATGGAAAGCCCAGCAGCGGCCGAGCGGCGGGACCGCGGCGATGCGCAATACTCTTAGTGGCCAATGAAAGGATAAACCTCAACATGTGGCCAATGAGATTTGTCCAACGAGCCAAAAGATATTGGGAACTAGGCAACCCCCTTCGCAAGCGAATTGCCTACATAGGTTGGCAAGGCCACGAAAACCTGGGCGACGAGATGTTGTATGAGGCGCACAAGAGGCTATTCCCTGACTATCATGTTTTGCCCTTTGTAAGTCTTTCTAAGAAAAGAAGAGATCTCCACAGGAGGATTGCCAGAAGAGACGTTTTTCAGGCGGGATGTTTAGGCGGTGGTACCCTGATAAACAGAGCCAAGGGCTATGAATATAAGCTCGCACGACTGCTCGCCGAGTGTTCTCCGGTCTTCTGCTTAGGCACAGGCGTTGCTAATCCAGAGTTCTGGGAAGGCCGCGACGGCTGGGGAGCAGATTTACGAGCGTGGATTGGGCTTTTGAAGCAGTGTCGATTTGTGGGCGTTCGTGGCCCGATGAGCGCTGATTTGCTAAAGCAAGCGGGGCTTCAAGACGTGGAGGTTGTTGGTGATTCGGCGCTTGTGCTCGCCAGGGACTCGTATAAGACCAACGGTGAAACGAAAACGCTTGGCATCAATATCGGCACATCACGTGGAAATGTGTGGGGCTCTGAGGAGGACATGCTTCAGAAGATGGCCCAAATCTCCATAAAAGCTCTCGCTGATGGATGGCATATACTTTACTTGTGTGTTTGGCCAATTGATTATGACATAACAGTCAGGCTGGCAGAGTTGACTGGGATAACGGACCCCAAGATTCACATGATCACTAATGATACGGAGCAAGCGCTTGACCTTTGCGAGCGCTGCACAGTGTTTATAGGGATGAAGCTCCATGCTGTTGTTTGTGCCATTTGCGCTGGCGTCCCCTCCATTATGATAGAATACAGACCGAAGTGCAGGGATTTCATGGCTTCCTTAGATATGGAGGAGTTCAATGTCAGGTCTGATTCATTAAATCCTGCCGAACTGATGGACATGATCCAGTTGATTAGGTCAAAGCGCACGTCCATTCAGGAGAAAATGCAGGAGCGCGTGTTGCATTACAAGCAGCTTTTGGTTAGGCGCGCCAAGTCGATCTCCGACATGATCAAAGATGAGCACTGAACCTCCAGCGAACAGGAGAGACAATCACGACATGGCGAGCCAAACGGAACACGAGCCCATTGTCAGCATCATAATTCCTGTTTATAACGACGAGAAGCACGTTGCGGATGCCATCGAGAGCGCTCTTGCACAAACGCTTAAAGAGGTCGAGGTCATCGTCGTTGACGACGGCTCGACCGATGGTACCGCGCAGGTGCTCACCCAATATGAAGGCCGAATCAAGATCGTCCGGCAGGAGAATCGCGGTGTAAGCGCGTTCCGGAATGCTGGGCTGCATGCATCGCGCGGCAAGTATATATGCTTCCTTGATTCTGACGACACATTCATGCCGAGAAAGGCAGAGATGCAAGCTGGAGCATTGGAGCGACACCCAGACGCGGGGCTGTGCTACGGTGCCTGGGAAGGTGTTAGTCAGCACACGAAAATGAGGAAGCTTTTAAGGGGACCAGAGCTAGAGCAGCTTGCCGGCGCACTAGCGCTTGGGATGTTTGCCATCTGCTCTGTAGCGCTCAGGAGGAGCTGGGCGGTAAGCGTGGGAGGATTTGATGAATCGCTAGCATCAGGCGAGGACAGGGATTTTTGGTGGCGGCTGCTAAGGGCTGGGTGTCAACCTATACGGATTCGGCAAGTCGTGGCGACAGTACGGGGATGTGTCGAGAGCAGATGGCGAGGCCCGGAGCAGATCTTGAACTCTCATGTGATGATGCTCGACCGCTATTTCGGTGCGATGGGGACGGCCAGGAAGCACGAACTGCGTGCTTACGAGAGATACGCAAAAGCATGGATTGGCGCTGGGGCGGGCTGGTTCCGCCGGGGAGAGAGGCAGTCAGCCGTCACGGCCTGGGTTAAGGCGATCGATTATTGGTCTTCAGTATTCGAACAGCGTGGCACGTGGTACTACATTTTTTCGGCAGTCTATCCTGACTTATTCTGTGCTAACTCAGGCAGCGATGTCCTCTCAGCAGATGATGTGGACGTGGTCTGGAAGACGTTCGTTCAAGCGGCCCAGAAAAGCTCAAACCAACTAGCCAGCCGAAAGATCCTCAATTCACATCTTGTGGCGCTTCGTTCTGGCATCCTCAATTTAGCCGTTTCTAGGGGACGACCTTGGCATGCATATTTCTGGCTTATGAGATTGATTTGCCTCCGTCCGTCAGCAATCTTGGAGCGTTCGAGTTGGCGTCAGCTCGCAAGGATTTCAGCTTGCTTGAGGTCAATTAAGCTCGTGCGTAGTTGTCTGGCCTACTGGCGGAGCCTACGCCGGGGCCGACCAGGAGACGGATCAGTATCACTCGCCCCGTCTAAGTCTCATTGGTCCGATCGGCGCTCCATAAAACAGTCGCAATCCGGTCTTAAGCCTCTGAAAGTCGCGCTTATCATGGGATCATTTCCAGACGACGGGAAGATGGGAATTGTGTGCACTGCCCGAAGAATGGCAGAACATGGCCACAATGTAACGGTTTTTGCTGACGGGCCGGGTAGGCGTTTCAGCACAGTAGAGACCAGACCGGAGGAGGAGTTCAAGGTTCATTACTTCGGGCACTGGAATAACTCGGTTGGCCTTATAAGATTGCTGCTCGCTGCTGGACGAGCGCTCATTGTGCATCCGATTCGAACGCAGCAGGTCTTGTGGGCTATACTAAGGAATTGCTCAGATTTGAGAGCTGTGCTGGACGGTCTAAACAGGTTGCTTCCATTTGCGGGGAGGGCTTTCGATGTGGTCCATTTCCAGTTCGGTCACACCTCGCTTAGGTTTGGTCCTGTGGTCGCGCTGAAAAAAACTGTCTCGACCGCGATAGTGCAGAGCTTCAGGGGGCACGACCTCCTGGCGTGGAAGGGCTTGTCTAGATCGCAACGGAATGATCTATGCAGGTCGGTTGATGGATTCCACGTTGTTTCCTGTGCTGTGAAGGCCGATGTTCGCCGGCTGCTTGGTCAACGCGCGACGGTGTGCGTGGTAAAAGATTCTCTCGATCCTTCGATCTTCAGGGCGAGCCTTAACTCAGGGTATAGTTCGGACGTCTGCCAGATTGTGACTGTGGCGTCTCTCTGGTGGGCCAAGGGGTTTGAGTATTCGCTTCAAGCACTGCGGTTGCTTGCCGACCGGGGGGTGAGATTCAGGCATACCATATTAGGCGATGGTCCGCAGCGGCAGTGGATCGAGTATACGATAGATGACCTTGGGATCGCGGAACTGGTGTCGCTGCGTGGCTTTCAGCCTTATAAGAAGCTTCAGGAGATTCTCAGCAAGTCGGACATCTTCTTGTTGACCAGCGTGTGCGAGGGGCTTTGCGCCTCTTGCCTCGAGGCCCAGGCAATGGGTTTACCCACAGTAGTCTCGGATGCCGGGGGGCTGCCGGAAGCAGTCTGTGACGGCGTAACCGGGTTTG
>JAGHCW010000086.1 GCA_021160245.1 bacterium | reverse complement strand
CCAAAGCAAAGTCCAATCGCTCGAAAAATGAACCACCGCAAACCAATACCTCGATATTCATCAGGCCTTATTAGACAGCCTCTGAAGCGCGGAGACCTCGTAAACTCAATTCTACCCACCATTCAGGGCCCACCCTTACGAACTGCCATGCAATAAAATAGGAAGCCGGAGAGCTCAGGGGGAAGAACTTCTCCGGCTTAAGATATGATAAGCGAAGCACCGTCGGGAGTCGCTTACCCCTCAAACGGTCTATTTCAAATGCTAGGATCAACCTCCGCCAAGAAGAGTAAACGCTACCGATATGGTGGAGATACCGTTGCGGACGCAGACTCGTTTGCCATATATCTTGGTGATGGTTATGCCGTTCCAGTCGGTCTCTTTCCAGCCGCTTAGTCTCTGCGTGAGAGCCTTGCAGTAACCGACGGGTTGGGTCCCAACGTTTTGATGATGAGAGACCATCACGTAGATGAATACATAGCCAACTGGGATGAAGAGATTCTTCTCAATGGCCGTGAAAGATGTCTTATAGATGTAATCGGGACTCGAGGCCATGTAAAAAGGATTTGAGCTGTCCATCAGCTCAACTACATTGAAGCCGGCCGCTTGTGAGGGGTCGGGGTATATCACCGCAATGCCGTAGATTCTATCGAGCGCCGGACTTGGCAGCTTACCGGTTTGGTATTCGAGTACAATTTCAACCGGCGTGTTGACGGGGTCCGAGCCGTTCGAATACGCCTCGACCACGCTATGTGGAGCTATATTCGCAAAGAGATCTCGCTTGTAGAGTTCCACGAAGACATCATCATCGTCTTGATCGCTATCGTTGCCCAACATGGAGCTCATTCCCCCGCCCGGTCTCACCAAGTTCGGATCGAGCAAGCCGGAGGTCACTCTGTCGAACATCCGGTTGGGACCGGGAGAAGCCAGAAGACCACCCAATTGATCGTAGTAGTCCTCGTCATCGGTTCTGTTGCCGAAGTTGAGGTCAAGTATCGCATCGTAATCTGCAAAGCCTCCGCTGTCCTCATAAGCCGCAATCGGCTGGCCCCACCCGTCAATGAAACAGCCATAAGTTATGACGTCGGGGGAGTTGTTGTTAGTATATGTCTCGCCAGGATCGGCTATATATGGTCCTCGCCAACCCATCCAAGCGTAGTCGAGCTCCGACTTACGAACGTTGAATGAATCCGCGTCACCCATCCGATAAGGAGGCGCAACATCCCGAGGGGAGCCATAATAAAGCTCCTTGGCCGACGAGTCATTGAAGCGCTTGACCAGCAGCTGCATTGGATTCTCAAGGTCTCTGAATATCTCAGTACTCAAAGCCACAACTGGTCTTATCTCATCTGCACCGCCAGATGGCAGCGATAGCCCCAAGTCTGCCGCAAGCCCAGCGACGCATCCTGTTCCCTCTATGTCCTGGATTGGCATTCCGCAGATGGCGTTCTTTATCTCCTCGTATTTCTCCTCGGTCTCCTTCGCCTTCTCACGGTCCATCGTGGCCGGGCTGATGACCTTCATCACATTTTCCTTCAAGAGATGATCGTAGTCGCCACCAAACAGCTCGCCGTAAGGGATGAACTTGATCAGCTCCTCCCAAGTGGTCATGCCACCCGTTGGGCCGCCGGCAGACGAATCACCTGCTCTCCTGTAACCCCAGCCGGGCGTCTTGCCCATGCTGGCTAGAAGCACTGAGTTGCTGGGAAGCTCCGCGCCTGCGAACGCCACACCATACTCCTCACGCGAACGCCCATAAACCGGGCAGTAGTAAATCTTCCGACCCCAAGCGTCCTTCTTGTAGTCATCCGGATTAAACGACGCCGTCAGATAAGGACCGTTCCAGCGATCGTGCCGGATAGTGTCCTTCATTTCAGTGCTCTGCAGCGGATATGGGTTGTTGATCAAGAACTCCAGGCTGCTATCGTAGCCCTTCTCCTGAACGTACGCCAGCGCATCAGAGGAGAGGTCAGTTCTCGAAGGATACTCACCAACATCCTCATAATAGTTGTTGAGCGCCTCAGCCAAACTATCCATCTTCTTTTCTGTCGTTTGGCGGTCGTTTAGGTCCAACGTCGAGATAATGGACGGGACCGCAACGGCGGCAAGAGTCGCTATGATAGCGATTACGATGACGACCTCAATGAGCGTCATGCCCTTGCAGTGCCTTATTCCGTGTCTTCGTTTCATTTTCTGCACCTCTCTAACTTAACTTCGCTGGTTGAAATGTCTCGCGAGTTCTCAACCCGTTTTCATGTTGCACATCTTGCTCGCCAGAGCCGCTCTCTGACCTGTCTTATTGCTATAAAAGTATACCTAATAATTGACTCCTTGTCAAAACCAAAGAGCAGGTAGAACCTCGTAGCAACAACACAATCCCGGCGCTCCTTACCCAGCAGAAGGTATGACTCCTCGTGCAACCAGGTGAGACGAATGCAAAAACACAGCAAATAGTATGCAAGAGAACGCAAGCATACAAGCCCGGATGTTCTCGTCAAGCAAAATCATCATTGTTCTTCACCGTATCCGAACAACAGAGTTCAAAGAGGCCATCGGCGGCCTATTCATCGAGCCTTATTCCTGCAATGGGCGCGGTATCGATGTATTGTGGTAGGATACCCGGGCAGACGGAAACTCCTCACGACCACATCTTGAGTTCATCCCCCCAATGCGGTACCCTGACAATTCTAGGAGGCTTGGCAAATGAGCAGGTCGCTGAGCCTAAGAGGAAGGGCCTGATTGCTTCACGACAGGGGAGTTTGAGTCTGTGCAGGCAGGAATGGCGAGCTATTTCGGGAGGGATTGCCGTGAGACAAGAAATGACCATGATTTACTGGAGGGAGGGCAGATTCTGGCTTGGGAAACTGCTGATCTTGAGGCGATCACCGACTTCATTGCCGCAGACTCCCCGCACTATGCAAGCTTACTGGTCATAGATGTAAGCAATCTGGGCCGACATGACTCGGTGGGTTGTTGAATCACCGTCGTTGCTCAAGGGGTGGTCGTGTTTACTCATCCATCGCGCTTCGATCGCCGTCTTCCCTGGCCGACCTCTCACCGGCTGGATTATCGATGTGCATGCGGCCCAGCACCATGTTGAAGTATCTGACTCGAACTTCGGTTTTTTGCCTATCTCGGACCGGATGCGTCCGCGATATGTGACGTCCTTAAGCCGCCTTGCGGTCCAGCGATCTTCGAGGCGAAGAGCATAACTGACGATAACGAATTGGCACAGATTCGCCACGGCTTGAGCCAATTGTACGAGTACCGATACCGACACGGCCTCAATGGCGCGACGCTATGGCTCGTCTTGTCGCGAGCGCCAAGAGAGGATTGGGTAGCCAACTTTCTGGAGAAAGAGAAAAGCGTGCATGTCCTTTGGCTAGAAGAGGCAGGCCAACTGTCGGGACCTTGTGTAGAGTCGCTTCTTGAAAGTGGATCTGAAGCGCTACGAAGAGAACAAGAGGCCCAACAACAGCATACAGTTGACGGCGCTTCGCGCGGCAGGTGATCGCCACCATTTGCGCCCAACATTGGGGATAGCCGTGTCAATGGGCCTTGAATTGCCCGACGAAACATCTCAGGCCGGCCCACCACTAGTCCACCCGATGTCGGAGCAGGTCGTCCTCACGCCTCGACCAGTAGTCACGCCAAAAACACACGCTAAACCACTGAAGATTGCCCATCAAGACCCGCGACGCCCAACACCCAGTCATTCAACCTCCCCAAACCAGCACCGTCTGCATCATCACACCACCAATCAACACGCTCCTGCACAACCGCTGCATGACATCGACAGCATTTGCCTTATCGGAATTGCTTTGAT
>JAGHCW010000239.1 GCA_021160245.1 bacterium | reverse complement strand
TAACATAGGTCGATAGAGTCCACGGATGGGAGGAGGCTATGGGCGCCCTCGACGGCCAGGACAAGACTGATCTTCTCCTGCGCGAGGCTCTTCCTGAAATCCTCGTAGCCGGTCACGATAGCAACGGTGTCTGCCGCTCCGTTCGCCAAAGCCACAGCTTGGGTTAGCAACCTCAATAAGCGGTCATAGCTCCTCTTGGGTGAGACGGTGTTATCCACCCACATAGCGAAAACCTGCAGGTCGATCCCACCGGCTCTGAGCTTCGGGATGTCCGCTTGGCAGCGCGCCTCCCCTCGGGCGAGGTCAATCCCATCCAATGCCCGAAGCACGGTATCGCAATGAGCGTCCGCGAGGATAACTTCCCTATACATCTGTCACATAGACCGGTCGGGTGCAGGTGTCTGCCGCGCCCTGAGGGTCTCTGACCTCAAGCTGGACGTTATAGGTCCCTGTCTCACCAAACGTGTGGGTCGTCGTCTGTTGATAGGAGTAGGAGGTGTCATAAGTCCCGTCACCATCGAAGTCCCACCTGAACTGTAACGTGCCTCCTGTCGCCTCGTCCGTATCAAATGAGCTTGAGGCGTCGAAGAAGAACAATGTCGAAAGTGTTCCGGCGCTTGGTTCGACGGTGAAATAAGCTACCGGCGGGTTGTTGTCCGACGACTGGACATTTATCCCTTTTGCATAATGCCCGGTCGCGCCGGCTGCGTCCTTGACCTCCAAAAGGACCACAAACTCGCCAGGGGAGGGATATGAGTGGTTTGCCGTCTTCGTCGTTGTGAATGCAGTGTCATAGACGCCATCGTTTGTCCAATCCCACCGCACCTGAAGGGTAGAATCAGACCCGTCTGGGTCACTGCTGCACGCGGAGTCGAAGGCAAAATTAGTATCTGTTGTTCCGGCGCTTGGATTGACCGTGAAGCAGCCGATTGGGGCCTCGTTCCCCTGCTCGACCTCAACAGTCCATGTGGTCTGATCGGTTGCGCCCTCGCTGTCCATCGCCTGAAGCACTATGGTTTTTGTGCCGGGCGTCGTGTACCTATGTGAGGCCGTCTTCTGGTTTGAGTAGCTGGTATCGAAGACACCGTCATTGGTCCAGTCCCACCTAAATCGCAGCGTCGCCTCGGACCCGTCTGGGTCATTGCTGCACGTTGCATTGACGGCGAAGTCCGTCGTCGTGTTGCCATAGAGGGGCGTTACAGTAAAACACGCGACGGGTGGGACATTTTGCTCATCGACAGTCAGGTTCCGCGTGGTTGTGTTGACTGAACCGCGAATGTCCTTTACCTCTAGCAAGACCGTCTTAGAACCGGCGGTTGTGAACTGGTGCGAGATGAACGGGGTCGAGAGATATGCTGTGTCAAATACCCCGTCGTTCTCAAAGTCCCACCTGAATTGCAGCGTCGCCTCAGACCCGTCTGGGTCATTGCTGCAAGATGCGTCAAGCGAGA
The DNA here is from genome assembly GCA_021160245.1 of bacterium. Classification (GTDB taxonomy): domain Bacteria; phylum B130-G9; class B130-G9; order B130-G9; family B130-G9; genus JAGHCW01. Next base: position 6,382 of record JAGHCW010000239.1, on the reverse strand, counting down.
AGTTCGTCGTTGTGTTGCCGCTCTCGGGGGTGATGCCAAAGCAGGCCACGGGTGGAACATTAGCCGCCTCTATGAATAGCCGTTGGGTTGCTGTGTCGGTACCGCCCTCGGTGTCTAGAACCTCCAACACTGCATCCTTGTAGCCAGTCGTCGTGTATGTGTGGTAGGCGGATTTCGTCGTTGAGAAGGATGTGTCGAATACCCCGTCGCCCTCGAAGTCCCATCGAATTTGAAGCTGCGCCGAAGTATCGGAATCGGGGTCGCTGGAGCAGCTAGCGTCGAATTCAAATACAGTCTCTGTCGTCCCATTCTGGGGAACTACCGTGAAGCAAGCGACTGGGGGTCGATTGCCCTGCTCCACATCAATTGCCTGGGTGACCTGGTCGGTTGCCCCGTGTGCGTCTTTAACCTCCACTACGACTGTCCATGAACCGGGCTCGCTGAACCTATGCAGAATGTCCGGTGATGAGCTAAATTCGGTCTCATACGCGCCGTCATTGTTGAAATCCCATCTGAACTCAAGCGAGCCGGTGGTCGATTCCCAGTCTGTTGAGCAGCTGGCGTCAAAGGAAAAATCGGTGTTGGTGTCGCCGAGATGTGGCGTAAACGTGAAACATGCGACCGGAGATGTATTTGCTACCGTGACAGAATGGGATTCAACCGAGCGGGCGTCGTGGGTGTCGGCAACTTGTACCGTTATTGTCTTCTGACCCGGGCTCGCAAAGCTCCGCGCGGCGGTCTTTGTGGTCGAGAAAGATGTGTCGAACTCTCCGTCAGAGTTGAAGTCCCACCTCACGAGAAGGTCTGCTGTCTCGTCTTCGAGATCACTTGAGGTCCCGGCGTCGAAATTGAATGCAGTCCTCACGGTTCCCTGAATGGGTTGGACAAGAAAGGCGGCATTGGGCGCGGTATTCTCCACAATAATCTGCGCCGCGGTCATGCTCGAGTCGCCAGCACTATCCCTCACCTCAATCGTGATTAGGTGCGTCCCAACCGGCCAGCCGCCTCGTTCTGCGACCTTATTATAGCTGAAATCGGTATCGTACTCGCCGTCGCTATCCCAGTCCCATCTCACTTGGAGCGCCGTGATGTCGTCCTCAACGTCGCTGCTGCATGATGCGTCGAATTCAAACTCGGTCTCGTAATTGCCCGTAGGAGGCGCAACCTCAAAGCAAGGATATGGCCCCATATTCTGGACCTCGACACTGCCGGTCGTCGCCGCCACTCCAGCGCTTGTGTCCCTAATCAGGAGTGTTACCGTGTATTGCATCGGCCGCTCATACTGATGTGACACTGTCTTGTCGGTCGAGAAATCTGTGTCGTACTCCCCGTCAGACTCAAAATCCCACCTAACCTCTAGCTCCTCCGCCGCATCCTCTACGTCGTGGCTAGTCGAGGCGTCGAACCAAAAAAGCGTCCCAATCGTGCCGATATCCGGAAGCGACTCGAACCTAGCGGTTGGCAACGAGTTCTGGACCGTCAAAGTCTTCGTTGCGGTATCCGTCGCACCCTCCATGTCCATCACCTCAACCGTGATATCGTGCCGGCCGGGCGTTGTGAATGCATGGAGGGACTGCTTGTCATAGGAACGCTCCGTCTCATAGACACCATCCGAGTCAAAGTCCCATCTGACCTTGAGCTCCGCGCTCGCGTCCTCATAGTCCGAAGATGACGAGGCGTCGAACCAGAAAGTCGTCTTTGTATCGCCCGTCTCGGGGTCAATCGAGAAGTCCGCTTGGGGAGGTTCGTTATCCGCCCCGTATGTGAACAGCAAACCGTCGTCGGCCGCACCATCCTGGAAGTTCAGCGGAGTCATGCGGAAGACGTCAACTCCGAGCAGGTTCTCAACCAAATCCGTAATGTACTCATAATCAAGGTACCAATCCTCGCCATCATAGACGATCGTCGCCTCGTCAATGTTTGATTGCTCATTGCCGCAAAGGCCGGAGACAGAGAGAGCTCCGGCGAGCTCGAGTGTCACATCATCAAGATGAAAATCGTCCAGCGAGAGGATGACTATCTTGTTGAAGTCCCAGCCTACTAGATCGTCATATTCGCCGCTTCTGTGAACCACAGAGAGCCTCAGCGGAGTGAAGCCGAAGAGCTCCGTGATGAAGTCCTCAATGGGGATCGATGACGCCGCAGCGTTGTCGTAGTACGAGATGCTTTGGGACTCGAAGTCGAAGCCGATGTAGCCGTCTATGAGAGAATCGCTAGTGAAATTGAGAGGAATGACGTTAGTGGGGCGAAATCCGAAAGCATCCTCGCATATCTCGGTGATGTCACGAGGTTCGAACGAGAAAAAGTCATATAGCCCCAAACGCAACGTGAATCCACTCGCCGCAGCCTGCGTCATCACAAGTAGAGATGTCACAACCAGGCATATAATTAGCCTTCTCATTTCATTCTCCTCCCGAATGGTAGATTCTCATCTTATACGGCTCTTGCCGCGGTCCTGCCCTCGATTTTCCGGGGGCAAACGTCTAGCACGCTGGCAACTCTTTTTTCAAATCCTGTCCACTACAGCAGAAGGGATAGGACGGCCTTCTGGGCGTGCATGCGATTCTCCGCCTGGTCGAATACCGCAGACCTGGGATCATCGTGAACTAGGTCGAACGTGATCTCCTCGCCGTAATGAGCAGGCAGACAATGCAGTAATACAGCATCAGGCGAAGCGTGCGATAGCAGCTCAGTTGTTAGGCCATAGCCTGCAAAGTCCCTGAGTCGCCTCTCGGTTTCCCCCTCTTGTCCCATGCCTGTCCAAACGTCCGTATAGACAACGTCCGCCTCATCGACGGCTGTTTTTGGTTCGTTCGTGATCTCCACCTCGCTGCCCTTTGCAGACGCGATCTCTCGGGCTTGCTCAACCATCGAGGGCTTCGGCTCGTAACCCTCAGGCGTGGCAATGCTTACGTCCATCCCGACGGTCGCGCATCCGAGCATCAGGGAGTTTGTCATGTTGTTCCCGTCGCCGACGAATGCGAACTTCAGACCCTCGAGCTCGTTCTTCTTCTCCCAAATCGTCAATAGGTCTGCGAGAACTTGGCACGGATGATACGTATCGCACAGGGCGTTTATCACGGGCACACTCGCGTAGTTCGCGAGGTCAATGACCGTTTGGTGCGACATAACCCGGGCCACGATGCCATTAACGTAGCGGGAAAGGACCTTTGCGATATCCGCCACGGCCTCTCGCTTGCCCATCTTGACGTCCAGGGGCGAGAGATAGACCGCCGAGCCGCCCAGGTGGCTCATGCCAACCTCAAACGATACTCGCGTTCTAAGCGAAGGTTTCTCAAAAAGCATAGCAATGCTCTTGCCCTCAAGGTTGCGATGCGGCTCCCCTGCATAGTGCTTCAATTTCAGTGCCTGAGCATATTCAAGAATCTGGACAATCTCCTCCAGGTTCAAGTGGAGAAGTGAAAGAAGGTCTCGTCCCTTTAGATTTACTGCCAATATCGCCTCCAGTAGTTATAGTAGAGTTGCCGGGCACCAAACACCTGCTGGCACGCCCATCTCAATTCAAATACTAACCATTCAAGCACTGCGATTTTCATGCTGGCACACACCAATTCTGAAGCTGCAATGCGACTCGGCAAGATAACACCTGCTCATACGTTCAGTCAAGTTCGACGATCAAAATGACGCCAATCAGGCGCTAACTCTCTGCTGCTCAACTTGCATCATCTTTTCGCTTGAAGCGATGCCATACAGGCGGCACTATTGTAAAGATGCAGTTTCGTTGGAAGAGCATAACCGCGAGGCAAATGCGAGGATTTAACATAATGAGAAGATACCGGTTCCCCGTCGTAATCGAAAAGGACAAGGACGGCTGGTTTGCGATGTGTCCCGACCTTCAGGGCTGCTGCACCCAAGGGGATACATACGAAGAGGCGCTTGAGAACATCAAGGACGCCATTCGCCTGCATGTTGAGGACCGGGTGGAGATAGAAGTCTCTCTATCTGACGAAGACCTAATTGAGAGCCGCAGCAATGAGCCATCCAGGCCGTTCAGGGAGTATCTGGCAGAGAAGCGCGAAGGATAGGCCAGAGCATTAGGGGTGTTTATCTATCTCGCTGATGAATCGGATCATATTGGCAGCCTAGCCGTTTGATTCCGCAAAGATTCATCAAATCCGACTTAAAGGCGGGGCGAGGGGGAATCGAACCCCCTCCTGCGCTCGTCACTACTTATATCATAGGCAGGTTTTCCGTTAGCTTGCATCTTCCCCTGTAATCTGGAAACAGATCGCCAAATATCCCCGCGAGCGCCGTCCCCACCATTACTACCGCCAATGTGGCTGTTAGTTTCATAAGCGTCTCCTTCATAATTTCTGAAGCAGCTGCGATAATGATCCCAACAGGGAACGCATGCTCGCTACTGAAAAGCACGCCTAATAGTAGTCGATACTTTCTTTTACTTAATACAAGTAAGTAAGTGCGAATCGGGTTTTTGTCAAGTAAGACATGGCTGCTGGAGTCGTCTTAGAGTTCGACGCGGATGGGGGCTGGTAAGTTCCCCACCTGATCTAATGTCGAGGTCGAGGCCCTCAGTATTCGGGCCGTTGCTCGAGCTCAAAGGACATGCCTTCTTCCGCCAATGCCTGTTCGTCGGCAGGATCGAGCTTTGCGCATTCTTCCGCAAGACGAGTGTGTTGAAGCCGGTTGAGCTTATCCTCAATCGCCTCCTGCATCGCCTTACTCCGACTGGGGAAAACCCGATTCTTGACAAGATGGTCGAGGCGTTTCAGAGTTTCTTTGTCAATGCTAATGGCAATTTTGGCGGTTATCATATTATGTTTCACCTCCAGCATCACTTTGGGTCATACAAAGGCTCTCGTCAAGGTCTGAGAGGATATTGATCAGAAGGTGGCGCCTGGCCACCACGAGTGAGAGCGGAGTCAAGCCTCCGCACTCAAAGCGCACCCTCAGCGACTTATCGCTTATGACGTCGCCGTCAGATTGCGCAGCGATATGTCGGCGCATATTCTCAAGAATCGCTGAGGGGGTATGGGGACGAGCGACTGCGTCCCCATCTAATCAATTGCTACACAATCCTGAAATAATCCACCAGCACACACCGTCTGCGGCGAGTGAACGTGCGGGCGGTCGTGACTCCCTCGCCGGTTGCGCCGGCGATTGTGTATGAGGTGTGGCCCTCGCCACCGAAGCCGAGTCCTGCGTATGACGGCCCGTTTTTTACGAATATGCTCGTATTCATGCGGTTTGCCATCTTATTCAGGTTGGCGATGTTCCGCGAATACATCATCGCCGAGTGGAAGCGCTGCGCCTCCGCCCGATACGCCCATTCAATCGCCTCGTCCACGTTCGCCGCCTTTACGATGGGCAGAAGTGGCATGAGCATCTCGCGCATCACAAGCGGGTGGAGCGGGTCGGTCTCGACAATTAGAAGCCGCTTACCAGTGGGGAGAGAGAGGCCCGCTGTCTGCATAATCTTCGCAGCTGAATGGCCGACGAGGTTTCGATTGACCGTGAGATTGTCAAAGGGCTTGCTCGGAGTATGATCAGTATAGACCGTCTTTAAGACAGCGGCGAGTTCGGCCGGTGAGAGCTCGTAGGCGCCGTTTGCGACCATGCCCCGCTTGAGCTCTTCCGCGATGCTCTGAACGACGAAAACTTCCTTCTCCGAGACGCACAGGACGTTGTGGTCAAAGCTCGCGCCATTGACTATCTCCTGCGCAGCGAGCTCGAGGTCAGCTGTCTCATCAACGACGACCGGGGGGTTGCCCGGTCCGGCCGCGATGACCTTCTTGCCGGCCGACATCGCCGCCCGAACGACCGCCGGGCCGCCGGTTACTACGAGTAATCTGACGCCCTTGTGCCTCATCATCTCCTGACCCGTCGCGATGGTTGGATTGGCGAGGCAGCAGACGACGTTGCGCGGTCCGCCGGCGCTTACGATCGCCTGGTCAACCAGCTCAACCGCCCTTGCGCTTACTTTCTTGGCCCCCGGATGCGCGTTGAAAATGACTGAATTGCCGGCGGCGACCATGCCGATGGCGTTGCTTATCACCGTCTCGGATGGGTTTGTGGAGGGCGTGATTGCCCCGATGACGCCGAACGGCGCCAGCTCCTCAATCGTGAGGCCGCGGTCGCCAGAGAAGGCAGCGGTCTGCAAGTCCTCAACGCCGGGAGTCTTCTTGATGGCCAGAAGGTTCTTCTGGACCTTGTCGGCCACGATTCCCATCCCGGTCTCGGAGACCGCCAGCTGAGCCAATTCATCCATACGCTCAGTGCAGACTCGACGGATGGATGCGATAATCTCCTTGCGACGCTCAAGCGGCAGCGCCATCAGAGCCCGCTGCGCCTCCTCTGCCCCAGAGACCGCCTCGTCAACGGTTGTGAACAACGGCCCGGACGC
>JAGHCW010000218.1 GCA_021160245.1 bacterium | reverse complement strand
CCTGATGGGTATCCTGCCTCCACAATCGGTCCGATTTTCATATCAGAAGGTGGGCAGTTAGTCTGCGGCGGATTTGACCGTGATTCACGTGTTGTAATTTCTGTCTTTGATCAGTACCATTGGAAACCGTACGTATGCCCATTCAAAGGGTGGGACGGTGCTACTAACATAATCATGGACAGAAAGGGGGATATATGGATTCCGCATGGGAATCCTGGTCTTAGTAGTTGGGGTTCAGGTGTGTGGGTCCTTTGCAGGGATGAGTCGGCCCCGGCGATTTCGCTGTATATTGCGACGAATGAGAGCAATTATTTGTCTGGCGATTCGATGACAGTATCGATTGAGCTCATATCGGACGCCGACGATAGTAGGACAGTTGACTTCTACGTCGCCCTTGAGATGGTATCGGGCGAGCTGCTTTTCTATCCGTCGTTTGGGCCAACGATGGCGCCATTTGTGGAGGGCGTCGAGATACCCGCGTATACACATCTCGATGACTACCAGCTGTTCAGCCTCTCCCTCCCAAGCTTGCCTGCAGGAACGTATCGCTGGTTCGCGGCGTTCACCCACGCGGGGTCAATGAATTTCGCGTCCAACATCGCCTCGTGCGAGTGGCAGGTTGAGTGAAAGGATGAAGGCGGAAGGATGAAGGATGAATCGTGGGGACTCGGCCCTCGGGTCCCTAAAAAAGAAGGAAAATGAGGAGATAGGATATGGATTCAGCAAGAGTAGTGCTGGCAGGAATCGCTGTTGTGTTGGTTCTGACAGGTTCTTGCGGCGCCTGGCCGCCGGCATCCCCGCAGCTGGAGTGGTGGGACATCGGCAACGTCCACGAGGTAGAAGTGGACCCTCTGACGGGCGCTAAGTGGTTCGCTAGGCAGCACGGCGGTGAAGACGTCAACGTCTACCGGTTTGATGAGTTGAAATGGGTCGGCTATCGCGTTGAGGACATTCTCACGGATCTCGTCGTTGACCAGTCGGGCCGGGTTTGGCTTGGTGGCGCAAACTATGGTGTGTTCTATTTAGAGAACGGCGAGTTCGAGTACATACCCATGCGGGATAACCCGTCGGGGGCAGCGTTTGACAGGGCTCTTGCACTTGGCTTCAGCTCAGCGGAAGACATCTGGGTCGCATCCTTCTATGGGCAGGGCAATTTAGGCTGGCAAAGCCTCGTTGAGGGGTGGCAGAATGGAGTGGGTTTCCGATGGAGGGACAGTTTGCCTGAGGAATGGGCTTGGATCAATGGATTCGCTATGGGACCTGAGAGGGACCTCTGGTTTTCGACGACGCATGGAGTCGGCGTCGTGCGGCAGCCAGGAGAGAGTAACCCGCCGCTAGTCGAGTGGGGCCAGACCGATGAATACCCGTACCCGCCCGGCCCGGATGGCAACACGGACATGGCGATATCTCCGGCAGGCAAGTTCTGGCGGACGGTTTTTCGCACGCTGGATGGTGGTCCGGACATATTCTATAGCGAGAACGGGAGCGATTGGACCCCGGTTCAGCACCCCAACATTCCTGGAAAGACGGGCAGCGCCTGGCGTGTGGCTCTGGCCGGTGAGGCAGTTTGGTTCTCTGCTTTCTATGGATCGTGGAACGGCGCCACAGGAGCGGGCGCGCTGTTTTATGAAAATGAGCAATGGCGCTGGCTGGACTTTGGCTCAACCCGTATAGAGGATATAGCGGTGGACGAGGCGACTGGTGACGTGTGGTTCGCAACAGGCGCCGGACCGGCAGTCCTGCGCGGTGGGGCCGACGCGTGGCCACCCGTTATGATGGAGCTGGCGGCGACCCAAGAGCCGGAGCCTACTGAACTCAAGGGGCTGAGCCAGGCTATGCTTGAGGCGGACATCTGGTTCCAGATGGACCTGCGCCTCGACTTCTACATCGCGGTCGAGTTGTCGGACGGGACATTGCTCTACGCCCCCGATTGGACGCCATCCATGACCCCATACGCTAATGGCATCGATGTCCCGATCGGCCTGACGCTTGAGGACTACCCGCTGCTCGAACTCGACCTGACCGGCATGCCCGGAGGCACGTACCGCTTCTACTCCGCCTTTACCCACGCGGGGACGATGAACTTCGCGTCCAACATCGCCTCGTGCGAGTGGCAGGTTGAATGAAAATATGAAGGCGAAAGGATGAAGGATGAAAGCTGAAATGGGGGGACTCGACACGGAGAGCCTTGAATTGTGAATGCGTAGTATGGCACTATGATACCCCACTTAGCAGGTCTGGAATTACGGAGATTACAGATCGATTGCAGGAATAAGAGCAAAACACGTTCCCAATTGGACGCAGAAGGGGTATCTTGCCATGAGAGCTTTTCCAGTCGCACTAATCATCTTGTTGATCTCATGCTCCGGTTTGGCTTTTGCCGAGGGCCCGGACTTACATGAGATGCAAAAGGAGCTTGCCAAAAGGTGGCAGGCTGTTGATTTCGAGTATTCTGTGTCGTTCGAGGATTACCTTTCAAGCCGCATTGTGCGGGAGACGGAGGTTCTCTCAGTTCTGCCTCACCCCTGCCCGCTTCTGGGCGAGTCCAGCGGACGCATTCTCGTCCTTGTAAACAGCAAACTCTATCCTCAGATCGAGGCGAACCTCCAGGTTCTGGCCGTGGACATCAACGCGGAAGGTTTCAGCGTTGTGTTGGCTCAGGCAACGTTCGAGACGCCCCAAGACCTTCGCGCCTCGCTCGTTGAGGCGTGGGAGAGCGATGAGGGCCTTGCCGGCTGCTTACTGATTGGGGATTTCCCAGTCCCGTGGTTCTGCATCTATGGTGACACACCCGGTGAAGATGACGAGGATTTCCCGTGTGACCTTTACTATGAGGACCTCGACGGTGAGTTTATCGACACGACCGCCGACGGGATGTTCGATGAGCATACGGACGGCTCAGGCGACGTTATGCCCGACATCTTTCTGGGTAGGCTGACTGCCTCGCCGCTCACGCTGTTTGATGAGGCGGAGCACGTGAATAGGTACCTTCTGCGCAATCACGAGTATCGGACTGGGCAGCTGGATGTCCCGCCTCATAGGGCGCTGCTATTCATCGATGACGACTGGGCGGATTCGGCTTCCTGGTGGGAGGACGCTGTAGGGCGCCTTTACGATGACATCAAGGTGATAACGGATGTTAGGCGGACGAATGCGGAGGAGTATTCCAAGCAGCTCTCTGAGGGCTATGAGTGGATTGACGTGATGGTCCATTCGGGACCCGAGGCGCATTATTTCTCCTATTATGATGCGTCGTCGGTCTTTTACAATGAGGAGCTGGCCGTCCACGAGGTCAACGCCCTGTTTTTCGTTCCGTTTGCATGCTCAAACGCCCGCTATGTGGAGCCCGACTATTTTGGGGCATATTACATATTCGGCGAGAACACGAAGGGGCTTTGCTCGATCGGATCGACGAAGTCCGGCTCGCTCATGTATGGGGACCTCATGTATCAGAAGATGAGCGAGGGCCATTGCATAGGGGAGTCATTCAAGGCTTGGTTCGCCGACGTGGCCCCTTATGATGAGGAGGATGTAAGTTGGTTTTATGGTTTGACGCTTCTTGGTGACCCGACGCTTCATCCTCCCGACACGGGTCCGCCCGCGCCGCCCTGGAGGCTTCGATGCACAGAAAACGATGAGGGCGATGGCATCATATTGACCTGGGAGGCGTCCGAGGCCGATGACCTCGCCGGATACAAGCTCTACTACGACACGACGGGCTATTACCCGCCGTTCAAGGGTGAGGGATTGCCGCAGGGCGACTCGCCGATCGACGTTGGCGATGCGACCAGCATCAGCATAACTTACGAGGAGATAGGTGAAATAGAGGAGCTCAATTTCGCCGTGACGGCTTATGACGTCCGCGGCAACGAGAGCGATTACTCTAGGCCGACCAGCGACTCAGGTAACCCATCGAGGAACGCGCCGGTCGTGGCCTGGGTTTACCAGGACCCGAATGAGAGCATCTCTTACGAAGAGGGTGGCACGTTTTGCTTGAACGCATACATCCTTGACGAGGAGGACCGCCCCGGAAGCCTGCACGTCGAGCTTCTACTCGATTCCGTCCCGACAGGGCTTTTGCTTTACGACGATGGAACCCACGGCGACTACTATGCGGCCGATACCTTCTATACGTGCGAAGTCGATGTTCCGCCGCACTTCTTGGACTCTGGCAGCTACCTCGTCTCGATCGTGGCGACAGATTGCGACGGCAACCGCTCGAATGAGTGGCCATTTGTTGAGATACCGGACGACTCGGCCGGCGATACTTCGCCTGTTCCGGGCCGTGCCCGCTCTACCCCCGATGCTCTTGTCCCCAACTGGCGCATCGCGAAACCGGATAGCAAGGACGACCAGGCTCCATTCATCGCGAACTCATGGATTGCCTGCACGGAGTTTCACTCGGAGCAGCTCATTCAGATCGCTTTCCAGGTCTATCACCCGCTCTCGGAAGACAATGTTGTGAGCGTCGAGATGTTCTTCGGCGGCTACCCGACGGGCGAGTTCCTGACCAAGAACGATGAGTATTCCTCAAACAAGTATGCCTACTTCTACGACTATTGGTACGCCAGCGAGGTCGGGCTTGGCCCGGGGAAGTACCTGCTTGAAGCTGTGGCCACCGACGTTGATGGCAACGAGTCGCCGCTGTTTCCTTATATCTACGTGGAATAACTGCTGACCCCGTGTGGGGTCAATCGGGTGGGGTAATGACCCCCGCGATGGCGCTTGTTGCGACCGTTGCGGGTGAGGCTAGATATACCTCAGCCTGATTGCACCCCATGCGGCCCTTGAAGTTACGATTGGCCGTGCTGATACAGACCTCGCCCGGGGCTAGGATACCCTCGTGCGCCCCCAGACAGGGCCCACAGCCGGGGTTCAATATCACCGCGCCGGCGTCAATTAGGTCCGCTATATAGCCAGCCTTTAGAGCCTCTTTGTAAACAGCTCTTGACGCCGGGAGAACGAGTAATCTTGTCCCGACCGCGACCCTCTTGCCCATCAGGATTGACGCGGCAATTGCGATGTCCTCGAGGCGCCCATTTGTGCAGGTGCCGATCAGGGCCTGGTCGATCTTTGTCCCCGCAACTTCAGAGACCGGCCTGACGTTGTCCACCGTGTGGGGACACGCGATCTGTGGCTTGATGGCCGAGGCGTCGAACGTGAGCAGTTGCTGAAAGTCAGCGTCCTCATCCGATATAACCATCTCGAACTCGTGCCTCGCCCGTCCGGCGAGCCCGGCAAGCGTAGTCTCGTCTGGGGGAACGTAACCGTTCTTTGCGCCCATCTCGGCAGCCATGTTGCAAAGAACCATCCGCTCGCTAACGCTCATCCCCGAGACTGCCTCGCCGCAGAACTCGACCGCCCGGTAGTTTGCGCCGTCGGCCCCGATCTGGCCGATGATGTGAAGCGCGATGTCCTTTGCGGAGATGGGCGGCGTCAGACGGCCAAAAACCTCGATACGAATGGTTGGAGGAACCTTCAGCCAGACGGTTCCCGTTGCCCATATCGATGCCATCTCGCTGCGGCCTATGCCAGCGGCAAACGCTCCGAACGCGCCGTGCGTCGTCGTATGAGAGTCGCTTCCGAGAATGAGAGCGCCGGGCAAGGCGAATCCGTTTTCGGGGAGAACCTGATGGCAGATGCCGTGCTCGATGTCAAAGAAATTAGAGACGCCCTGACTGCGGACGAATTCGCGGATGGTCTTGTGATTCTGGGCGTGTTTCTCATTCGCTGCCGGGACGCAGTGGTCAAGGATTATCACCAGTTTTCCTGGGTCGAATACCCGCTTTGCGGACATCGCCGTGAACGTCTTTGAGATTGCCGCGGTGTTGTCGTGCGACATGAGGAAATCGGGCGAAACCGTGACTATCTGTCCCGGTTCAACGCGCGAAAGCCCAGCTTTTGTGGCTAGGACTTTTTCAGGGAAAGTCATCCCTGTCATGCTGTCTCCACCTCAAATCCGTCACTGAACTTCCAGCGCACCTGAGGTGCAATCATGGTATCGTGCCCCTGAGGATATGCCGCCCACGATGAAGCTCCACGTATATGCTGCTGCGACCGCCGGAGAACATCATAGCCCGCTGGAAATCAGATATGTTACTGAGCGCCCGGCCGTCTATTTGCGAGAGAAGGTCTCCCATTTGAAGGCCTGCTCTGTGCGCTGCGCCCTTCTTCTTAAGCTCGGATACGATGACATAAGACGCGCTCTCGGCGCCAAACCGGGTCCGCTGCCTCGTTCTGACCTCGTCAACCGAGAAGCCAAGCCACTCGTAGCAGAGGGCTTGGGCCTCCTTGAGCGGAAAGCGCCTGGCATGAACCTGAACTGTCCGCGAGTCGCCATCTCGCTCGAGGCCGATCTCTATCTTATCTGTGGTCTTTTTGTCCTTCAGCATGGCGCGAAATTCCTGAGCGGAAGAGACCTCGCTTCCACCAATGCTCCCGATGATGTCGCCGACTTGGACGATTCCTTTGGCGGGGCCTGTGGCGAATACGAATGTAACTACGACGTTTGTCTTGATGTCCGCGGCTTTGCATGAGGAGCGTTCCCTTGACGGCTCAAGCGTCTCGGTGCATATCCCGAGCCACGGAGTGTGAACCTCGCCGTAGTTTATCAGGTCCTCGACCACTCGCATCGAGCGGTCAATGGGGATTGCGAATCCCATCCCCTCGGCGGAACCTAGAATGGCGGTGTTGATCCCGATCACCTTTCCCAAGATGTTTATGAGGGGCCCGCCGCTGTTGCCGGGATTAATAGCGGCATCCGTCTGGATAAGATCGTAGAGGGTCTCCCCTTGCCCGCCCTCCGCGCTGCCCACATCAAGGTCGCGCCCCAAGGCGCTCACGACCCCAGTCGTTACGGTCTGGGAATACCCGTATGGGTTCCCGATTGCTATCACGCTCTCGCCGATCATTAGGTCCTTCGCCGTTCCGATCTTCGCGTGGGGCAAGCGACGATCACTGATGACCTCAACCACCGCGATGTCAGACTCAATGTCCCAGCCAATCAACTTACCCTCATAGACCTTGCCGTCAGAAGTCTTAACCGAAATGACCGATGCCCTGAGGATGACATGTGCATTCGTGAGCACATGATTATTGTCATCTATCAACACGCCAGAGCCTAAACTCGTTTGCTTCTCGCTTCTGGGAATCGGAGGCGCGCGGAAGAATTGCTCAAAAAGCGAGCCGCCAAACATATAAGACCGCTCTACAATCCGTTCCGTGCTGATGTTCACAACGGCGTCTTGCGCCTCACGAACCGCGAGAACGATCGGCGTCAGACGAACTCCCTGGCCATCGCTGGCGCCATCCTCGCAAAATGCAGGCGCAACAGTGATCGAGAGAATCATAAGAATCAGGGCAATACGCCTAAGAAGCATCTCATCTCCTAGTTTTAAATCGTTCCGCGATTCCAATTTCAGTCTAAACTACCACAAGCATCCTCTTTTTCAAGGGCTAGGCCGCATCTGCGACAGGTATCCAATTGGTTGACAAACCACCGACGTTTAGGTGTTATCAGTTCGACTGAGTGGACAAATAGCCACCTCGAGCAGGAAGCGATGAAGTTCCAGCATTTTCTTCTTACCAGATTCAACACCGGGCTTTACTCGAGCGCCACCAGCGAGGTTCGCGCCGATAGGTCAGGCCAGAAGCCGACGGCGGACCCTGACAGTTGGATGGAGCACCGTCTTGGCCTCTTCGAGAAGTACACAATCCCATCGGTAAGAGCTCAAACGTGCGGGGATTTTCAATGGCTGGTAGTATTCGACGATGGTACGCCCGAGCGCTTCAAGGAGCGGATCGAGCGGTATCCTGGCCCCGAATGTCCGATGGTTTCTCTATACACCGCGGGCGCTTTCGAGGCCTTCGCAGAGCGTTGCGAGCCGTCGCGCGTTCGGGCGAAGGCTTACATAAGCGAGAGGCTCCACAGGGACACTGAGTATCTAATTACGAGCCGCGTGGACAATGATGACGCCATCCATTCTGACTACATCAGGCAGGTGCAGATGTGCCTATCGACCACTGAGCCGGAGCCCCAGGGCTCACTCGTTGGGCGCCTCCATGGGTGGTTTCCGGACGAGTCGCGCCTGCGGGCCGGGTTCATCAGTCGTCAGATTCTGCGCTTCGTGCCGAAGCAGGGGAGGTTGGCGGTCAATTATGCTTGGGGTTACGCGCTCAAGGGTGAGGAGATCGCGCTCTTTCGGAACAACTGTAACCCGTTCATATCTTTAATCGAACGAACCGACCTTGCAGGGGGCTTCCTGACGGTCTGGGCCACAAACCACAAGTTGATTGGCAAGGTGGCAGATGTTCGGGATGTGATTACTGACCCCATGTGGGCACAGGTCGTTCACGAGCGGAACCTGCTCAACCGGTTCATAGGTGACAGGATGCCGATCGACGATTTCTATGCGGGTTTCGGGCTTTCCAGATCAGCGAAGATCGGCTCGTAGAACCGCTCTACAATGTGGTCCCATTGATACTTGGCGAGGACCTTCTCGCGGCCAGCGGTGCCCATTGACTTGCGCAGATTGGGCTCGTTTATCAGCCTTATGATCTTTTCACGCAATGCTTGAGCATCGAAGCTATCCACAACGAAGCCATCAATTCCATCCGCGACGATGTGTTGGAGGCCACCCACGCGGGTTACTATCACCGGCCTTTCGCTGGCCATTGCCTCAAGCGCCACTATCCCAAATGGTTCCGGCCAAACGGATGGCACCACGCAGATGTCCATCTTTCTATAGAGCTCAGCTAGGCCATCCTGATCGAGCCAGCCTGTGAATGTGACGAACCCCTCATCTCTCGCCGGCGCTTCGGTTACGAATAGCCGGATATCGAATCCGTTCTGCACGAGCGGCGCCACCGCCCGGAAGAGAGTGTCATAGCCCTTGAGGGGGTCGCCCTTCCGACCCGCCATCAATATCCTGATTGGCCCGCCATCACGAGGCGCGTCAGATGCCTGGAATCTTGAGGCGTCTATCCCAGATGGGGTGATCTGGACGTTGTCGTTATATGGACGCAGCTTGCCGGCGATGAACTCGTTGTAGCAAATGATCATATCGACCGACCTGAGCACTCGCTTGACGAGTCGGGGATAATGCGGAAGGAACGCGAGCGATCTGAAGAATGGTATCCGGAAGTGCTCAACTCGGGGGTCCTCGTGAAGCCACTTGTGCGCGCAAAGGACGCATGGCAGAAAGTCCCGCCAGTTCTCTAGCCAGTTGCGTTGGCAAAGGCGGAGCGAACCGTCCATGAAGTGTCCGTGAGACTTGGGGCAGAGCGACTCATGGGCATAAAAGCGGAGTATTCGACGATAGCCCTGCATCGCCGCCGCTACGTACGGTTTGAAATACCAACCATCGGCGATAAATACCCAGTCCGGCTTGAACTCATCAATCGCTTTCCTGAACCGCGAGCCTAGCGTCCGTGGCTGAAACTCGTAGTCCTCGAATGGTATCTTGCGAACGAATACCCCCGGGTCTTGAGCGATGCGCCCTCTTGGAAAGCCTGTTCTGTAATCCGGACAGAAAATCGCTACTTGATGGTTTGGGGAGAGACTGACGGCAATTTGCCTTATATCCGTCCTTGCCCCACCATCCGGCGGCCAGTTGAAGAGAAGGTCAATAATTGCGATCTTAGCCACGGCCTAGCTTACAGGCTCAAACTTGAGGCGCATGATTAGTTGCCAAAGAGATCGTAAAGGGCGCCGATTCGTCGAAAGACCTCAAACTTGATTAGTCCGGCGGCGCCTATTGGAATGTTTATTGTTTTTGGACGGATATCGAGGTCTTTTTGAAAGATGGCGGACCTTATAAGCCCCAGTTGACCCAGGATAAGCGAAGTGAAGGCGGTCTGACGCAAGGCCTCGTCGCTGTTCATCTTCAGATATACGGTCAATTCGCGCCAAATCTGCCGGATAGTGAGCTTCCCGTTGCATTGGTCAAAGAACGCCCTGACGAATTTGAGATACCTGAAATGTCTTATCTTGTGCTCCATATCCGATTGATGGTCGTTGTAAAACTCATAAACTGTTCCGGCCATGGCGTTTAGGCATATCCAATTATCGACGAGCCTGAGTTTCTTTATGTTGCGTATTGGGACGTCATCTAGAAGCGAGTCCGGCACGAAGTTTATTTTGTGATGATAGTAATCAGACCAATCCCTGCACAATACGATCCCAAGAGATGACGCGAGAGAGTAGAGATTCGTGCCCGGATGCGCCGTGCAGAATTGCCCTACGTAAACGAGATAGGGAAGCGGATGAAAGTGTTCCGCCCAGGGCAGACCGTCGAGTATCTTGTCGATGAACTCCGCCTGCAAATAATAGCCTGCAAGCGTCTCGCCCGGGTTGAAGGCCATGTAAGTGAACATCGGATACATGCCCACAGCAGACTGCACTTTCGCACATGTAACGATGTCCTCGAGCGACTCCTGCTTGTCGATCTTGTCGAATGTCTCCGGATTCGCGCTCTCTATGCCGATTTCTATCCCGATGCATCCGGAATCTTTCATTAGCTGCATCAAGTCCTGATTCTTAACCATGTGCGACGCCCGCGTGAGGCCGACCCAGTTTATCGAGAGCTTTCGCCGGATAATTTCCTCGCAAAGACCTTTGATATACTCCCGAACCATAAGGAGGTTGTCATCCCAGAAGTGAATCTGGTTGACTTTAAACCTCTTACCAATCTCCTCTATCTCATCAACGACCTTAACCGGGTCCCGGTATCTGACCTTGCGTTTCCATAGGAATGGAGACGTGCAATAGACGCAGTTGTAAGGGCAACCGCGCGAGCCCACGACGGGCATTCGCCGCCCACCTGTGACGTGCATATTGGTTGTGTAGTATCTCATCTTCAGAAGGTCCCACGCCGGAAAGGGCAATTCATCCAGGTCCTCGATGAACTCGCTCTCCGGCCAGAACTTGAGCTCATCCTCCTCCGTTGACCAGTACCCCAATCCCGGTATGCCATCAGGCGATTCGCCAGTTCCGAGGCGCCTCAAGAGCTCACAGAATGGTCTCTCGCCCTCGCGGACGATAATGTAATCGGCGTGCTTCGCGGCCTCCTCGGGGAAGATTGTCGTGTGGACTCCACCCAAAACGGTCTTCGCATTTGGGCAGAGCTTCCGAATTGCTGAAGCGAGCGTGTATGCGAACGTGGCCTGGGGAGTCCAGAACGTTATCCCGATGACGTCCCTTTTCGTTTGCCAGACCCGGCGGCACACTTGGTCATAGTCGAGGTTCTCCGCCTGCGCGTCAAGAATCTCGACGTTTACATTCGGGAGCTGCTCTCTCGCGTATGAGGCGATATAGGTAAGCGATAGGGGAATGATCCTCTTGTGACGCTCGTTGATCGGGAGCGGCGGTTGAATGAGCAGGAGGTTAAGCTCTCTAGCCCTTGAAGCAGGCATGGTTCAGCTTTCTTATTCCGGTCGTTTCTCTACGAGCTTATAGCATTGAATTATGTCTTTCTCCTGATAGCCCTGAAAACCGTGGAGCCCGATTCCACAGTCGAAGTTTGTCTGCACTTCCTTAACGTCTTTCTTGAACCGTTTGAGGGATGATATTTTGCCGCTGTAAATCTCCTCACCGTTCCTGAAGACCCGGGCTTTGCCGTCACGCGCGATCCTTCCGGACTGAACGAAACAGCCTGCTACACGACCTGCTGAAGGAATCGAGAAGATGGCTCTAATCTCGGCTCGCCCGATCTCCTCCTCCTCCAGAGTCGGCTTCTCCAACTTAACAAGCGCCGTCGCCACATAGTCCAAAAGGGAATAGATCACGTCAAACCGGCTGATCTTGACGCCCTGTTGCTTGGCAAACGCTGCTATCTGTGGTTCAACTTTAATGCCAAAACCGATGATCTCGGCAGATGCTATCTCCGCCAGAGATACGTCAGCTTTCGACACGCTGCCGACTCCCGAGTGAATGATCTCGAGATCCACCTCGCCTTTAGCCGTCTTTGAAAGGGAATTGGAGAGTGCGCCAAGCGATCCAAACACATCCACCTTAAGGATGATGCTAAATTGCGCCCTGGCCTCCACCTCATCCTCAAGCGGCGGCAGATAGGGCTCGCCCGGCATCTTCGGCGCCCTCTTCAATTCCTCCTCACGCTGAAGAGCCTCCAGACTCTGCAAATAGTCCTTGGCCTTACGACCCTTGGGAATCGCGTAAAATACGTCCCCAGCATGGGGCATACTGTCAAAACCCATCACCTCAATTGGACGTGATGGCCCCGCCTCTTTAACCTTCCGACCGAGATCGTCCGTCATCGCGCGAACCTTGCCTGAAGACATGCCCGCAACAAAAGTATCGCCTCGCTCCAAAAGACCCTCTTGAACAAGAACCGTCGCGACAGGGCCCCTGCCTTTGTCAAGTTTTGTCTCAATAATCGTGCCCCTAGCCGGGCCCTTACGAGGCGCTTTTAAGTCCAGCATCTGTGATAGAATGATTATCATCTCAAGAAGTGATTCCAGCCCAACGCGCCGAATTGCAGATGTCTCGATGAATATCGTCTCCCCGCCCTCCTTCTCCGGCAATAGGCCGAAGCGGGCGAAGCTTCGCTTGACGCGCTCTACGTTTTCTTTGGCCTTGTCGATTTTGTTGAGCGCGACAATTATCGGGACATTTGCAGTCTTGGCATGGCGAATCGCCTCTTCCGTCTGGGGCATCAGACCATCGTCCACGGCCACCACAAGCACCACGATGTCGGTAACGTGGGCGCCCCGAGCTCGCATCGCTGTGAAGGCCTGGTGCCCTGGCGTGTCGAGGAAAACCACATCGCCCTGGGGCGTCTCGACATAATACGCTCCGATGTGTTGTGTGATGCTGCCGGCCTCACCATCGACTATCTTGGACTTCCTCATCTCGTCGAGAATTGTCGTCTTGCCGTGGTCAACGTGGCCCATAATCGTCACAACTGGCGCTCTCGGGCCTACGTCCCGACGATTCTTCTCCGACTCTCTTTCGATATTGAAGAGTGCATCATCCGACTTATCAACCGCGTCAATATCGACACCAAGATGTGAGGCGATGCGTCTCGTGACCTCAAGTCCAAGAACTTTGCTCTCGTCCGACTCAATGCCCTCTCTTGCGAGCGCGTCAATCACTTGGCCGGACTCAACTCCCAGCTTCTCAGCCAAATCTGGCACCGCAAGCGATCTGCTAATAACGATCTTTCTGGGCTTTTCCTTTTCATCGTCTTTCTTGGGCTTCTCGATCGGCTCGACAGTGACCGGCTCGACAGCGACCGGCGCCGGTTGCGGCTTCTTCGGTTCAACCGCGGCCGGCGCCTCTTCTGCGGCACTTGGCGTTGTTGCGACGGGCGCGGCTTTCGTCTTCTTCGCTCGAGAGTCTCCGGCTTTCTCCGCTAAGTACTCCCTAATGAGCTCGACGGTCTCGTCATCAATGCCGCTCATGTGAGAAGCTGCGGGGGTGCCGAGCCCCTCGAGGATATCCAGTATCTCTTTCGAGGGTACGCCCAGCTCCTTGCCGAGCAGATAGACACGCATCTTAACCACTTAGCTCCTAACCAATCTCATATTTCGATGTGAATTGAAAAATGCCACCTGGGACTAATCCGAAACCGCCTCGTCCTTCGCGTCGGCCGCTGTCTCCTTCACAGGCCTCTGCTCCACTCGCATCTTGTTCTGGGCATAGAGAACCGTCGCTCTCGCCTGCTTTGGCCCGATATCAAGTAAACGGGCTAGCTCCTGCGGAGTTCTAGCCGCCACAGCTTCAATGGAGAGCATCCCCTCCGCCTCAAGGAGACTGAGCTTCTCTTTGTCCAAGCCGACCTCGTTAACTAGCGACTCTTTGAAATGCTCTAAGAGCTCCAGACCGCGACCTTCTTCCTCGCGTGCCGCAGACTCCTTCTGAACCTCAAGGGAATAGCCGGTCAGCCTGCTTGCCAGCGAGACATTCTGCCAGTGCCGACCGACGGCCTGAGAGAAGTCTCCGTCTGGAACAACGGCGCGGGCTGTCTTTTTCTCGTGATCAATTTTAACCGCTTGCACCTTCGCGGGGACAAGGGCGTTCCGAATATATATTTCAGGATCAGGATCGTAATTGACAATATCAATGAGCTCGCCCTTAAGCTCCCGTATGACCGTCTGAACCCTCGCGCCGCGAACGCCAACACAGGAGCCAACCGCATCCACGCTCTCGTCCTGTGAAAGGACGCTCATCTTGGTGCGCTCGCCCGGAATCCGCGTGATGTCCTTGATCTCCACAAGACCGCTCGCAACTTCCGCAACGGCTGCCATGAAGAGATTTCTCACCAGACCGGAATGCGCCCGCGAGAGAATAACCTGTGCCCGATTGCGATTCTCTGCGACCTCAAGAACGTAAGCGCTTACGCGATCACCATATCGAAACCGCTCCTGAGCAAGCTGCTCACGCCTCGGAATTATACCCTCTGCACGACCTAGGTCCAAAACCGTGCCAGAAGGCTCGGAGCGAATGACGATACCTGTCACCATCTCGCCCACGCGGCTACTATACTCCGCCTGAACCGCCTCTTTCTCCGCCTCGCGCACCTTCTGCATGATGACCTGCTTCGCTATCCCGGCCGCAATCCGGCCAAAATCCCTGACCTCTCTTGGTACTTTCACAACTTCATCAGTCTGCACGACCTCCGGTGGCAGCGACGCAAGATCAGACCTCGCTATCTCATTCTTATCCGAGACCACTTCATCAACGATGGTCTTCACGTCATAGACCAACATGTCGCCGTTCTCAGGATCAATTCTGACCTCAACGTACTCCTGGGCTGATTCCGTATCGCGGCAGATGGCCGCCGCAAGCGCAGACTCCACGGCTGAAATCAACTTTTCTTTAGAGACGCCCTTCTCAAACTCAAGGGACTCTATTGCCTTAATCAATTGCTTATTCATAAGAAACAGCTTTAATCCTACAAGTTCCTTGCAACACCAGAGAGCAACTCCTCAGTGGTCCAGCGAAGACGCGCTCGCCCAATCCTGCTGAACGGCACATCAATCTGCTCTCCTCCCGAGAGCTCAAAAACCACCGAAAAGCCGCCATCGCTCGACAATACTTTGCTGATCCTGCCCTCAAACTTCTTTACGCTTCCCATCGGCTCGAACAACGAAACAGCCGCCCGCCGACCGAGAAAACGCTCGAAATCCTCAATCCGATTCAAAGGCCTCTCAACCCCAGGCGAAGAGACGTCTAGAGTATATCGTTGAGGAATGAAATCCTCTAAATCAAGAAGCGGAGAGAGCTCAAGACTCAAAGCCCTCAGGTCCTCAGCCGAAACGCCGCCGACCTTGTCAACCAAGACTCGCAGATGCCTAGTCTTGCCCTGCTTCTTATATTCAATATCCACAAGCTCAAGCCCAAGACTCTCACAAATAGGCTTAGACAGAAGCCAGACTTTGTCTTTAACAGTTACTTTAGTCTCCTCTCCTCCCACTCTAGACTTTAAGCCCCAAAGATTATCCCCAAGACCACTGCTACCGACACGCGAGAAGCGCACTTACAATAGACCGACAACCAAGCGCTGTCAATCTCTTTCGGTAAGATGAGTTTTCGTTCGACGGAAAAGGCTGGAATGAAAACAGGAAAACAGGAACAATGGAATGGCCGAGACAAGAGCATTCGGAAGAGCACGCCGCAGATTACCCGCCGCCGTTACCCACGAACTCTAAATGAGAGAACGCAGCACCGCTTGTGCGAGCCTGAACGAAAGACAAAAGCCCTTTATGAGAATCGAAGGGCGGAGCAATCTGCGTGCATAGTAAAAGTACTTGGCAAAAGACGTGGGAGAAATCCCGTAATATATCGCAACAGCATTGACGGGCGGAAAGCACTTCCGCCGAATACGTCGCAGCCTCTTTGACAAGCGGACGTCGCGGCGGAACAAGAGATTGTGCGCATAACGCATCATATCATCCGGCTTCCGGCGCAAGAATCTTGTCGCGACCGAGGCCCACTTGTGGTCGCCACTCCTGTGCGCTGCCCCCTTCGCGAGCTGCTCATACTGCGTATCTTCGACGTGCGCGCCCAGAAGATGCTCGGACAGCTTAAGGAAATCATAGCAATGGCCAAGAACGCCAGAGAACTTCGCCACTCGAACGAACTCATCCCACCCAAGACCGTCGCCCGAACTCTCTAAGACCGCGTTAATGTCACACGCAGAAAGCATCGCAAGAGAAGAACCGTCCCATACATAAGGTGAGAAACCATGGTCCGCCGCGTGGCTACAGATGTGAAACAGCCGATGCGCGACGCAGGGAATCAACCCGTGCGCCTCGTTGATCTCAAGAGGCTCGGCCCGGCTCCAGAAGCTCTCCTCATCTATATCGCGTTTTTCGCTGAGCTGCCAATGAAGATCAACGGTTATTCTCTGTCCCGATATGTCCATCTTGCACAGCGGGGGATAGGTTTTCCCCTCGTCAATCTTCGCCAGCGACCAGTCTTTGTACGCCTCCGGCACCGAGAATCCCTCCGCGATTAACGCATTGGCGGCATCAAGAAGCGATTCACGCCGCACGAGAAAATCGAGGTCCCCAAAAAGCCTCAGACACCGACGCTGATAGTGCATCAAAGCCATCACAGGGCCCTTAAGCAGTATCGTCTGCACTCCCGCTCGCGCAAATGCGTGAAGAATCGCCGGCAGCTCACGTCCGAATATGCAGAACTCGTTCCTCACGATGGCAGAGCAGAGAATGGCCTCAAATCGCTTGGAAAGCTCGCTCGGAATGTCATAGTCTCCGGCGAGCGACTTCAGGTTGAATGCGACTAGATGATTAAGCTTGAACCGCTTGCACAGCCTGGAAAAGACCGCCCAATCCAGCCGGCCGCTCAATATCCGTGCGACGCGCTCCTTTTGCTCCCGGCCGATCTTCGAGCGGCACAGCAGCAGAAAAAGCTCTTCTTCCGGTCGAAATAAATCCCTGTCGAAGCGCATCTCAGTTAGCTCTCAAAAGGCGTGAATGATTCTCATCAAACAACATACTATTTGATAGCAGGTATATTCAATGAAATCCTTATCGATAGAACAGACTGATATATTAACTGCCGACAGATAGATACTAGAAGCCTGATCAATGCTATGTAAGACGTATCCACGTATGACATAAGATCCGACTGGGCCTCGAATCAAGAAGACGCGCCAAATGAGCCCCATTCAACTTGTTCAACCGGACGGAGACGAAATGAGGGTGTCTTCGTGCTTTTCGTGGCCTTCGTGGACGACCTAAATCTGATATTAAAGGCCATGAATTGCCCTTTCAAGCCTACTCGAAATCCTTGACCGCTGCATATGTCTCGCTTATTCTATAATGAGAAAAAAAGGCACAAATACTTGGGAGAGTTATATGCAGGATAAGGAGCGAGATTCCGATATTTTACCCCTCGATACTGAGGGGGAGGCTTCTCAGAAGATGGATGTTCCAGATGCCCAGCGCGGCTCGGCGTCATACGGTGCGGAGAGTATAAAGGTTCTCGGTGATATCGAGGCGGTTCGCGAGCGTCCGGCGATGTATATCGGTAACACGGACGAATACGGTCTGCACCACCTCGTCTATGAGATCGTTGACAACTGCGTTGACGAGGCGATGGCGGGTTATTGCACTAAGATAGGTGTAACGATTAACTCGGACAACTCAGTGACGGTTGCTGACGATGCGAGAGGAATTCCAGTCGATTGGCACGAGGGCGAGCACAAGTCCGCTGCCGAGGTCGTGATGACGACGCTTCACGCGGGCGGCAAGTTCGACTCCGGGGCGTATAAGGTGTCCGGTGGGCTGCATGGGGTCGGCCTTTCCGTCGTGAACGCTCTTTCAGAGTGGCTGGAGCTCGAGATTAAGCGGGACGGCAAGATACATCACCAGAGCTACAAACGCGGCTTTCCTGTCACGGAGCTGAAGGTGGTCAGCGGAACGAGGAAGCGTGGGACGAAGATACGCTATTTGGCGGACAGGAGCATTTTCGAGGAGATAGAGCTGAACTACTCCACAATCGCTCGTCGGCTGAAGAACTTGGCTTATCTGAACAAGGGGCTTCGAATAGAGCTCTCCGATGGCCGGACCGGGAAGCAGGAAGTATTTTACACTACGGGTGGGCTGAGCTCATTCGTATCGGACCTGAATCGGGCGGAGCATCGGCAGACGCTAGTGAAGACGCTTGCGTTCACGACGCATGTGGACGAAGTGGGCATTGACCTCGCGATGGTTTACAACGACGGTTACGGGTCGCAGATACAGACATTTGCCAACAGCGTTCTGACGAAGGAGGGCGGCACGCATCTTTCGGGCTTCCGCGCGGCGCTGACCAAGACGATCAACGCTTATGGCCAGAAGAACAACCTGTTCAAGGATTTGAAGGACCTACCAAGCGGCGATGACGTTCGCGAGGGTCTGATAGCCGTTT
This sequence comes from bacterium, assembly GCA_021160245.1. Lineage (GTDB taxonomy): Bacteria > B130-G9 > B130-G9 > B130-G9 > B130-G9 > JAGHCW01. The sequence continues at coordinate 4,092 of JAGHCW010000218.1, read as the reverse complement.
TGAGCGTCAAGATCAGGCACCCCCAATTTGAAGGTCAGACAAAGACGAAACTGGGCAACAACGAGGTGAAAGGCCTCGTCGAGTCGCTAGTGGGGGAGTTCCTGCGGGACTTCATGGAGGAGAATCCGACCGAGGCCAGAAGAATCGTGGCAAAGGTGGCGAGCGCGGCCAAGGCCAGGACAGCAGCAAGAAGCGCGCGCGATCTGGCGAGGCGCAAGAGCGTTCTGGAATCGAGTCCGCTGCCTGGCAAACTCGCCGATTGTTCGGAGCGCGATCCCGAGAAGACCGAGCTCATCCTCGTAGAGGGTGATTCCGCGGGCGGCAACGCGAAACAGGGCCGAGACAGAGTATTTCAGGCCATCCTGCCTCTTCGAGGCAAGATACTCAATGTGGAGAAGGTTGGCCAGGACAAGATGCTGGCTAACGAGGCGATCAAGACTATTATCTCTGCCCTTGGGGCGGGCGTTGGGCAAGAGCAATTCCAAATAGATAAGCTCCGCTACGGCCGAGTCATCATCATGACAGATGCGGATGTTGATGGCTCTCACATCACGACACTGCTCCTCACCTTCTTTTTCCGGTATATGAAGGAGATAACGACCGAGGGTCGTCTTTACGTTGCCCAGCCGCCTCTTTACAAGGTCCGGAAGGGCAAGAAGGACAAGTACCTGCGACAGGAAAGGGAGCTAGACCGATATCTGATGGTTCGAGGAGTGGAGGATTCGGTGCTGCGTGCAAATGGCACGGAGCTTTCCGGCAGCCAGCTAAAGGACTACCTAAACAAGGTCTCATCCTATCAAGACGCAGTAAACCGCATCTTTCAGATGGGCTTCCCGATCGAAGTGGTCGATTCGCTTGTTGAGATGGGCGTGGACGACAGGCGGGTCTTTGAGACGCGAGATTCGACCGATGAGCTCAGAGCAAAGATTAAGGACATCGTGAATGAGCCTCGCATTGATCTCGCTGTCTCGTTACTGCCGGACGATGAGACCGGGCTGTTTGAGATAATGGTCACGGACAGGCGTTCTTCGACCTCGCGGCTCTCTAGCATTAGCGGCTTCTTCATCTCATCGGGCATGTACAGGGACTATGCTGAGCTGAAGGACCAGCTCTTTGAACTGCCTATCTCGCTGGTTGCGGGTAACAAGATAATAGGGATCGAATCCCACGACGAGCTCATTCGGAATATCAAGGACATCGGAAGCAAGGGTCTTACGATACAGCGGTACAAGGGACTCGGCGAGATGAATCCTGACCAGCTCTGGGAGACGACGATGGCCCCGGAGACAAGGACGCTCGTCCAGGTTACCATCGATGACGTGCTTGCGGCCGACGATCTCTTCATTAGGCTTATGGGCGCACAGATTCAGCCGCGCAAGGAGTTCATTGAGCAGAATGCCCTTCTGGTTCGCAATCTAGATGTCTAATTGTAGGTTGGCAGTTGGCGGTCGGGGCCCGGGTATCCATGTTCCCCCTTTAACCATTATACTTCTGTTGAGGATCGGATGTGATTGATGAGCGCGTTCTAGATAACGGAGTTACCCTATTATGCGAGCCGATTGAGCATGTTAAATCCGTCTCAATCGCGGTTTGGATCAACACAAGACCTGCGAAGGATTGGGGAAAGACGGGCGGTATTAGGCACTTCATTGAGCATCTTGTCTTCAAGGGGACAAAAAAGCGAACAGCAAAGGAAATAGCCAACTCGATTGAGGGCATAGGCGGCGTGCTGGACGCTTGGACCGACCACGAATCCACGGTATTCATGGTGAAGGTCCTCGATAAGCACATGGACATCGGTGTTGACGTGCTATCCGACCTTGTCTCCACCCCGCTCTTTGAGCCGGACGCTATGAAACTCGAGCGCACCGTCGTTCTAGATGAGATACTCAGGGAGACGAACGATCCGACATCAAATAGTATCATGCAATTTTTGAGGGATGTATGGCCCAAACACCCGCATGGGATGTCGCTTCTGGGCAATCAATCCTTTCTCAGAAGGCTAGCCAGGGAGACCATCCTTGAGTACTATAATAGGAACTACGTAGGCAAGAATATGGTCGTCGCATGCAGTGGCAATATCGACCCGCAGCGCTTCGCAGATATCGCGTCGGAGGCCTTCGGCAAGATACCTCCCGGCGACGACTCGGACTTCTTCCAAACAGGCCCCCCGGAATTCGTGGGAAAGAAGGGCGTATATACGAGAAAGTTCGACCACATCAACATCTGCCTCGGCGTTGAGGGCTTGCCATACATGAGCCCCGATCGCTTTGAGTTCGCCGTTTTAGACACACTCCTCGGCAGCGGCGCCTCAAGCCGTCTCTTCCAAGAGATAAGGGAGAAACACGGCCTCTGCTACGACATCAGCTCCTTCTCTGTGCGACGGAGGGACGCCGGTATCTTCGCCATCCACTCAGCAACAGGACCCAAGAAAATGAAGCGCCTCATCAAACTGATAATGGCCCAGCTGCGACTTCTGGTGAATGAGGGAGTCTCCAACGAGGAGACCGAGGCGACTAAAGAGCAGCTGAAGGGCGCAATGATGCTCGCGCTTGAGTCGACCTCCGCCCGGGTGCTGCGGCTTGCGAAGAGCCATATTTATTTCGATAAGATACTGTCGCTTGACGAGATATGCGCGAAAGTTGACGCAGTCTCTACTGAAGCTGTCAGTGCTCTTGCGCGCAAGCTCTTCGGGGAAAGCGAACTGGCTCTCTCGATAGTCGGCAATCTGGACAAGACGATTCTCGATAAGCTCGATCTCTCGGTGTGATGATCATAAGAGGTTCGTCCACTAAGAACACGAAGGGACACGAAGGGAAGATCTTCTTAGTGCCCCTTCGTGACCTTAGTGGATCCCCCCAGCTCTTATGAATTCTTGACGAGTTATCCGTGACAAAAACGTCCACAAATGAACTGATGATGAATGACTCGGTGTACTACTCTCATAGCGACCCGGCTCAGTATGCTGGTGTTTCTGTTTCCCCAAGAACAGGGGCGAAAGAGGCAAGATACTTGAACAGAGCTGTTCTTGGCGCTGTAGATGAGATGCTCAGGAAAATCATCAGAGGTCTTCCGAGGATAGAGACGATGACACAAGAGAATACGGAGGCCGACCCGGACGCAGCACAACAGGCCGCAGTAATTCCCGCTCAGGACTCAATTACCGATAGGCTTGCTGTCGAGGATTCCTCCTGGTCAAACGGCGCGTTCACGCACTGCCTCCTCGAGGGCCTGTCTGAGAAGGCGGACGGCTTTGAGGGAGCGGGCCCAAGAGACGGCGCTGTTACCCTCGGCGAGCTGCGCACGTATCTCAATTCCATGATGCCCGAGGTCACACTGAAGGCCCTTGGCTCGGCCATTCACCCCCCTCGTCACGACCAGCACCGCCGATCCGAGCATTTGGGAGCTGAGCCTGAGCGGCAATTAGGACATAAGAGGTCCGTCCACGAAGAACACGAAGAGATACGAAGGAAAAAGCATCTTAGTGCATCTTCGTGACCTTCGTGGATCATCCCAGCTCTTATGAATATTTGAGAGGGCCCTGTCGTGAGACGCGCGAGAATTTTCGCCCTGACAGCCTCCGTGCTCATCTTTGTCGCTCTGGTTTTGGGGTGCGCCACGCGGATCGACTTCGTCATAGAGAAGCGGGTCGAGGATAATAGAGGCCCCTCGCCCACTCGTGTCGAGATCGGCATCGACATAAGGGACCTCCTGCTCTCACAGGTCTCGGAGCTCCACGAGTTCGAGTCGGGCATCCAGTCGGCAGCCGATGATGCCGTTGGCGAGCAGGTTGGGTCGCTGCTTGGCACACGCTTCGTCTGGTCAATCCCACTCAGCTTCATCCCCTATTTCAACGTCAGCCTCAACCTAGTTATGGGAAATGATCCGAACGAGGCGGAGCAATACCTTGCTGACCTCCAAAACGAGTCAAGATATGGACGGACAATTAGACGAGGCGCTCAAGAGGATGAGTTCCAGATGGCCCTTGCGAAGGCGGCGGCGGGGGACACAGCAATTGCCGTTCTAAAGGACTGGTATCAAGATGCCAAGTCGCCGGGTGGGGTGCTGAATGTTGCGAACGAGGACAAGTTG
>JAGHCW010000090.1 GCA_021160245.1 bacterium | reverse complement strand
GTTCCCACACTTTCTTAGCGGATTTGTCGGGCTCTAACATTCTGCCGCAGAGCGCCATGTCCGGCATTGCCACTCGCTCACTGATCAATTGCCCAAAGTCGCGCGCCAGTTGTTCATCGGTCTTCCCGTCGTCGTTTTCAAGAAGCTTTGCCATCTCGTCTATCGCGTCCCGGCTTGTATAGACGAGCATCTTACTCTTGTCAGAATCCTTGGAATCATCTGCCTCCGTGTCCTTCTTTTTTGCCTTCTTGGCCTTGAATCCACACAGCTGGAGTATCTTTTCCGCTCGCTTTTTGACGTCGGCCTTTCCGGTAACCCTCTTTGCGATCTCACTTACTAGTTGACGAGTCCGGACACCGCCCAGCAATTCTTTGAACTCATCGCTCATTCGGATGCTTCGCTTGATGCACTGGCTGGATATGCGCGAGCGGAGGACTCCGCCAAAGTAGCAGGTCTTTGGTGCGCCGAGATCGTCCCTGTTGAGGTTGGCCGGGCTATGGTTCTGGATGATGTGTATCTCAATCAACATTGTCGTTGTCCCTTTCGTCGGTTTGAATGAATTCCCTCGCCCATTCGAGGCGTTTGCTTTCACGTTCCCAAATAGATAGATCATCGGTCAGTTTTACCCAATCAAGTCTCGGATTCGCTAGATCATCGATCTGTTGAAGCGCCCATTGCAGGGCTGGTTCTATATCGTCCAGAGGCAAGATAAGCATCTCGTCGAACTTCTGTCGAAATCTATCCCTATCCTCCTTCTTTGGTGGCCGGCAGCGCCGCAGTTGGATAGCAATCGTTAGCCCATTCTCATGTCGAATCGGGCGAAAGGCATAGAGCTTTGCGATCAACCACGCCACGGAGCGTCGAGGCGCTCTGTTGTTCTCTTTTCGCAGAGGCCACCAAAGGCCGGCGAAGAGATCGAAGCCATTGACGGATTCGTCAAGGCCCTGCCCGGCGTGGGTTCTCAGCAGACCGAGATTACCCTCCTTCAACTTCTCCAGAGTTTCTATGAATTTTGCTGTGGCAGTCACTTCTCACCTCCTTTCTTTCGCGTGGTCTGTTTGTTTCGCTTTGCCTTAGGCTTCATATCTGGCTTCAATTCGGCAATCGCATCTCTGCGTCGAAGGGCAGCCGCAGTGAAGCCGGGGGCCAGTGATTTTGCGATCGATTTCATCAGTGGGGCATATTCATCGGCGGCATCCACCCAGGCGGTTTCATCCTCTGTGAGAAGCTCAGGCAACCTCGCGGAGACCCGGTGTTCTATGTCGGGGCGGATGGCGGCGACAGCCGATCGCTGCCTTGCTATCTTCTTGGGATCTGATTTGCGCGGGGTGTCTCCGTCGGTGATTTTCTTGACTTTTCTGTCCATGTCCGTGCCTTGCTGCTGCCATTGCTCGAACATCTCGAGGTGTGGCTGAATTCCTTGCAGATGGAGCGGAGGGATTTTGGATTCTATTGCCTCCAGAAACTTGCATTGCTGCACTGTCGAAAAACCGACACCCCATACTTTGGTCTCAGGACTCTCTGGGCGCTTGGCAATAATGCCCGCAACCGCCTTTGCCCATTGACCTGATGCCGCGTGGGAGGATCCGATGACATCTGCCGCATGAAGGGAAGTGATATCACCTTTCTTGCTTTCTTCATATATCGCGTGTGGATCGCGCCAGATTCGAATCTCATCTGTTTTTGTGCTGCCCAGGCCCTTGAAGATGCTTCTATATATGAGTCTTTCTCTTCGCCCGCAAATAGCGCAGCTGGCTTCGCATTCGCCTGGATTACCCAACCAAACCCGCCTGGACAGCCATGTCAGTCCAAGAAGAAAGGGCACGTCCCCCGATTTTGGTAGAGGAGTGTCCGGTTTCACCCATGCTGGAATTCCCATGTATGAGACCTGCCTCCACGATAGCTTTAGGGTTGCAGCAAGAGAATGACCAAGAAAAACCATATAAAAAGGGGGCTTTGCATTGACGCCGGGCGATTTGCCCGCTCCGCCTCCCGTTGCGAAAACAGGCAGGCGCAGCAAACCCATAGCACAGCAAGCAGGACACAGACCACTTCCCTTCTCCTCGGAATGGGAGAAGTGTTGCGTGTTATCTCCTGGAGATGCTTCATGGATTAAATAAATCGCTGTAAGTGGCGAATCTCCATCCCTGCGCCACTGATAGAACCTCTTCCCTTCACCAAGCAGGTTGAAGCAATCCCTATTCTCATCGAGTTTGGCGAACCAATCCGGCGGAAATCCGTCCACTGGTATCTCACTGAGATCATCCGGCGGATTGCCCTCGCACCAATAGAGCAAGGCAAGAAGAAACCGCATAATGGCAAAGCGGTCCATGGGATTGCTCGCCGCTATCTGCCGAATGCGCCCCGCCTTCGCAAGCGCCTCCTTAATCCCAACACGCTTGTGCTCTCCGTTGGCCATTAGGACGGGGATCCAGCGCTCTTCAAGAAGGTTATAGTTCTCGTGTCTTCCGCTCACGGTTCCCTCCGAGCTTGTAGCTTTAATTGTCAGAAATCATTGAGAACAATGTGATCCTGCCTATTTGGCATGTAGAATGGCCACTAAGCACACCACGATTGCGCCAAGTGCAGAACTCGCCATGCAGAAAAAGCAAGTTCATTCTCAATAATTGCGGCTAACTTAAACAGAACACTCACTCTAGGAGAATTGAAACATGGATCTGCCGTCATGTCAAGATACAACCGAACTCGTCTTCAAGCCTGGTGTAGATTATCCTCAAATGGGGCGCCCAGCCCGCATTTCAGCAAATGGCTGCTTTGCGCATTTTGATTGGGGTCTGGGATGGGATTTAAGGTCTTATCTCCGAAGCCTTGCCCGAGAGGAGCGGGGAGCTTATTCCGGCGATTTGCTTGCACGTATGGAATAATTGTCTTGTATTATGGGGCGTCTGTGCAGGTGTTGGATGCGCTTGATGGTAGTCATAACCGCGTCAAGCCGACGTTTGATGGCCTCTCGCATCCCCTCATCGTCGAGCAACGCGAGCTGCCTAATGAATGCTTGATACGTGCTTTCAGCCCACGAGGCGTCAAGCTCTCTCTTACTCTCCGCGATGCGGATCTCATCGAATCCTATTGCATCGAGCCAAGACGAAACGAGCTGCGACGAGTAATCCCTCGGCTTCTCATCCCAGCGCCTCGCGAGAACAGGTATCATCTGCCCCCAGAACATGAGCTCTTGCGCCGGGGAATTTTCACTGTTGGAGCCCTTTGCCAGCGGCTCTGTATCGACGATTAGTAGCTCGCCGCCGGGGCGCAGCCATCGATGGATATTGGAGAGCACGGGAAACTGCGCAGATGGTGTGAAGCAGTCAATTTCGCCGACAAGGTAGTCGGCCAGAATGAAATCGAACGAGTTCTGCTCAAAAAGACCGGC